>JAJBUB010000098.1:7106-10308 GCA_020860575.1 Clostridiales bacterium | reverse complement strand
GGGAAGGACTACGAGATCAAGTGATATCCCCGCCCCGCGGGGCGGACAAGCCGTGCAAACGCCATCAGGATCACATAGCCTCTGGTTCCAGAGGCTATGTGATTCAGACTGTCCAAAAGCTTAAGTTTGGCTTGTAAACAGCGCCAAAAAATGTGCTTTTAGCCGGGCGTGTACCGGCAAAAATACAGAGAGACAATGACTGTGCGAGCGATAAGACGCCGCCCGCAGGCGGCGTGCAATGCGCAACCGCACAATGTGCGGCTCTTAGCGCATTGCAGTGCGGAGAGGAGCCGCACATCAAACCAAATGCTTGCATTTGGTTTGAAAAAGGCTATGTGATTGTCTGCCATTTATACCGGTAGAGAGGAAGAAAAACATGCCAGATTACAATAAGACCATCCATCTGCCCAAGACGGATTTTCCCATGCGGGCGGCGCTGGCCAAGCGGGAGCCGGGGATGCTGGAGGAGATGTACCGGAAGGACCTGTATCACAAGCTGATGCAGAAGAATGAGGGGCGACCCTCCTTTATCCTCCACGACGGTCCTCCCTATGCCAACGGCAACATCCACATCGGCACCGCCATGAACAAGGTGATCAAGGACTTTATCGTCCGCTCCAAGAACATGATGGGCTACAAGGCCCCCTATATCCCCGGCTGGGACACCCACGGCATGCCCATTGAGACTGCCATTCAGAAAAAGGGCGTCAAGCGGAACACCATGCCAGTGCCGGAGTTCCGGGACAAGTGCCGGGCCTTCGCTCTGGAGCAGGTGGACAAGCAGCGGGAGGACTTCAAGCGCCTGGGTGTCATCGGCGACTGGGACCACCCCTATATCACCCTGGAGCCGGAGTTCGAGGCCAAGCAGGTGGAGGTCTTTGGTGCCATGGCCCAGAAGGGCCTGATCTACCAGGGACTGAAGCCCACCTACTGGTGTCCCACCTGCGAGACCGCTCTGGCCGAGGCCGAGGTGGAGTATCAGGACGACCCGGTGACCACCATCTTCGTCAAGTTCCGGGTCCACGACGACAAGGGAAAGCTGGCCCAGTATGGCGACCTGAGCAAAATGTACTTCGTCATCTGGACCACCACCACCTGGACCCTGCCGGGGAACATGGCCATCTGCCTGAATCCCCAGCTGGAGTACTCCCTGGTGAAGATCGCCTCCGGGGACATCCTCATCATGGCCACCGAGCTGGTGGACAGCGTCATGAGCGAGAGCGGCATCGCCGAGTATGAGACGGTAGCCACCCTGTACGGCGACGAGTTTGAGTATATGACCGCTTACCATCCCTTCATGGAGCGGGATTCCCTCATCATTCTGGGCGACCACGTCACCCTGGACGCCGGCTCCGGTTGCGTCCACACTGCTCCCTCCTTCGGCCTGGACGACTTCTATGTCTGCCAGCGGTATCCGGAGATCCCCACCGACATCACCATGGAGGTCTCGGTGGATGCCCGGGGCTATCTGAATCAGTACGCCGGGCCGTATAACGGCCTCCACGTCCTCCGGGACGCCAATGAGGTGATCTACGGCGACCTGGTCAAGAGCGGGGCGCTCCTCTCCTCCAAGAACATCACCCACAGCTATCCCCATTGCTGGCGGTGCAAAAAGCCGGTTATCTTCCGGGCCACCCAGCAGTGGTTTGCCAGCGTGGACGCCATCAAGGAGCAGGCGGTAGCCTCCTGCGACAGCATCTGGTGGAAGCCGGTGTGGGGCAAGGAGCGGATGATCTCCATGATCCGGGAGCGGTCCGACTGGTGCATCTCCCGTCAGCGCACCTGGGGCGTCCCTATCCCCATGTTCTTCTGCAAGCAGTGCGGCAAGCCCTACTGCACCGAGGCGTCTATCGCCAAAATTTCCGCCATCTTCAAGGAGGAGGGCTCCAACGCTTGGTGGGCCCACTCCGAGGAGGAGCTGATGCCGGAGGGGGCCGTCTGCGAGAGCTGCGGCGGCACGGAATTCCGCAAGGAGCAGGATATTCTGGACGTGTGGTTCGACTCCGGCTCCACTTGGAAGGCGGTCTGTGAGGTACGGCCTGAGCTGACCTATCCCGCCGACCTGTATCTGGAGGGCGGCGACCAGTATCGCGGCTGGTTCCAGTCCTCTATGCTGACCTCCATCGCCGTCAACGGCGTACCCCCCTACAAGCAGATCGTCACCCACGGCTGGACGGTGGACGGCCAGGGCAAGGTCATGCACAAGAGCCTGGGCAACGCCATCTCCCCCCAGGACACCATCAAGGAGTACGGGGCGGACATCTTCCGTCTGTGGGTCTCCTCTGCCGACTACACCCAGGATATGCGCCTGTCCAAGCCCATTTTGAAGCAGCTGGCGGACGCCTATCTGAAGATCCGCAACACCTGCCGGTATATCCTGGGCAACCTGAACGGCTTCGACCCCAACACCGACCTGGTGGCCTTTGAGGATATGATGGAGCTGGACCAGTGGGCCGTCGCCGCCCTGAACCGCCTGGTGGACAAGGTGCGTCAGGCTTATGAGGTGTACGAGTTCCACGCCATCTACCGGAATGTGTACAACTTCTGTGTGGTGGAGATGTCCAACTTCTATCTGGACATCATCAAGGACCGGCTCTACTGCGAGGGCGGGGACTCCTTTGAGCGCCGCAGCGCCCAGTCCGCCATCTTCCACATCCTGGACGCTCTGGTGCGCATCCTGACCCCCCTGCTGGCCTTCACCAGCGAGGAGATCTGGCAGGCCATGCCTCACCTGGCCTCCGACAATGCCGAGGCCGCTCTGCTCAACGATATGCCGGTCGTCCGGGAGGACTGGACGCTCACCGAGGAGCAGGAGCAGCGCTGGGCCACTCTGCTCTCCTTCAAGGCGGATGTGAACCAGGCCCTGGAGCAGGCCCGTGTCGCCAAGGTGTGCAAGAAGTCCACCGACGCCATGCTCACCCTCTACCTCACCGGCGAGGCGGTGGAGCTGTACAGCCAGGTGAAGGACCTGAAGCTGGCCGACCTGTTCATCGTCTCCCAGGTGGAGGCCGTGGAGGGCCAGGGCGAGGGCGTTCCGGGGACTAACATCCCCGGCCTCACCGTCCAGGTGACGGTGCATCCCCCCGCCCCCCGCGGCCCCGGGGGGGGGGGGCCGCCCCCGCCCCGCCCCCCGGGGGGGCCGGGGGGCCCGGGGGGGGGCGGGGGGCCCGGGGAGGAGCAGCTCTACCATGGCGTCCAGCTC
>JAJBUB010000098.1:0-7096 GCA_020860575.1 Clostridiales bacterium | reverse complement strand
CAAGTGCCCCCGGTGCTGGCTGCACAACGCCGCCATCGCCCAGGAGGGCGACCTCTGCCCCCGGTGCGCCAAGGCCATCGCAGGCATGGACCTCTCCGCACTTTAATTTCCAGCAAAACGGACACCGGACGCCGTGTGAATCACCACTAGGCGTCCGGCGTTTTGCTCGCCCGCCCCCCGCCTGTCAGATATCACGCCTGCTGCGTGGATTTCTTTCTGCGGCAGCTGACCCAGCCCATGTATCTGTGAAAAACACGGGAATTTCACGGAAAATTTTATCTTTTCCGTGGCTGTGCCCCTTGCAATCCGGACAGACTGGATTATAATGATAACCAAACCAATGTTCTGCGCCTGACGCTGTCCTTCGCCCATGGCGGGGACGGTCTTTTGCGGCGCAAATTTCAGAAATGAGGCATGAATCATGACGACTATCGACATTATTTCCGGCTTCCTGGGTGCGGGCAAGACCACCCTCATTAAGAAGCTCATCAAAGACTCCTTCCAGGGCCAGAAGGTGGTGCTCATCGAGAACGAGTTCGGCGAGATCGGCATCGACGGCGGCTTTATGAAGGACGCCGGTATCCAGGTCACGGAGATGAATTCCGGCTGCATCTGCTGCTCTCTGGTGGGCGACTTTGGCGTGGCGCTGCGCCAGGTGCTGGAGACCTACGCCCCCGACCGTATCATCATCGAGCCGTCCGGCGTGGGCAAGCTATCCGACGTGGCCAAGGCCGTGGGCCGGGTGGCGGAGAACACCGACCTGACCTTGGGCAGCGCCATCACCGTGGTCAACGCCAAAAAGTGCAAGATGTATATGAAGAACTTCGGCGAGTTCTTTGACGACCAGGTGCAGCACGCCGGGACCATCATCCTCAGCCGCACCGGCGACATGAAGGAGGACAAGCTGGAGGAGGCGGTGAGCCTGCTCCGGGCCAAGAACCAGGACGCGGTCATCATCACCACCCCCTGGGAGCAGATCACCGGCGACCAGATCCTCAACGCCATGAAGGCCCACTCCCTGGCCGATGAGCTGATGGCCCAGGCCAAGGCCGCCGCCGCTGCCGGTGAGGACGAGGACGACGATGAGGATGAGGATGAGTTCTACCATCATCACCATCACCACCACGACGGCGATGAGGACGACGAGTGCTGCCACCATCATCATGACCACGACGAGGATGAGGAGCACGAGCACCATCATCACCATCATGACCACGATGAGGACGAGGAGCACGAGCACCACCATCATCATCACCACCATCACCACGACGCCGACGAGGTATTCACCTCCTGGGGCCTGGAGACGGCGCGGAAGTTCACCCAGGCGGAGATCCAGACCGCTCTGGACGCCCTGGACACCGGGGCCTACGGTCAGGTGCTGCGGGCCAAGGGCTTTGTGGCAGGGGTCGACGAGGCCTGGATCCACTTCGACTACGTCCCCGGCGAGGTGGATGTGCGCACCGGCGCGGCAGACGTCACCGGGCGGCTCTGCGTTATCGGCAGCGAGCTGAAGGAGCCGGAGCTGAAGGCCCTGTTCCGTCTGTAATCAAAGGAGAGACTTCACTATGGCAATTCAGCAGCAGCCCATCCCGGTCTATCTGATCTGCGGCTTTCTGGATGCGGGCAAGACCAACTTCATCGCCCCCATGCTGTCCAATGAGGAGTTCACCCAGGACGAGCGCACCCTCCTGCTCATCACCGAGGAGGGGGAGGAGGAGTACGACCCCCAGGCGCTGACCTATTATAATGTGACCTGCCATGTGATCGAGGACAAGGCGGACTTCAACCGGCAGAACCTGTTTCAGCTGCAAAAGAAGGTCCGTCCCACCCAGATCGTCATCGAGTACAACGGGATGTGGCTGCTCCAGGATCTGGAGGAGGCCTTCCCGCCCCAGTGGGCGCTGTACCAGATCGTCACGCTGGTAGAGGCCCCCACCTTCGACAGCTACGCCAAGAATATGGCCAGCCTGATGATGGAGAAGCTGCGCAATGCGGATATGCTCATCTTCAACCGGGTCACGGACCAGCTGGCAGACCAGCTCCGGCAGCGGAACCTGAAAATGGTCAACCGCCGGGCGGAAATGTATCTGGAGTACGCCGACGGCGACCGGGTGGAGGACTATGACAACGGCCTGTGTCCCTTCGACCTGTCCAAGCCGGTGCTGGAGCTGAGCGACGATGAGTTCGGCTTCTGGTACACCGACTGTATGGACAATATGGAGCGGTACCAGGGCAAAAAGGTCAAATTCCGGGGCATGGTGGCCAAGTCCCCCAAGTTCCCCCGGGGCACCTTCGCGGCGGGCCGGTTCGCCATGGTCTGCTGCGCCCAGGACACCACCTTCCTGGGGATGTTGTGCAGCGGCCCGGAGGTCAAGAGCCTGAAAAACCGGGAGTGGGTGGAGATCACCGGCCAGGTGGAGCTACAGCGGCTCCCCATCTTCCAGGGAGAGGAAGGCCCTGTGGTCCGCACCCTGGAGGTCAAGCTCACCCAGCCGCCCCAGGAGGAGCTGGTCTACTTCTGAGGGCCTGGACTTCGTGAAAAGATTGACAAGCCCCCTGTCCCTGTGCTATAGTATGTGACGGGAAAGACAAAACACTTTTCGCAAAAGCAACGACTATCGCAACCGATTCCCCTGTTAGAAAGGCGGTGACAAGGATGAAAAAAGGGAAGATCTCCAACGCAGTCATCCGGAGACTGCCCCGCTACTGCCGCAATCTCGCCGCACTGCGCCGGGAGGGCGTGCAGCGCATTTCCTCCTCGGCACTGGGCCAGAATATGGGCCTCACCGCCTCTCAGATCCGGCAGGACCTGAGCTGCTTCGGCGAATTCGGACAGCAGGGCTACGGCTACAACGTGGAGAGTCTGTATCAGGAGCTGTATGAGATTTTATACCTCCATCAGAAGAAGGAGGCCGTCCTCATCGGGGCCGGCAACCTGGGCCGGGCGCTAATGCAGAATTTCAATTTTCTGGACAGCGGCTTCCATCTGGCCGCCGCCTTCGACACCGACCCGGAGCGGATCGGGACCCAGATCAACGGGATACCGGTGCTGGACGCCGCCGGGCTGACAGACTACCTGGAGGAGCATCCCGCCTCGGTGGCGGTGCTCACCCTACCTGCCCGGTACGCCCAGGAGACCGCAGAGCGGCTTATGGAGCAGGGCATCCGGGGCATCTGGAACTTTACCAACTACGACCTGGATGTGCCCGAGGCCCATTCCGACGTGGTGGTGGAGAGCCTCCACTTCTCCGACTCCCTCCGGGTGCTGAGCTATCTCATCGACAGCCCCGCGGGAAATGTGTGAGCAAGCGCAGCCAAATACAGCCATGAGCGCATAAACCCCCTGACGGCAGGCCCGTCAGGGGGTTTGTTTCTGCCCCACATTCTGACAAATTCTGAATTTTGGTTCTATAATAAATGCCCGCACAGCCAAACGGCTGTGCGGGCATTGTCTGTGTCATTGCGTCAATCAATCGTTGACGTAGGGCAGCAGGGCGATCTGACGGGCGCGCTTGATGGCGGTGGTCAGCTCACGCTGATGCTTGGCGCAGGTGCCGGTGGTCCGGCGGGGGAGGATCTTGCCCCGCTCGGAGAGATAGCGGCGAAGCTTGCCGGTATCCTTGTAGTCAATGCTCTCCACCTTGTCGGCGCAGAAGGCACAGACCTTTCTGCGCTTGCGGCTGCGAGTCTTATCGAAAGCCATGATCGAGGTCTCCTTTCACTGAGATGGGACGTAACTTTTACCGACGTCCGTTTACTCCCCGGCCCCGGCGGTTCGCCGGATGGGGAGGCTGTTCTTCATTGGGTCCGCTCAGAACGGCAGCTCGCCATCGTCGTCGCTGAGCTCTGCGAACTCAGACACCGCAGGGGCGGAGGGGGCGCCGTAGCTGTTGTTCTGAGGAGCGGCGGGGGCGTAGCTGTTGCTGTTGTTGCCGCCGCCATAGGAGCCGCCGTAGGAGCCAGTGCTGCGGTTGCCGTAGCTGCCGCCGTCACTGTCCCGTCTGGAGTCGCCAAAATAGATGTTATCCGCCACTACCTCGGCGCTGCGGCGCTTGTTGCCGTCCCGGTCCTGCCAGTCACGGATCTGGAGCCGACCCTCCACCACGGCCATACGGCCCTTGGAGAAGTACTTGCTCACGAACTCCGCAGTCCCCCGCCAGGCGACGATGTCGATGAAATCGGTGGCCCGGGTACCGGTGGACTTGTCCGCAAAATCCCGGTCAACGGCCAGGGAGAAGGACGCCACGGCCACTCCGGACTGGGTCCGGCGCAGCTCAGGGTCCCGGGTGAGACGACCCATGAGAATAATGCGATTGAGCATGATGCGCCTCCTTATGCGTTGAGATCAACGATCATGGAGCGGATCACGCCGTCGGTGATGTTGAAGTTACGGTTCAGCTCAGCGGGGAACGCGGCGGGAGCCTCGAAGGTCATGAGGACGTAATAGCCCTCTGTCTTGTGGTCGGTGGGATACGCCAGGTGACGCTTCCCCCACTCACTGACCTCGGTCAGCGTGCCGTTCTGCTCTACCAGAGCCTGGAACTTTGCGACGATGGCAGCGATAGCATCCTCGGCCAAAGTGGCGTCGATGATATACAGAGCCTCGTACTTGTCAGTGACCTTTGCCATGTTTGCACCTCCTTATGGACTATATGGCCCTTTCCTGCCGAAAAGGGCAAGAGAAGTCAGGCTCCCTTGCAGGAGCCATGCCGTTCTATTTTAACAGCTTTTTCCCGTTTGTCAATGGGAAATGGGGCATTTTTCGGAAAAATCACTCCAGCTCAAGCTCCTCGCAGGCGGAAATTTTCCCCACCCGGCGGCTGTGGCGTCCGCCCTCGAATTCGGTGGAGAGGAATACGTCGGTGATGCGCTCGGCCATGTTGACGCCGATCATCAGAGCGCCCATGGCGAGACAGTTGGCGTCGTTGTGGCGGCGGCTCATCTCCGCGGAGAGCGGCTCGCTGCACAGGGCGCAGCGGACGCCCCGGACCTTGTTGGCGGTGATGGAGATGCCCACCCCGCTGGAGCAGATGACGATGGCCCGGTCCGCCTCCCCCGTAGCCAGGCGTTTCGCGGCGGCGTAGCCGAAGTCGGGATAGTCGCAGCTCTCCCCGCTGTACGTCCCCACGTCCGTGACCTCATGGCCCTGGGCGATGAGATAGTCTCTGATATGCTCCTTCAGGGCAAAGCCTCCGTGGTCGGAGCCGATGGAAATTCTCATGTGTCCGTCCTCCTCTATTTTACTCGTTTGCCGTCGATAAACACCATCTGGATGGTGGACGCCACCTCCAGAGGGGAGCCGTCCAGCACCACCAGGTCTGCGTCCTTTCCCGGCGTGATGGAACCCACCCGGCTGTCGATACCGGCGATCCGGGCCGCCCGGAGGGTGATGCTCTGCATGGCCTCCTCCGGGTCCGCCCCAGCCTTCACCGCCAGGGCCGCCCCCAGGGGGAGGTACTGGATGGGGTTCTCCGGGTGGTCGGTGCAGATGGCCACGGGGACCCCTGCCCTCATGAGTACGGCGGTGTTCTCCAGAGCCTGATTTTTCAGCTCCGGCTTGCTCCGGTCCCCGAAGATGGGGCCGGTGATCACCGGAACGCCCTCCTCCGCCAAGATGTCGGCTACCAGATAGCCCTCGGTGGCGTGGACGATGACGGCATTGAGCCGGAACTCCCGGGCAATGCGCAGGGCGGTGGCGATGTCGTCCGCCCGGTGGGCGTGGAAGTGGGCGGGGAGCGCCCCCTGAAGGACGGGGACCAGGGCCTCCAGCTTGCAGTCGTAGTCCGGCATCTCCGCGTCCTCGTCCCGCTTTGCCCGCTCTTGCTTGCGGAGATACTCCTGCGCTTTGGCCAGCTCCTCCCGGATGAGGGCGGCGGTGGCCATGCGGGTGATGGGCGTCTCGTCCCGGTCGTTGTAGGACTGCTTGGGATTCTCCCCCAGGGCGAACTTCATGGCCGCCGGGGCCTTGACGATCATCCGGTCGATCCACCGCCCGGCGGTCTTGACGGCGGCAAACTGCCCGCCGATGGGGTTGGCGGAGCCGGGGCCGGTGAGGACGGTGGTGACGCCTCCCTCTCTCGCCTCCTGGAAGCACCGGTCCAGGGGGTTTACCCCATCGATGCCCCGGAGCTGAGGGGTGACGGGATCGGTGGTTTCGTTGGCGTCTTCCCCCTCAAAGCCCAGGCCGTCCCCAAAGACCCCCAGGTGACAGTGAGCGTCCACAAAGCCGGGGTAGACCAGCGCTCCCCCCAGGTCCAGGCCCTTTCCCGGAGGGCAGTCCTCCATGGGGCCGACGACGGCGAATTTTCCGCCCTCAAAGGCCACGAAGCCCCGGGGGATTTCCGGGCCATCCATGGGGAAGATACGGGCGTTTTTCAGAAGCATGGTTGGGGTCCTTTCTCGTTTGGTGGGGTGAAAGTTGGGGCTACGGGGGAATGTTGGCGAGATGTGCCCCTTGCCTCCCTCCGTGAGGCGTCAGTGCCGCAAAGCGGTAGAGGTGGCACGGCGAAGCCGTGACGGAGGGAGAGCGGCAGGCAGCTACAACAAGCAAAAGTTTTTCGGCGAATTCGTTAGGGGTTGACACGAATTCGCCGAGGGTGTTCTGGCGGAAGATAGTCTTTGCCGCTCTCCCTCAGTCGCCTTGCGGCGACAGCTCCGCCGTCAAGCGGCACTTCCGCTTCGCTCCCTGCCTCAAAGAGGGAGCCAAGGGGGCTTTTACATAGCCCCTCTCCCGTTTCGACAAAACTAGAAGTTGACAACCGACCCAAACTATGGCAGGATAAGGGTGCAGCCCATCCAATTGGGAAGCCCCTTGCCGCCCCTCACGGGCGGCCCTTTTTTGTTCAGACAGCCGGACGCCGCCGCACGGGGAGTCCGATGCAGCGGCGCAGACGGCCATGTATAAGTGCGGCGGAAACGGCCCTCGCTCAGCCCCGGCGGGGACGGCGGGGACGGCGGCTCTCGCCGCCCCGGTTCAGATCGGACTGGCGGCTCTCCGACTCGGAGAGAAAGTGCTTGACCATATCGTCAAAGGACTGGGGCTCCTGCTCCCGGTCGTGGCCCCGGTACTGGCCCCGGCCCTGAGACGGGGCGGAGC
>JAJBUB010000092.1 GCA_020860575.1 Clostridiales bacterium | reverse complement strand
ACTCCCTGGTCACCCAGCAGCCTCTGGGCGGCAAGGCCCAGTTCGGCGGCCAGCGGTTTGGCGAGATGGAGGTCTGGGCCCTGGAGGCCTACGGCGCCGCCTACACCCTCCAGGAGATCCTGACCGTCAAGTCCGACGACGTCACCGGACGTGTCAGCACCTATGAGGCCATCGTCAAGGGCAAGAACATCCCCAAGCCTGGCGTGCCTGAGTCCTTCCGGGTCATGATGAAGGAGCTGCAGGCCCTTTGTCTGGACGTTCGCGTACTGGACAAGGACGGCAACACCATCGATTTGCGCGACCTGGACGATGATGACGACGGCTATGTGACCCGGGACAAGGATTTTGACGACGATTACTACCCCCAGAACGAGCAGGAGTTCGCCGCCCACGGCTATACCACCGGCCAGATGGACGCCGAGGGCAACATCGTCGAGGATGAGTCTTCTGAGGCTCCCGCCTTCGAAGAAGGCGAGCTGTTTCTGGACGATGCCGGTACTCCGGACGATGATTGATAAGGAGGAGGACGTTATCTATGAGCTGCCCTGATTTTGACGCCATTAAAATTTCCGTCGCCTCCCCGGAACAGATTCGGGAATGGTCCTACGGCGAGGTCAAAA
Source organism: Clostridiales bacterium (assembly GCA_020860575.1). Taxonomy (GTDB): domain Bacteria; phylum Bacillota; class Clostridia; order Oscillospirales; family Oscillospiraceae; genus Onthomonas. The sequence goes on along the minus strand of JAJBUB010000092.1, from coordinate 9,747 downwards.
AGCCGGAGACCATCAACTACCGCACCCTGACGCCGGAGCGGGACGGCCTGAACTGCGCGCGCATTTGTGGCCCCCCCAAGGACTGGGAGTGCCACTGCGGGAAATATAAGAAGATTCGCTATAAGGGGAAGATCTGCGAGCGTTGCGGCGTAGAGGTCACCCGCTCCAAGGTGCGCCGGGAGCGCATGGGCCATATCGAGCTGGCCGCCCCTGTCTCCCACATCTGGTACTTCAAGGGCATTCCCTCCCGGATGGGCCTGATTTTGGACATCAGCCCCCGCGTCCTGGAGAAGGTGCTGTACTTTGTCAACTATATCGTCACCGACCCCGGCTTCACCCCCCTGGTCAAGAACCAGATCCTGACCGAAAAGGAATACCGGGATATGCGGGAGAAGTATGAGGACGACTTCGACGCCGGAATGGGTGCCGAGGCCATCAAGAAGCTGCTCCAGGACATCGACCTGGAGGCCCTCTCCGCCGATCTCCACAACCAGCTGAAAAACGCCTCCGGCCAGAAGAAGGCCCGGATCGTCAAGCGGCTGGAGGTGGTGGACGCCTTCCGGCTCTCCGGCAATCGCCCGGAGTGGATGATCATCGACGCTCTCCCCGTCATTCCCCCTGACATTCGCCCCATGGTCCAGCTGGACGGCGGACGCTTCGCCACCAGCGACCTGAACGACCTGTATCGCCGGGTCATCAACCGGAACAACCGTCTGAAGCGCCTGATGCAGCTCAACGCCCCGGACATCATTGTCCGCAACGAGAAGCGGATGCTCCAGGAGGCGGTGGACGCCCTGATCGACAACGGCCGTCGGGGCCGTGCCGTCACCGGCGCCAACAACCGCGCCCTCAAGAGCCTGTCCGATATGCTCAAGGGCAAGCAGGGCCGGTTCCGTCAGAACCTGCTGGGCAAGCGTGTAGACTACTCCGGCCGCAGCGTCATCGTGGTCGGCCCGGAGCTGAAGATCTATCAGTGCGGTCTGCCCAAGGAGATGGCGGTGGAGCTGTTCCGCCCCTTCATCATGAAGAAGCTGGTGCAGGACGGCGTGGCCAACAACATCAAGTCCGCCAAGAAGATGGTGGACAAAGGCCGTCCGGAGGTCTGGGACGCCCTGGACTTCGTCATCAAGGACCACCCGGTCATGCTCAACCGCGCTCCCACCCTGCACCGTCTGTCCATCCAGGCCTTTGAGCCGGTGCTGGTAGAGGGCCGGGCCATCAAGCTCCACCCCCTGGTCTGCACCCCCTTCAACGCCGACTTTGACGGCGACCAGATGGCCGTCCATGTCCCTCTGTCCGCCGAGGCCCAGGCGGAGGCCCGTATCCTGATGCTCTCCGCCAACAACCTCCTGCGACCCCAGGACGGCGGCCCCGTCACCGTCCCCACCCAGGACATGGTGCTCGGCTCCTACTACCTGACCTACGAGAAGGACCCCCTCAACGACCCCGCCCGGAGTTATGAGACCGCCGCCGACGCCGCCAAGGCCCTGGACGCAGGAGAAGTCCGTTATGACGACACCGTGTGGGTCCGTGACCCGGACACCAGCCGTTATCAGCCCTGGATCCGCACCACTGCCGCCCTGGCCGCCGAGGCCGCCGAAAAGGGCGAGCTGCCGGTGGAGGTCTACAAGGTTTTCTACGACGACAACGAGGCGCTGCTGGCCTATGAGGAGGCCATGCTCCGCCGTCCCAAGGAGCGGGAGCGCACCATCGACCTGTCTGACCCGGTGAACTTCGACGATCTGACCCTCCACGAGCCGATCCTGGTGCGACGCACCGGCGTCTGCAACGGTCAGGAGATCACCCGGATGGTGCGCACTACCGCCGGCCGCCTGATCTTCAACTCCAAGGTGCCCCAGGACCTGGGGCTGGTGGACCGGACGAACCCGGATACTGCCCTCATCCCCGAGGTCAACGAGGTCTGCGGCAAGAAGCTGCTGAGCAAGCTCATCAAGGCCTGCATCCAGAAACACGGCTTCGCCATCTCCGCCACCATGCTGGACGACATCAAGGCCCAGGGCTACCACTACTCCACCGTCGGCTCTCTGACCGTCTCCATCTACGATATGACCATCCCCCCTGCCAAATATCAGCTGGTATCTGACACGGAGAAGCTGGTGGTCAAGATCGAGAACCAGTACCGCCGGGGCTTCCTGACCAACGACGAGCGCTATCGCCTGGTGGTCAAGGAGTGGGAAAAGACCACTGCCGACGTCTCCAAGGCGCTGACCGACAACCTGGACCAGTACAACCCCATCTTCATGATGGCGGACTCCGGCGCCCGTGGCTCCCAGGCTCAGATCCGTCAGCTGGCCGGCATGCGCGGCCTGCTGGCCAACACCGCCGGTAAGACCATTGAGATCCCCGTCAAGGCCAACTACCGTGAAGGCCTGTCCGTGCTGGAGTACTTCGTCTCCTCCAGAGGCGCCCGGAAGGGCCTGGCGGACACCGCTCTGCGGACTGCCGACTCCGGTTATCTGACCCGCCGTCTGGTGGATGTCTCCCAGGAGGTCATCGTCCGGGAGGAGGACTGCCAGACCGACGACGGCATCAGCGTCTACGAGATCTCCGAAAACGGCCAGGTCATCGAGACCTTTGGTGAGCGTATCAACGGCCGCTATGCCTGCGAGCCGATCACCGACCCGGAGACCGGCGAGGTGCTGTTCGACACCGAGACCATTCTGATGGAGTCCGACGCCAAGATCCTGGAGGCCCATGGCATCCACGAGGTCAAGGTGCGCAGCGTGCTCACCTGCCAGGCCCGCAGCGGCGTCTGCTCCAAGTGCTACGGCTTGAACCTGGCCACCCAGGAGCGGGTAGGCATCGGCGAGGCGGTGGGCATCATCGCCGCTCAGTCCATCGGCGAGCCTGGTACCCAGCTGACCATGCGTACCTTCCACACCGGCGGCGTCGCCGGAGGCGATATCACTCAGGGTCTTCCCCGTGTGGAGGAGCTGTTCGAGGCCCGTCGTCCCAAGAAGATGGCCCAGCTGGCGGAGATCAGCGGCCATGTGAAGATCGGCAACGTGAACAAGGGCACTCTGACCAGTGTGGACATCACCGGCGACGACGGCGCTGTGGTCAGCTATATGCTGCCTCATGCCCAGCTGCTGGTCAAGGACGGAGACTATGTGGAGAAGGGCTTCCAGCTCGTCCCCGGCGCACTCTATCCCCAGGACGTACTCCGCATCCGGGGCATCCACGCCCTCCACGAGTATCTGGTCAAGGAAGTGCTCAAGCCCTACCGCAGCCAGGGCGTGGATATCCACGACAAGCACATCGAGGTCATCTGCCGCCAGATGATGCGGAAGGTCCGCGTGGAGGAGGCCGGCGACTCCGACCTGCTCTCCGGCTCCACCATCAACCTGACCGCCTTTGACGACGCAGTTGCCGCCGTCCAGGCCCGGATCGACGCCGGTGAGACCCATGAGGACGGCACTCCCCTGGTGCTTCCCACCAGCACCCGTCTGCTGCTGGGCATCACCAAGGCCTCTCTGGCCACTGACTCCTTCCTGTCTGCTGCCTCCTTCCAGGAGACCACCAAGGTACTCACCGAGGCCGCCATCTACGGCAAGGTGGACCACCTCCGTGTCCTGAAGGGGAACGTCATCATCGGCAAGCTCATCCCCGCCGGTACCGGCCTGGACGAGTTCCGGGTAGAGGACCCCATCCCGGACGACGACGGCTCCGACGGCAAGGCGGAGGACGCCTCTGCCGCCGAGGACCGCCAGCCCGTTCCCGTAGATGCGCTCTCCTCCGTCGTTGAGGACGCGCTCTCCGGCGATGAGGGCGGCGAGGGCGACCTGTTTATCGAGGAATAAAGCTCTCCCCCTCTTCCGTTTAAAATGCTCCTGCGGCTCTCCAGTGTCGCAGGAGCGTTTCTCTGAAGCGACAAGGGCCGCCCTCCCGGTCAGGAGGGCGGCCCTTTTCACTGTTACGCCGTGTTACCGGCAGCCGCAGCCCTTTTTCGCCTTGAATGAGGCGCACTCGGTGCAGTCGCAGCTGGTGGGCTGGGGGTCACAGCAGCCCACCTTGATGGTGTGGAGCGTGCAGTAGTCCTGTACCCCCGCGTGATAGGCGCAGGTATCCACGCTGCACTGGATATTGTCGTTGATTCGATCCATATCTATCCCTCCTTTGGGCAGAGTTAGCCTGCCCGGGAGGGGCGTTTTTTTATTCACCAGCAGCCGGAAAGGTCGCCTCTGCCAGGCGGAGGTAGTCAGCCCCGTTTTGCAGTATATGGTCCGCCTCCTCCGGCTTCACCGGACGCACCACCTTTGCCGGGACGCCCACCAGCAGGCTCCCCGCCGGGGCGTGGAGGTTTCCCGGCACCACGGCCCCGCCTCCCACGATGCAGCCCTCTCCCAGGGAGCAGCCGGAGAGCAGGGTGGCGTTCATCCCAATAAGACACCTGTCCCCCACCTGAGCGGAGTGGACCACCGCCCCGTGGCCGATGCTCACGTCCCGGCCCACCCGGCAGGGCTGCCCGGCGTCGCAGTGGAGAACGGCGTTGTCCTGAACGTTGGTGTTCTCTCCCACGGTGATGGGGGCGGCGTCCCCCCGGAGAACGGCTCCATACCACAAACTGACTCCGGCAGACAGCGTGACCTCACCCGTGACCACGGCGGTCTCCGCTCCCCGGACGGTGGGGTGGATGCTGGGCGCATGGCCCAAAAAAGATTTCACAAGCATAATTCAGTCCTCCCGACATATCCTATCTGGCAGCTATTATAACGGCGCAGGGTGGGCCTGGTCAAGGCCTGCCCGGAAAGGAACTCATATGGATCTGAAAAACGGGACCGTCACCATCGACGAGCTGGCAAAAAATCCCGGGGCCGTCGCCCTGCTCAACCAATATGACCCCAGTCTGGTCCACCATCCCATGGCCCCGGTGGTCCGGGGCTGGACGGTGAACCAGGCGGTCTCCTTCGCCCGGAAGCAGGGAGCAAGGGAGGAGGACATTCGGGCCGTTCTCAGCCAGCTGGAGGCTCTGTAGCCCACCAGCGGAGGGCGTCGGTGGTGTGGCTGGCTCGGAGTACCCGCCCTGTCAGGACGAGGTCAATGAGAAAGAGCAGTCCCAGCGCTCCCACCACCCCCTCCGGCAGCAGGCTGCCCAGCTGCTCCGCCATTGGCTGAACCAGATAGACCAGGGGCAGCCCCAACGGCCCCCAGGCCAGAGCAAAGGGCAGACAAACCCGTCCGTGGAGCTGGAAGGGCAGGGCACTGTAGTCCCAGAAGGACACCCCCCATCCCCGCTCATACGCCCAGGAGAGGAGATACTCCGCCCCGGTGGCCACCAGGGCTGCCCCCAGCGCCAACAGCAGGGGCCGCTCCTGCACCCACCGGGGCAGGAGCAGAATCCCCACCGCCCCCACGCCGTAGACCGGACACAGGGGCAGCAGTAGCATACACTTGCGATCCCGCTTTTTCCCGTGGGTCAGGCGGGCAAAGACCACCTCCACCAAAAAGCCCAGCCAGGAGTAGAACAGAAAATACCAGATGAACGCCATCCCCGCGCCTCCTCTCAGTTCTCGTCACCTGATAGGATGCTCCGCCCTGGCGCAAATCATACCCGTATGGACCGCTCCGCCCGTCTGATACATCCGGGCAGTTTTTATTCCCCTTTCCCGCCGAAATTCGTGGTTTCTGCCGAATTTTGACTTTTTGGGCAGACGGTCCTTGTCTCCCGCCCCCGTCCGTGATACAATGCAGAGCGGTAAAACAGGACACAGCGGAATCGCACGCAAGGGGGCAATGGCAGTGAGCTTTCGACACCTCATCGATTTTGACGACCTGAGCCGCAAGGAGTGGGAGGACATCTACGCCCGGGCAGAGCTGATTATGGACCATCCGGAGGATTATCTGGACGCCTGTCGGGGAAAGCTGGAGGCCAGTCTTTTTTTTGAGCCGTCCACCCGCACCAACTTCTCCTTCCAGACCGCCATGCTCCGGCTGGGCGGGACCGTATTTGGCTTTGCAGACCCCCGCTCCTCCTCCACCGCCAAGGGAGAGACGCTGAAGGACACCATCAAAATGGTCTCCGCCTACTCCGATGTGATCGTCATGCGCAATCCCAGGGAGGGGGCCGCCAAGGCCGCCAGCCTCTATTCCGAGGTGCCGGTGATCAACGCCGGGGACGGAGGGCATATGCACCCCACTCAGACCATGGCCGACCTGACCACCATCACCCGGCTCCGGGGCAGCGTGGACGGCATCTCCATCGGCCTCTGCGGCGACCTGAAAAACGGGCGGACCGTCCACTCTCTCATCAAGGCCCTGTCCAAGTTCGACGACATCAAATTCTACCTCATCAGTCCCCGGGAGCTGGCCATCCCGGACTATATGCGGGCCTTTATGCAGGAAAACCATATGTGGTACACCGAGGTCACCGGCCTGGAGGCGGTCATTCCCCTGCTGGACGTTTTGTATATGACCCGCATCCAGCGGGAGCGGTTTATCGACCCCCTGGAGTATGAGCGCAACAAGGGGGTCTATGTCCTCAGCCGCCGGAAGCTGGAGCGGGCCAAGCCCAAGATGATGGTCCTTCATCCCCTTCCCCGGGTGGACGAGAGCAGCGTGGACGTGGACGACGACCCCCGGGCGGCCTATTTTGAACAGGCCCGGTTCGGCATGTTCGCCCGGATGGCCCTGCTCATGGACCTGGCCAACCAGGGCCACCGAAAGCCCGACCCGGTGGAGATCGGCACGAAGCCGGTCTGCTCCAACCCCAACTGCATCACCCAGACGGAGGGGGGCTATCTGCCGCCCCTGGTCAAGACGGTGGGCGGCGTGGAGTGCTGCGCCTACTGTGATAAGGCCCTGAGGTGACTTCCGTTTTTCTCTTTGAGGGCCACCGATAAAATTGATTTTCTCCCGGAACAGAAAGAAAATTCTTGACAACACCCCCCAGTCGTGGTAGACTATTCAAGCTGATAACGGCTTGCGGGTGTAGTTCAATGGTAGAATCCCAGCCTTCCAAGCTGGTCGTGTGGGTTCGATTCCCATCACCCGCTCCATAAGCGCCTGTAGCTCAGTCGGATAGAGCAACTGCCTTCTAAGCAGTGGGCCGGGGGTTCGAATCCCTTCAGGCGTAGTCTGCCAGGCCCTTGAGCGGAGGCGTTGTCTCTCCCTCTGTGGCTTACGGCATATCTCCCGTTTCAGCAACTTATGGTGGGTATAGCTCAGCTGGTTAGAGCGCCAGATTGTGGCTCTGGAGGCCGACGGTTCGAATCCGTCTATCCACCCTTTTACCTGCATGGCAGGGCCAGCCGGAACGGCATCCCGCCGGTCCGGCTCTTTTATGGTGGGATGTCGCCAAGTGGTAAGGCACGGGACTTTGACTCCCGCATCCGTGGGTTCGAGTCCCGCCATCCCAGTGTGTGACCCGTTAGCTCAGTCGGCAGAGCACCTGCCTTTTAAGCAGGGTGTCCGGGGTTCGAATCCCCGACGGGTCATGTGAAAAAATCCTGAAACCGCAGAGGTTTCAGGATTTTCTTTTTCTCTTTCGTTCGGATTTGTTAGTAACGTGTCAGTAACCCGTCCGTGATGTCCTCATCTATATCTGTCCATTTCTCTCCCTCCGCCGGTTCGTCGCTCCTCACGGGTAGGGTGATGACAACGTGCATCTGCGCCATACGCTCGTTGTACCGGGAGGCCCCCTTCCGGGACAGCCACCGGAGCTGGAGAGAGAAAATCAGCGCTGCGCACAGCACCAGCAGCAGGATCAGACCGTTTTTGAGCATCCGTTTCATTTTCATTCTCCCCTTTCATTGCGACGTGTCTCCGGCGGAAGGCGGAGACGGTTCGAATCGCTCCCCTGTCTATTATGACGCTCGGCCGCCCCAAAACGTGACGCCCCGAATTCTGAATACTTCTTACAATTTTTCTTTCCGTCACAGATATGCTATCCCCTTTCACCGTCGGAACCGTCGCCAACAGCCATCAAAACGACATCCCCTAGCTAGGCGCCGTTTCTCTCCCCGGGTTTTCCCCGCGGGTTCTCGTCAAAACCACTCAAAAATCGAAAAATTGTCGTTGCCCTTCTGCGCAGTTTGCGCTACACTTGGATTTATGAAAAACCATCTGCGTAAAGGAGCGCTGTCTTATGTATTATATCGGCATTGATCTGGGGACCTCCGCTGTCAAGCTGCTGCTGATGCGGGGGGACGGCAAAATCGTCAACATCGTCTCCCGGGAGTACCCCATCTCCTTTCCTCATCCCGGCTGGTCGGAGCAGAATCCGGAGGACTGGATGGCCCAGACCATTGCGGGCATCCAGCTTCTGGTCCAGGACGTAGACCGGAGCCAGGTGGCGGGCATCAGCTTCGGCGGCCAGATGCACGGTCTTGTGGTGCTGGACAAGGATGATAAGGTCATCCGCCCCGCTATCCTGTGGAACGACGGCCGCACCGCCAAAGAGGTGGACTATCTCAACAACGTCGTCGGCAAGGAGAAGCTCAGCGCTCTCACCGCCAACATCGCCTTTGCCGGCTTCACCGCCCCCAAGCTGCTGTGGATGCGCAGCAATGAGCCGGACAAGTTCGCCCGTATTGCCAAAATCATGCTGCCCAAGGACTATCTGGCCTATCGTCTCACCGGCGTCCACTGCACCGACGTCTCCGACGCCTCCGGGATGCTCCTCTTTGACGTGGAGCACAAGTGCTGGAGCCGGGAGATGCTGGACATCTGCGGCGTCCGGGAGGACCAGATGGCTCAAATCTACGAGAGCTATCAGCCGGTGGGTACCCTGACAGCGGAGATGGCCGCCATTTTGGGTCTCTCTCCCGATGTGGTCGTGGCCGCCGGGGCCGGGGACAACGCCGCCGCCGCCGTGGGTACCGGCACCGTGGGCGAGGGCAAGTGTAATATCTCCCTGGGTACCTCTGGCGCCATCTTCATCTCCTCCGACCAGTTCGGAGTGGACCAGTTTAACAGCCTCCACTCTTTCGCCCACGCCGACGGACACTATCACCTGATGGGCTGTATGCTCTCCGCCGCCAGCTGCAACAAGTGGTGGATGGAAGACATCATCGGCACCGGCGACTACGCTGCCAACCAGGCCCCCATCACCGACGACAAGCTGGGCAACAATCATGTCTATTTCCTTCCCTACCTGATGGGCGAGCGCAGCCCCATCAACGACACGGACGCCCGGGGTACCTTTGTAGGCATGACCATGGACACCACCCGGGCGGACATGACTCAGGCCATGCTGGAGGGGGTCGCCTTCGCCATCCGTGACTCCTTCGAGGTGGCCAGGAGCCTGGGCATTTCTATTGAGCGGAGCAAGATCTGCGGCGGCGGGGCCAGGAGTCCGCTGTGGAAGAAGATCTTCGCCAACGTCCTCAACGTCAAGCTGGACATTCTGGAGTCCGAGCAGGGTCCGGGCATGGGCGGCGCCATGCTGGCCGCCGTGGCCTGCGGAGAATATCCCTCGGTAGAGGCCTGCTGCGATGCTTTGGTCAAGGTGGTGGACACCGTTGAGCCTGACCCGGAGATCGCCGCCCGGTACGAAGCCCGGTATCAGCAATATCGGAAAATCTATCCCGCGCTGAAGCCGGTGTTCCCTCTCATTCAGTAAGAACAAAGGTTCTATAATAAATGTTGGGGTCAGGCTCTGAACCTGATCCCAACATTTATTATAGAACCATTTTTTGAAATGAGACGAGATTTGTCAAGGGTGTTTTCACCAAAAAAATTAGGAGTATGCCCAAGTACCGAGTAAGCAAAATGGCCTATGCAGAGTAC
>JAJBUB010000061.1 GCA_020860575.1 Clostridiales bacterium | reverse complement strand
GAATGAACCCTTTTTCCCTGAGAGAATTTTCACAAACTGCCCATCAACATTTCGTGGACACCCGGGAAAAATCATGCTATAATGCTCACGCCGGAGGGTGAATTGTCCTTTTCTGCCGAAAGGACCCGGACGTTTTGCGGGGAAATGTTTCGGGTTCGCAGGAAAGAAACGATTACCTGGGAAGGAAATCGTCAAAATAGACATTTACAAAAGGGAAAGAAAAGCCATTTTGCGCATATTGCACATTTTTTGGAAAAAGTGCGTAAAATTTTCATTTTGGGCTTGATTTTTCCCGCCGGTATGATAAAATGAAAATGAAGTTGAATCACTTTTCCAAAAGTTCGGTAAAAGGAGTAAAGAGTTATGGCAACCTACAACACTGCCGAGCTGCGGCGGCAGAACCGCAATCGTGTGTTCCGGTATATCTATTCCGCCGGACACCCCGTTACCAAGCAGGATATTGCCCAGGCCCTGTCTCTGAGCCTGCCCACCGTGGGCCAAAACCTGAAGGAGCTTCAGGAGGCCGATCTGCTGGAGTTCCAGGGCACCTTTGATTCCACCGGGGGACGGAAGCCCCGGGCCATTGGCGTCTCCAACAACGTCCGTCTGGCCATCGGCGTGTATATCGGCCACCAGCGGATTCATCTGGCCTGTATCAACATCCGCGCCCAGCTGCTGTGCAGCCAGCGGGTGACCAAGCCCTTGGCCAACGACGACGAATACGCCGACTTCCTGGCCAAGGCCATCGAGGACTTTATCCACACCAACAACATCGACACCAACCGTCTCCTTGGCGTGGGTATCGCCGTCTGCGGCATTCCGGATATGGAGAAGGGGGTCGCCGGGATGTCCCCCATGCAGCCGGTGAGCGAACTGGATCTGAACCGGATCGCCAGCCGCATCCCCTACCCGGTGCAGTTTGAAAACGACGCCAACGCCGGAGGCCTGGCTACCTGGTGGGTCAACCCGGAGAAGAAGAACATGGTCTATCTGTTCCTCCACCGGGGCATCGGCGGGGCCATGCTTCTGGGCGGCGATACCTATCACGGCAACACCCTCCACGGTGGCGAGTTCGGCCACATGACCATCGTCCCCGGCGGCCGCCAGTGCGGCTGCGGCCAGAAGGGCTGTCTGGAGGCGTATTGCTCCACCAACCGCATCTCTGAGGACCTGGGCATCTCCATCGAGGCCTTCTTCGAGGGGCTTCAGAACGGCAACGAGGAGTACCAGAAGCTGTGGAAGGATTATCTGGATCATCTGGCCATCGGCATCAACAACATCCACATGGTCCTGGACTGCCAGACTGTGCTGGGCGGTCTGCTGGGCGGCTATATCGGCCCCTATCTGTACGACCTGCGCCAGCGGCTCCAGAAGCTCTCCTGCTTCGAGACGGACGGCAGCTACTGCACCGTCTCCAGCTTTGGCTACTGGTCCACCTGTGTGGGCGCAGCCCTGTGCTTTGTCAACCAGTTCATCTCCCAGATCTAAAGCGGGAGGATAATGTTGTCCTCGCCTGATGCAGATTTTGCGATTTCTCACATTCCCCCGGTGCGGCCCCTTGCACCGGGGGAATTCCTTGTGTATAATGTGACTAGCGCCCCTGAAAATGACGGGGTATCATGACAAAACAGACAAAAATGACAATAAAGGAGCGTGAGAGAATGACCTCGGAGGAAAAGAAACAGCTTACCGCCACTGCCTGTAGGGTGCGGATGGGCGTGATCGAGGCTACCCACGGCGCAAAGGCGGGCCATCCCGGCGGGAGCCTGTCTGCGGCAGATGTGTTCACCTATCTCTATTTTAAGGAGATGAATATCGACCCGGCGGACCCCAAAGCGGACGGACGGGACCGGTTCGTTCTCTCCAAAGGCCACACCGCCCCCGGACTGTATGCGGCCCTGGCGAACCGGGGCTTCTTCCCGGTGGAGGATCTGCCCACGCTGCGACACATCGACAGCTATCTCCAGGGCCACCCCAATATGCACACCGTCCCCGGCGTGGATATGTCCACCGGCTCTCTGGGCCAGGGCATCTCCGTGGCTATGGGCATGGCCAAGGGAGCCAAGCTCCAGGGCAAGGACTTCCGGGTGTACACCTTGCTGGGTGATGGCGAAATCCAGGAGGGCCAGGTCTGGGAGGCTCTGATGTTCGGCGCGCACTACAAGCTGGACAACCTGTGCGTCATCATCGACAACAACAACCTCCAGATCGACGGCAAGGTTTCCGACGTCATGAGTCCCTATCCCATCGTGGACAAGCTCCAGGCCTTCGGCTATCAGGTGCAGGAGGTGGACGGCCACGACTTTGACCAGCTGGAGACCGCATTCCATGCCGCCCGGGCCACCAAGGGCAAGCCCTCCGCCATCGTCATGAAGACCACCAAGGGCAAGGGGGTCAGCTATATGGAGAACCAGGTGGGCTGGCACGGCAAGGCCCCCAACGATGAGGAATATCGCATCGCCATGGACGAGCTGAGCGCGCAGCTGGCAGAATTGGAGGCAAACTGAGATGGCAGACGTGAAAAAGATCGCCACCCGGGAGAGCTACGGCAACGCCCTGAAGGAGTTGGGGGCCGAGCATGAGGACCTGGTGGTGCTGGATGCCGATCTGGCGGGAGCTACCAAGACCGGCGTGTTCAAAAAGGCGTTCCCCGACCGGCATATCGACTGCGGCATCGCAGAGGCCAATATGATCTGCGTGGCGGCGGGCCTTGCCACCACGGGACTGGTGCCCTTCGCCTCCTCCTTTGCCATGTTCGCCGCAGGCCGGGCCTTTGAGCAGGTGCGCAACAGCATCGGCTATCCCCACCTGAATGTGAAGATCGGCGCCACCCACGGCGGCATCTCTGTGGGCGAGGACGGGGCCTCCCACCAGTGCTGTGAGGACTTCGCCCTGATGCGCACCATCCCCGGCATGGTGGTCATGAGCCCTGCCGACGACGTGGAGGCCCGGGCGTGTGTCAAGGCCGCCTACGAGTACAAGGGGCCGGTGTATATGCGCTTTGGCCGGGCGGCCTGCCCGGTGTTCCACGACGAGGACTTCCACTTTGAGATCGGCAAGGGGGAGCAGCTCACCGAGGGCAACGACGTGGCCATCATCGCCACCGGTATCCTGGTGGCCGAGGCGCTGGAGGCGGCGAAAACGCTGGCCGAGAGCGGCATCTCTGCCCGGGTCATCAACATCTGCACCATCAAGCCTCTGGATGAGGAGATCGTCCTGAAAGCGGCGAAGGAGTGCGGCAGGGTCATCACCTGCGAGGAACACTCCATCATCGGCGGTCTGGGAGAGGCGGTGTGCAGCCTGCTCAGCGAGCGGCTCCCCACCCCGGTCAGGCGTATCGGCGTCAACGACGAGTTCGGACACTCCGGCCCCGCCGCCGCCCTGCTCAAGCAGTTTGGCCTCTCCGCCGAGCATATCGCCGAGGTGGCGAAGGAGTTCGTAAATAAGTAAGATTCCGGCTGGGAAGCCCCGGCGCTTTTCCCAACAGACAGGAGGTCTGCATCATGTCAATTACAAAGGCGTTTTTTGGCTACACCCGGGACGGACAGAAGGTGTACCGGTATCAGATGACCAACGGTAACGGGATGGAGGTGTCCATCCTCTCCTACGCCGCCGCCATTCAGGCCATCCGTGTCCCAGACCGGACGGGAAAATTAGTGGACGTGGCCCTGGGTTATGACACCGTGCCGGAGTACGAGACGGACGGCTGCTTCTTCGGCAATCTGGTGGGCCGGTTCGCCAACCGGCTCCGGGACGCCCGGTTTGTCCTGGACGGAGAGACCTACCAGCTTCAGGCCAACGAGGGTCCCAACCACCTCCACGGCAGCTACTGCTTCCGGGTGTTTGACGGGGAGATGGACGGCAACACCCTGACCTTTTCCTTCCTCAGCCCCGACGGGGAGGAGGGGTATCCCGGCAACCTCTCCGTCCGCTACCGCTACACCCTGACGGAGGACAATCGCCTTCTACTGGACTATCAGGCGACCACTGACCGGGCCACCATCGTCAACCTGACCAACCACGTCTATTTCAACCTGGCGGGCCACGACACCGGTGACATCCTGGACACACTGCTGCAGATGAACGCCTCCCGCTATACCGCCTGCGACAGCGCCAGCCTGCTCACCGGGGAGATATTGCCGGTAGAGGGCACCCCCTTCGACTTCCGCACTCCCAAGGCCATCGGCCGTGACATCGGCGGCGACCATCCCATGCTGGCCTACGGCTCCGGCTACGACCTGAACATGGTGCTGGACGAGCCGTCCATGGAGCGGCCTGTTGCCACCGCCTGGAGCGACCAAACCGGCATCCGCATGACCTATTACACTACCCAGCCTGGCACCCAGCTCTATTCCGGCAATTATATCTCCCCCAACGGCCCCCGGCCGGGGAAGGGAGGGGCGACCTACGGCAACCGCCAGGGCTTTTGCCTGGAGAGCCAGTGCTTCCCCTGCGCCCCGGATTTCCCCCACTTCCCCTCCGCCGTCCTACGGCCCGGAGAGACCTACCACCAGCAGGCGGCGTATCAGTTCGACGTGCTGACGGAGGTAAGATAAGCAATCGAGAGACCGCCCCCAGGACAGACAGCCCGGGGGCGGTCTGTGCTTTGAGAGACAGCCGGAGACAAAAGCTGTGGCTCGCGCATTGTTCTTTCCTCAAATGCGTGGTATAATTGACCTATACCCGACAAAACCTCAGCCATTTTGCACTTCATATAAGGAGGAAACCGCCATGGCAACCGTTACTCTGCTCCAGCAGCGCACCCGGGAGCTGCATCTCCGCAACGACATCAAAAAGCAGGGACAGCTCCAGCTCAGGAGCAACTTCAACTTTAACGTCAAATTTGCCGCCAACAATCAGAACTGCGTGGCCACCCTCTATCAGAGCTTTGAGGACAAGAGCGGGGAGGAGGCCATCTCCGTCTCCGTCACCCTGGAGGGGCTGTTCTCCTGCCAGGGAGTGATGAGCGATGAGGACAAGAAAGCTGTCCATCTCCAGGCCTATGACGCCCTGTTCCCCTATCTCCAGTCGGTGGTGGGGCAGCTCTTTGGCTCCACCGGGTTCGCCGGCTTTATGCTGAAAAAGGTCCCCCTGGACGAGGGAAGAGTGGTCGTCTCTCAGTCCCGGAAGGAGAACAATCCCCCCAGCCTGCCCATCGTGTGATCTGCCATGATCTATCTGGTGGAGGACGACGGAAACATCCGGGAGCTGGTGGTCTATACCCTGAACCAGACCGGTCTGGAGGCGAAGGGCTTCGGCCTGCCCTCCCAGTTTTGGGCGGAGGTGGAGCGGCAGACGCCTGATCTGGTGCTGCTGGACATCATGCTCCCGGAGGAGAGTGGGCTGGACATCCTGGCCCGTCTGCGCCGGACGCCGGGGACGGCGGAGACGCCGGTGATGATGCTCACCGCCAAGGACAGCGAGTATGACAAGGTGGTGGGCCTGGACCTGGGGGCGGACGACTATCTGGCCAAGCCCTTCGGCATGATGGAGCTGACCGCCCGCGTCCGGGCGCTGCTCCGCCGGACGGCCCGGGAAAAACAGGAGACGGTGTACCGGCTGGACGGCCTCACCGTCTGGCCGGAGAAGCGCCGGGTCCAGGCGGCGGAGACAGAGGTGGTTTTGACCCGAAAGGAGTTCGACCTGCTGTGCCTGCTGCTGAAAAACGAGGACCGGGTGGTCACCCGGGAGCAGCTCATCCGGGAGGTCTGGGGCTACACCTACCAGGGGGAGAGCCGGACGGTGGACGTCCATGTACGCACCCTGCGGCAGAAGCTGGGACAGGCCGGAGACCTGATCGAGACGGTCCGGGGGGTCGGCTACCGGATCAGGAGGACAGACGATGAAGCGTAAGCTGTTTTGGAATAGCTTCCTCTGCGCCATGGTGGTGCTGCTCGCCTGCCTGTCGGTGACGGTGCTGGCGGTGTTCGACTATTTCTCCCAGCACAACCGGCAGCGCCTGGAGGAGGAGGCCGCCTATCTGGGGGCCGCCGTGGAGACCGGCGGGGGAGACTTCCTGGAGACGGTGGACCGGGAGGCTACCCAGCAGCGCGTCACCTGGATCGATACCGACGGCACGGTGCTCTATGACAGCGAGGCGGACGCCGCCTCCATGGAGAACCACAGCCAGCGGGAGGAGGTGGCTCAGGCCTGGGAGAGCGGCAGCGGCTGGAGTGTCCGTTACTCCGACACTCTGGCCACCAAAACCACCTATTATGCCCTGCTCCTGTCGGACGGCACCGTGCTGCGTGTCTCCGGGACGGAATGGACGATACTGAGTATGCTGCTGGATGTGTGGCCCTCGCTGCTACTGGTGGTGGCCCTGGCGGTGTTGCTCTCCGGCCTGCTGGCCTGGCGTATTGCGGAGACCATTGCCCGGCCGGTGAACGAGATCGACCTGGAGCATCCTGACGAGAACGGGGTCTATCCGGAGTTGCGCCCTCTGGCCCGGCGCATCAACGCCCAGAGCCGCCAGATCAAGCGGCAGATGGAGCTGCTGGACCAGGAGCACCAGCGGCAGGACCGGCTCCGCCGGGAGTTTACCGCCAACGTCTCCCACGAGCTGAAAACCCCCCTGACCTCCATCTCCGGCTATGCGGAGATCATCCATGAGGGCATCGCCCGGCCGGAAAATGTGAAGGAATTCTCCGGCAAGATCTACGACGAGGCCCAGAGGCTCCAGACCCTGGTGGGAGATATCCTGGAGCTGTCCAGGGTAGAAGACCTGGGTGTGGGAATGGAAAAGACGGCGGTGGACCTGTACCCGCTCTGTGAGGAGGTACTCCGCCGCTTCCGGCCCCAGGCGGAGCGCCGGGAGATCGCCCTGGAGCTGAAGGGGACCCACGGGATCGTCCAGGGGTCCAGGGAGCTGCTGGGCGAGGTGATCAGCAATCTGTGCGACAACGCCATCAAGTACAACCGGGACGGGGGCAGCGTGGTGGTTACGGTGAACCGCTTGGGAGACCGGGTGCTACTGTCGGTGGCGGACACAGGCATTGGCATCCCGGAGGAGGACCAGAGCCGGGTGTTCGAGCGGTTCTACCGGGTGGACAAGAGCCGCTCCAAGGCGGTGGGAGGCACCGGTTTGTGCCTGTCCATCGTCAAGCACGCCGCCGCCGCCCACAACGCCCAGCTCCAGCTGGAGAGCCAGCCGGGGCAGGGGACGGAGATCCGCCTGCTCTTCCCCGCAGACGAGACGGAGGACGGGGACTGACCGGGGCGCAAAAAAACAAAACGCCTGAGCCGTGCACTCAGACGTCTTGTAAAGCAGCAAACCTCTCACACATTCCGGCCCCACTCCTGCGGGACCCGTGCAAGAAACTCTTGCTGTTTTGTAGTTTAAGCCTTTTTTCAGGATTTTTCAAGAGAAAAGCACGAAAAAGCCGTGAACAGCCTGACAAAATCTTCACAGGACGTTTACAGACGCTTTGACAACTTGCACAAAATTTTCCGGAAAGAACGCAGAAGACGGAAAAACGTTCGCCTGCGGCGGACGGGGCAGGATAACGTTCCCGGAAACGGTGACGGAACCCTGCCGGATATGCCCTGGGAGGGAAGAAAGGGCGCGGGAAAATTCCCAAAAAAGCTCTTTACACCGCCCTGAAAATATGATACAGTTACTAAGCGTGTAACGCAGACCCGTGGGCCTGGTTTCAGGAGACAGGAGAGAGACATCCCCAATTCACCGGCCTGACACTCAGCTCAGCGGGAATTTAAAGAAAAGGTGGAACCCATTATGATCCGCAAAGAGGAAAAAACTGCCGTCATCGAGGCAAACCGCACCCATGAGAACGACACCGGCTCTCCCGAGGTCCAGATCGCCATTCTCACCACCCGTATTCAGCAGCTCACCGAGCACCTGAAGGTGCATCCCCACGACAACCACTCCCGCCGTGGTCTGCTGAAAATGGTCGGTAAGCGCCGCCGTCTGCTGGACTATCTGGCAAAGAAGGATATCGAGCGCTATCGTGCGATCATCGCCAAGCTGGACATTCGTAAGTAATACACTCCAGGGGTGGCGTCATAGGGCGTCACCCCTGCTGTGCGTTTCCCAGCTCGTCCTGGAACAGAGGGAACGCCTCTTTTAGCAGTTGAATCTGTCCTTCGGCGTCTGCGGGAGGCCGGATTCAAGTGCTAAAAAGAGCCCTCTGTTCCTCCCGTTGAAAAATATTCCAAGGAGGAAAACACAATTATGTCGATCATCATTAAGCATCGCGAGTTCCCCAACTATAAGTGCTACGAGATGGACCTGTGCGGCCGTCCCCTCAAGCTGGAGGTGGGCAAGGTGGCCGAGCTGGCCAACGCCGCCGTGGTCGTCACCTATGGCGAGACCACCGTTCTCGTCACCGCCACCGCCGCCTCCCGGCCCCGGGACGGGGTGGACTTCTTCCCCCTGTCTGTTGACTTTGAGGAAAAGCTGTACGCCGTGGGCCGTATCCCCGGCTCCTTCATGCGCCGGGAGGGCCGTCCCAGCCTGCCCGCCGTCCTGGCCAGCCGCTGCATCGACCGGCCCATCCGTCCCCTGTTCCCCCACGACTTCCGCAACGATGTGGCCATCACCTGCACCGTCCTGTCGGTGGACCGGGACTGCTCCCCTGAGGTAGCCGCCACCATCGGCACCTCCGCCGCCCTGTCCATCTCCGACATCCCCTGGAACGGCCCTGTGGGCTGTCTGAGCGTGGGCTATGTCGACGGCCAGATCGTCTTTAACCCCACCCAGGAGCAGAGCCACAAGAGCCAGATGGCCACCACCGTAGTCGCCACCGGCAAGAAGATCGTCATGATCGAGGCCGGCGCCGATCAGATCCCCGACGAGATCATGTTCGAGGGCATCTGCAAGGCCTTTGACGAGATCCAGAAGCAGATCAAGCTCATCAACCAGATGGTGGAGGAGATCGGCAAGCCCAAGTTCGACTATCCCCACGCCGACTTCGACCAGGAGCTGTTCGACAAGATCGTGGACGCCACCATGGACGAGGCCAAGGCCGCCATGGACACCGACGACAAGAACGTCCGGGAGGCCCGCTGGGACAAGCTGGTGGATCACTGGCACGAGCTGTTCCTGGAGGACTATCCCGACATGGACAAGTACCTGGAGGAGATCACCTACAAGTTCCAGAAGAAGATCGTCAAGGCCTGGCTGCTGGAGGGCCACCGGGTAGACGGCCGCGCACGGAATGAGATCCGGCCTCTGGCCGCCGAGGTGGGCGTCCTGCCCCGGGTCCACGGCTCCGGCCTGTTCACCCGCGGTCAGACCCAGGTTCTCTCCGTCTGCACCCTGAACACCCTCTCCGCCTGCCAGAAGCTGGACACCATCTGGGAGGAGGAGTCCAAGCGGTATATGCACCACTACAACTTCCCCGGCTACTCCGTGGGCGAGGCCAAGGGCAGCAAGAGCACCAACCGCCGGGAGTATGGCCACGGCGCTCTGGCCGAGCGGGCGCTGCTGCCCGTCATCCCCTCTGAGGAGGAGTTCCCCTACGCCATCCGTGTGGTCTCCGAGGTGCTCAGCTCCAACGGCTCCACCTCTCAGGGCTCCATCTGCGGTTCCACCCTGGCTCTGATGGACGCCGGCGTGCCCATCAAGGCTCCCGTGGCCGGCATCTCCTGCGGTCTGATTCAGGACGACGACGGCGGCTTCAACACCTTCATCGACATTCAGGGCGTGGAGGACTTCCACGGCGAGATGGACTTCAAGGTGGCAGGCACCAAGACCGGCATCACCGCCATCCAGATGGACCTGAAAAATGACGGCTTGACGCTGGAGATCGTGAAGAACGCCCTGGAGCTGACCCGTGAGGCCCGTATGCAGATCCTGGACGAGTTCATGATCCCCTGCATCTCCGAGCCCTGTCCGGAGCTGTCCCCCAACGCCCCCAAGCTCATTAAGATGAAGATCGCTGTGGAGAACATCCGCGATGTCATCGGCTCCGGCGGCAAGGTCATTCAGAAGATCCAGGCCGACTCCGGCGCCAAGGTGGACGTGGAGGAAGACGGCACCATCTATATCTCCGGCAACAACTCCGCCAGCGTGGACGCCGCCAAGAAGGCCATCGACGCCATCGTCTTTGTCCCCGAGGTGGGCAGCCTGTACTTCGGCAAGGTCGTCCGCATTATGAAGTTCGGCGCCTCTGTGGAGCTGGCCCCCGGCAAGGACGGTCTGGTGCACATCTCCAAGCTGGCCAACCACCGCATCGCCACGGTGGAGGACGCGGTGAACATCGGCGACATGATCTGGGTCAAGGTCACCGACATCGATGAAAAGGGCCGTATCAACTTGAGCCACATCGACGCTCTCCGGGAGATCAAGGCCCGGAAGGAGAACCGGTAACAGAGAAAATCAGACCGACGGCAGGTATCCTGCGGCCCACGGCATTCAAAGCAAGTGAAGAGGAGCCGGACAGGGAGAATTTCCCTCCGGCTCTTTTTCAGGCGACGGGCATTTTGAAAAGAGAAGTTATCCAAACAAACCTGGGAGAGAGACAGAGAGGAAGTGTGGTTTATGGAGAAAAGAAACGGAAAAATCGAGCTGATGCGCTTTGTTTTTGCCGTCGGCGTCGTGCTGTTCCATCTGAATTACACCTATTGGGGGCTGAATCAGGAGTTTTCCAACGGGCTGAACCTGTTCCGCCACGGCAATCTGGGGGTAGAATTTTTCTTCATCGTCTCCGGCTTCCTGATGGCCCGCACATTGAGCCGGCAGCGGGAGCAGGAGGCCCTGGCGATTGCAGCGGCAGAGGGCAGCGGGAAGGCGTACGTCCCTTCGCCGCTGGGGGACGAGACCCTTCGATTCCTGTGGCGCAAGGTGAAAAGCTTTTTGCCCTATCACATCCTCTTTCAGCTGCTGATGCTGGCGGCGCGTGTCGCGCATCAGAGCATCACCTTTTCTGAACTGCTGAATCAGGTGAGCGGCTTTTTCCTGCTCCAGCGGACGGGACTGTTTGGCAGCAGTCTGCTGACGGTGGAGTGGTATCTCTCCTCCATGCTGCTGGCAATGGCGATCCTGTACCCCATTGCCCGGCGCTGGTACAGCAGCTATACGCACCTGTTCGGGCCGCTGTGCGCCCTGCTGCTTTTGGGCTGGCTGTATCAGGAGACGGGGAAACTGGCAGACTATAACGACTGGTCCGGCCTGACTTACTATTGCAATCTGCGGGCGCTGGCGGAGCTGTCACTGGGCATGACCTGCTATGAGGTTTGCCAACAGCTGGCAAAGCGCACCCTGACTTTCTGGCAGCGGCTGCTGGTCACGCTGGTGGAGGGAGGCTGTTATCTGGGAACGCTCCTGTATTTCTGCAGCGGCTGGCGCTCCAAGCTGGGGTTCCTCACCGTGTTCGCCCTGTGCGTGGCGATCACCCTGTCCTTCAGCCAAAAGGGGCTGCTGGGGGAGAGCCGACTGTTCCAGAACCGGGTGTGCGATTTTCTGGGGCGGCTCAGTATGCCTATTTTCCTGGGACAAAATGTGGCGAGAAGCGTAGTACCCGGGCTGCTCGATCTTGAGGAGACCACCGATTACGCACTCCCCACCTTTATCGGCGTGCTGCTGGTGGGGGTGGTGAGCTATCTCCTGGTGTCCACAGTGCAGAAGCGCATGGCCGCCCGAAGGGTAGCCTTTGCCGGAGATGGTAAAGGCTAATCAGAACCATTTTACCGATGAAAAGGGGAATTTTATGTATCAGCTGGAGACGCTCCCCAACGGCGTCACCGTTCTCACGGAGCCACTGACCTCCGTCCGCTCCGCCGCTCTGGGCATCTGGGTGGCTACTGGCTCCCGGGACGAGCAGGCGAGCCAGTCCGGGGCGGCCCACTTTATCGAGCATATGCTGTTCAAGGGGACGAATACCCACACCGCCGCCCAGATGGCCGCCCGGATGGACGCCATCGGCGGACAGATCAACGCCTTCACCACCAAGGAATGCACCTGCTTCTACGTCCACGCCCTGGACAGCCACCTGATGGAGGGGCTGGACATCCTGACCTCCATGTTCTTCGACGCCAGATTCGCCCAGGAGGACGTGGAGACGGAGCGGGGTGTGGTGCTGGAGGAGATCGGTATGTACCGGGACGACCCCGGCGACGTGTGCAGCGAACGGCTCAACGCCGCCGTCTTCCGTGGCACCCCCCTAGCCCGGCCCATCCTGGGGCGGAAGGCCACCTTGGACAAGATGACCGGGGACTGGCTGCGAGCGTACAAAGAAAGCCACTATCTGCCCGATCGGGTGATCGTGGCTCTGTCCGGCTCCTACAGCGAGGAGGTAGTGGAGGAGATCCGACGCCGCTTCTCCCAAATGACCCCCGGTACGGCTCCCCGCCGGAGAGCGGGCCGCTACCGCCCTGCCGTCACCCTCAAGCGCAAGGCCACGGAGCAGAACCAGCTCATCCTGGCCTTCCCCTCCATCGACAGCGCCGACCAGGACCGGTACGGTCTTCAGCTGCTCAGCTCCATTCTCGGCGGTGGAATGTCCTCCCGGCTGTTCCAGACCGTCCGGGAGGAGCAGGGCCTGTGCTACAACATTTACACCTACGGCTCCAGCTACGAGGACACGGGTATCTTCTGCATCGGCACTGCCCAGAGCCGGGACACGGAGGAACAGGCCATCGCCAGCATCCGCAGCGTGGTGGACGACTTTCTTCAGCACGGCGTCTCCCAGGAGGAGCTGGACCGGGCGCGGGAGCTGTCCAAGGCCAACGTCCTCATGGCGCTGGAATCCACCACAGCCCATATGAACCACCTGGCCCGCTCCGTCCTCCAGGACGGTTATGTGATGAGCCCTGAGGAGATCATCGCCGCCTACGACGCCGTGACCCGTGAGGAGGTCCACGATCTGGCGGCCCGGACCTTCCGCTGGGAGGAGGCTTCCCTGTCCGTGGTGGGCCGGACGGCGGAGGAGGAGCAGTACCGGCGGCTGCTGGGACAATAAAGACAAAAAGAGCCAGGCGTCTGTTGGTTGCAGACACCTGGCTCTGTGATTGTGTATGGGTCGGACCGATTATTTTCCCCGCAGCTCGATGATCTGGTCCCGCAGAGCGGCGGCCAGCTCGAACTCCAGCCGGGAGGCGGCCTCTTTCATCTGGCGCTCCAGCTTCTGAGCCTCCTCCTCCCGCTCCTCCGGGGAGAGCTTCCCCTTCCGGCGTCCCTGCTTGGCGGCCTCGTCCACCGCCTTGGACAGCTCCAGCATCTCCCGGACGGACTTGACCACTGTTTTGGGGACGATGCCGTGCTCCTTGTTGAACCGGTCCTGGATCTCCCGGCGGCGTGCCGTCTCGTACATGGCCCGGTCCATGGAGGGGGTGATCTCGTCGGCGTAGAGGATGACCTTGCCCTCGGCGTTTCGGGCGGCCCGGCCAATGGTCTGCACCAGGGCGGTCTCGCTGCGGAGAAAGCCTTCCTTGTCCGCATCTAGGATCGCCACCAGGGAGACCTCCGGCATATCCAGTCCCTCCCGAAGCAGGTTGATGCCCACCAGCACGTCCGTCTTGCCCAGGCGCAGGTCCCGGATGATCTCCGTGCGCTCGATGGTCTTGACGTTGTGGTGCATATACTGCACCTTGATGCCGGACTTTTTCAGGTAGGCGGTCAAATCCTCCGCCATTTTGATGGTCAGAGTGGTGACCAGCACCCGCTCGTTGCGCTGGGTGCGGAGGTTGATCTCTCCCACCAAGTCGTCGATCTGCCCCTGGATGGGTCGGACCTCCACCATCGGGTCCAGCAGACCGGTGGGCCGGATGACCTGCTCCACGATCTGGCCGGAGCGGCTGCGCTCATACTCGCCGGGGGTGGCGGAGACATAGATGACCTGGTTGAGCCGCTGCTCAAACTCCTCGAATTTCAGAGGACGGTTGTCAAAGGCGCAGGGGAGACGGAAACCGTAGTCTACCAGAGTGGTCTTTCTCGCCCGGTCGCCATTGTACATGGCCCGGACCTGGGGGAGGGTGACATGGCTCTCGTCCACAAAGAGGAGAAAGTCCTTGGGGAAATAGTCCAGCAGGGTCATGGGCGGGGAGCCCGCCGGGCGGCCGGAGATGACCCGGGAATAGTTCTCGATGCCGTTGCAGTAGCCCAGTTCCCGCATCATCTCCATGTCATACTCCGTCCGCTGCTGGATGCGCTGGGCCTCCACAGCCTTGTCCTGGCTTTTGAAGTATTCCACCCGCTGCTCCAGCTCTGTCTGGATCTCCCCGATGGCCCGGTCCATCTTCTCCTTGGTGGTGACGTAGTGGCTGGCGGGGTAGATGGCCACATGGTTCAGGATACGGGTGGGGGCGCCGGTGACTGCCTGAATTTCGGAGATGCGGTCCACCTCGTCCCCCCAGAATTCGATCCGAATGGCCTTGTCCTTGGAGTAGACGGGGAAGATGTCGATGGTGTCCCCCCGGACCCGGAAGGTGTTGCGCTCAAAGGCGATGTCGTTGCGCTCGTAGCGGATCTCCACCAGTTTGCGGAGCAGGTCCTCCCGGCGTTTCTCCATGCCGGTGCGGAGGGAGATGACCATATTTTTGTAGTCGATGGGGTCGCCCAGGCCGTAGATGCAGGAGACGGAGGCCACCACGATCACATCCCGGCGCTCGAACAGGGCGGCTGTGGCGCTGTGGCGCAGGCGCTCGATCTCCTCGTTGATGGCGGCGTCCTTTTCGATGAAGGTGTCCGTATGGGGGATATAGGCCTCCGGCTGGTAGTAGTCGTAGTAGGAGACAAAATACTCCACGGCGTTGTGGGGAAAGAACTCCTTAAACTCGCTGCACAGCTGGGCGGCCAGCGTCTTGTTGTGGGCCAGGACCAGGGTGGGCCGCTGGACGGCCTCAATGACCTTGGCCATGGTGTAGGTCTTGCCGGAACCGGTGACGCCCATCAGGGTCTGCTCGTTCAGCCCCAGCTCCACCCCCTGGGACAGGGACTGGATGGCCTGGGGCTGGTCACCGCTGGGGGTATATTCACTTACCACCTGAAAATTGGGCATGAGAGCATCTCCCGGAAGAATAACATGTTTGCGTCAGCGCCATATTTCCATCAACCCGGACTGGAGCATGGAGACATAGTCCCCATCGGCAAAGATCAAATGATCGGAGAGCCGGACCCCCAGCGGCCCCAGGGCACGCTGGAGACGGGACGTGGCCTGCTGGTCTTCCACAGAGGGAGCGGCTATGCCGCTGACATGACAATGAGCCAGGAAGACCTGCCATGCGTTGCGGCTGATGGCGGTGCGAACCACCTTTCGGCTGTCCAAGGCGACGGAGTCCGCCGAACCCTGGCCGATCAGGTCGCAGGCCAGCAGCTTCCCCTTGACGTCGGTGGAGATCATATACGCCTTCTCCACCCGCGCGCCCACAAAGCAGCTGCGAAAGATCTCCGCAGCGTCGGCTGCGTTGCGGATGACTGTGGCGGAGGAGATGGCCTCCGCCTGCTGATACCGGGCGGCCACCTCGGGAAACAGCCGGAGCAGGGCGGCGGTGTGACTGCTCACCCCGGCGATCTGCTTTAGCTCCTCCGGGTCGGCGTTTAGCACCTCCCGGAGACTGCCAAAACGGTTGATGAGCCGATGGGCCAGGGGATTCACGTCTCCCTGCGGGATAGCGTAAAACAGAATCAGCTCCAGCAGCTGGTGATCCTCCATCTGATCCCCGCCATATTTGAGAAAGCGCTCCTTCATCCGTTGGCGGTGGCCTGCGTGGATGCTCACCGGGCGGGAGGGCCGTTCGTTCGAATTATCTTGCGCCATATTTTGTCAGATATGCCTCCATCTGGGCGCGCCTGTCGTCGTCAATGTAGACGACGCCGTCAATGGGCGTCTGATAGAGGAAGTCGATGATCTCCCGGACGGTGACGATGGGATAGACCTGGATGCCGTAATCCTGCCGCAGCTCGTCCAGGGTGGAGCAGTCCCGGGTACCCCGCTCCATCCGGTCCACTGAGACGAACAGAGCCTTGATATCCACCTGAGCGACGTGTTCAAACAGAGCGATGGACTCCCGGACGGCGGTCCCGGCAGTGACCACGTCCTCGATGATGGCGATGCGGTCCCCGTCCTGGGGCTTGTAGCCCACCATGGAGCCGCCCTCTCCGTGGTCCTTGGCCTCCTTCCGGTTGAAGCAGTAGGGCAGATCCCGGCCATAGCTCCGATAGAGGGAGGAGGCGGCGGCTACCGCCAGGGGGATGCCCTTGTAGGCGGGGCCGAACAGGGCGTCGATGCCGTCGGGCATATGCTCCTGGATGCAGGCGGCGTAGTAGTCTCCCAGCTGGGCGGCCTGAGCGCCGGTGCGGTAGTTCCCGGTGTTGACAAAATAGGGGGTCTTTCGGCCACTCTTGGTGGTGAAATCCCCGAAGGTCAGCACGCCGGAGCGCACCATAAAGGTGATAAATGCTTCCTTATAGGTCATGATGTTCCTCCCAACCCTGCGGCGGGGCCGCAGCTCTTTTCCACGGGAATTATACCATTGAAGGTGAGGAAAGACAAGGCGGACAGGGAAAATTCACACATTCTTTCCTTGACATCTCTCAAAAGCTGTCATATAGTGGGGCAATGACAGCCAGGTATGGCAGGGAGGGGATCTTATGGCCAACACACAGCGAAGCACATTCTCCAGGGTGATGCTCATTCTGTTTCGGGTGGTGTTCACCTTTTTCGCTGTCTACACCACCTGGTTCATCTTCAGCAATTCCCTGGAGATCGGATCGGTGTCCTCCGCCCGAAGCGGCGAGGTGACGGCGATCATCAACCAGTTTCTCTCCGGCATTGGCCTGTCCACACTGACCGAGGCAACCGTGCGCAAATGGGCACATTTTGGGGAGTTCATGGTGCTGGGCTTCTGGTTCATGCTCTGTCTGCGTGTGTACACCCGGCACTATATCCGGCACATCAGCTGGCCTCTGCTCCTGGGACTGATCATCGCCAATACAGACGAGTTCATCCAGCTCTATGTCTCCGGCCGCTCCTCCAGCGTCACCGATGTGTGGATCGACTTCGGCGGCGTCTGCGCCGGAGTGGGCGTGGCAATGGTCATCCTGGTACTCTGCGGCGGATTCCTGTATCTGCTGGGGTTTGGGAGACACCGATAGACCATCGGTGACCACGGCAAGCAAACATCCCCGCTTTGTCCCGGCTCCGGACAAAACGGGGATGTTTTTGGTAAGAAGGACAAAATCGGCACTTTTTGTCATTGCTGCACACGGAGGAGCTCCCGAGGGACACGGCGCAGTCTCTCAGTCAGAGACAGGCCATTGACAACCCCGCTTTTCTCTGCTATGATGTGACGCAGACCGGTAAGCTGCCCCAGGGCCTTACCGGTTCCATGACGCAAAATTGGTTTCGACCCATGGCGGGTCACAACGGGGAGAGCGGCTGCTGAAGGCTGCGCTCCCCATCTGAACGAGAGAGGAGACATTTTCGTGGCTGCGTCAAAATCATCCGATCTGATGACCTCCGGCCCCATCGGCCGCAAGATCGTCACCTTTGCCTTTCCCATCTTTCTGGGCTATCTGTTTCAGCAGTTCTACAACGTGGCGGATTCCCTCATTGTGGGCAATCTGCTGGGGAACAGCTCTCTGGCGGCAGTCAGCTCCACCGGGAGCCTGACCTTCCTGCTGGTGGGCTTCTTTATGGGCCTGGCCGGCGGTGAGGGAGTGGTCATCTCCCACTATTTTGGTGCGGAGGACGAGACGGAGCTGCGCCGGGCTGTCCATACAGCCCTGGCCTTCGGCATTGCCTCCGGACTGGCGGTCACCGTGATCGGCGTGTTGCTGGCGCCCCAGATCCTGCTGTGGATGGGAACGCCGGAGGAGGTGCTGGAGGAGGCCACCGCCTACATTCAGACCTACTTCGCCGGGGCGCTGGGCATGGTATTCTACAACACCTGCACCGGCATCATGCGGGCAGTGGGAGACAGCCGTCATCCCCTGCAATACCTCATCATCTCCTCCGTTCTGAACGTAGTGCTGGATCTGATCATGATCGCCGTACTCCATCTGGGGGTGGGCGGAGCGGCTCTGGCCACCATTCTTGCCCAGTTCATCAGCGCGTTCCTCTGCCTGTGGCGGCTGGTGCGGGTGAAAGAGGTATACCAGGTCCGGCTCCGGGAGATCCGGTTCCACTGGGATATGCTGAAGCAGATTGTCTCCAACGGCCTCCCCGCCGGGCTGCAAAACTCCATTATCTCCATCGGCAACGTGGTGGTGCAGTCCAATATCAACGCCTTCGGCGAGATGGCCGTGGCGGGCTACGGGGCCTACACCCGTATCGACGGCTTCGGCTTTATCCCCATCACCAGCTTTACCATGGCCTTGACCACCTTCGTCAGCCAGAATCTGGGTGCCGGGGAGTATGAGCGGGCCAAAAAAGGCTCCCGCTTCGGCATCCTCTGCTCCGTCGCCCTGGCGGAGGTGGTGGGCGTCATCATCTACATAACCATCCCCGTACTCATCGGGGCATTTACCCGGGAAGAGGAGGCCATTGCCTACGGCGTTCAATGGGCCAGGATCTGCACCCCCTTCTACTTCCTGCTCTCCTTCAGCCACTGCGTCTCCGCCGTTCTCCGGGGGGCAGGACGGGCGGTGATCCCCATGCTGACCATGATGGCCTACTGGTGCTTTGTCCGGGTGGGATTTCTCACCGTCATGGTCCCCATCACCCAGTCCTTCACCACCGTCAGCTGGGTCTATCCCCTGACCTGGCTGCTCAGCGCCGTCACCCTGGGCATCTATTATCTCAAGGTGGACTGGCTCCACGGAAGTCACCGTGTCCGGGGCCTGAAGCGGGCCGCCGGGACAAATTAAACCGCTCTGTATTGCAGCAACTGCCGCCCGGAGGCCGGGCGGCAGTTCTTTTATGGCTTGCGCTCCGTCACCAGCTCGATCAGCCGGCCCATGAGGTGAGAGACGTACTTGTCCCGGTGGTAGAGCAGCACCAGCTCCCGGCTGAAATCCATCCCCTGCACCGGCACCTCCCGGAAGCTGTCCTGGTGCGTCTCCAGCGCCTCCCGGGCCAGCTGGTAGGGCAGGACGGTGACGCCCTCCCCTTCCCGTGCGGCCCGGATGAGGACAGTGGAGGACACCGACTCCCAGTAGGGTTCACAGGGACAGCCTGCCTGCTCCATCAGCCGCTGAAACTGCTCCCGCACCCCGGAGCCACGCTCCCGGAGGAGCAGCCGGGTCCGGGAAAGCGTCTCCGCCGTGGCGGGAGTGTGCCGAAAGATGGGATACTCCGGGTGGGCGGCGGCCAGGATACGGTCCCGGGCAAAGGGAATTTGAATATAATTCGGTTGCCCGGGGAGTGCTTCCGTCAACGCCACATCCAGCCGGTTGTCCTCCAGCTGCGCCAGCAGGTCGGAGGAGCGGCTGACATAGACCCGCAGCTCCGCCTGGGGATACTCCGTCTCCAGCCGGTTCAGGTAGAAGTGGAGCAGGGCGCACCCCACGGTGAGGTTGGCTCCGATGCGGAGGACCTGTGGCTGTCGTTCCTGAGCGTTCTCCCGCTCCAGCTCGTCGAACTGATCCACCATGGCCCTCGCCTTTGGGTAGAGCCGCTCCCCCGCCGGGGTGAGGGCCAGCCGACGGCCCAGCCGCTCAAACAGCAGGGTGCCGTAGTGTTCCTCCAGCTCCCGGACCGCCTGGCTCACTGAGGGCTGGGCCATAAACAGGCTCTGGGCGGCGGCGGACATACTCCCCCGCTCACAGACAGCACAGAAAATGCGCAGGTGTCGAAGGGTCATGGACGTTCTCCCCTTTCGTTAATAGGTTTTACCTATCGAAATATCAGCTTTACCCCTATAATACAATTGGACAGGGCTTTTGTCAAATGTTAGAATAGTGCAAACGCAGGAGGGGCTGCCGACAGGCAGCCCCTTTCTGCAAGGATTGGGAGTTGTTTTTAGAAATAATTCGCTCCCGAGCCAAATTACGAAGAAATGGGGTAATGAATGATGAAAACGCTGCCGGCGCTGCTGAGGGCCCGGTGGAGCGGCGTCGCCCTGACCGCCTGCGGCAGCACGACGGAAGACGCCTCTGACCCTGCCGACGACACCTCTGCCGCCGAGACGGAGGATTCTGCTGAGGAGACGGAGGACGCCGATGCCGCAGAGACTGAGGAGGCCGACACCGAGTCCGAGGACGCCGACGCCGCAGAAGAAGAGGGAGACGCTGAGGAGGCGGAGGACACCTCTTCCGAGGCAGAGGTCACATTGAACGTGTTTATCGCCGCCTCTCTGAACAACGCCTTTGAGGAGCTGAAGGCGAACTATGAGGCGGAGCATCCCAACGTCACCATCACCCTGAACGCCGCCAGCTCCGGCACCCTGCTCACCCAGATCCAGGAGGGCTATGACTGCGATATCTTCTTCTCCGCCTCCACCAAAGAGATCGACCAGCTGGAGGAAGAGGGCCGCATCGTGGACGGCACCCGCACCGATCTGCTGAAAAATGAGGTCGTGGTCATCACCTGGCAGGGCTCCGGCACCACCGTCACCGGGCTGGACAACCTGAGCGAGGCCGCCTCCATCGCTCTGGCGGACGGCTCTGTTCCCGTGGGCCGCTACACCCGGACCGCGCTCCAGGCCTCCGGCGTGCTGGACAGCAGCCTGACCGCCTCTGACATCACCACCGCTGAGGTCTCCGAGGCCCTGGGCGGGGTGGAGATCAATGAGTGCGCCAATGTCTCCGCCGTTCTCCAGGCCGTGGCCGAGGGCTCCAACGAGGTGGGCACCGTCTACTACTCCGACGCCTACTCTGAGATCGACCGGATCGAGATCCTGGAGCACGTCTCCACCGACCTGACCGGCAATATCATCTACCCTGTGGCCCAGGTCGCGCCGCTGGACGAGTCCGCCGTCTCTGAGGAACAGACCGCCGCCGCCGAGGAGTTCTTGGCCTACATCACCTCCGATGAGGCCATGGAGGTCTTTACCACCTATATGTTCCTGGACAACCGCTGATATGGAGGAGCTGATCTCGACCATCTCCCATCTGGACTGGTCGCCCCTCTGGATCACACTGGAATCCGGCGCCGCCGCCACAGTCCTCAGCTTCTTTCTGGGGCTGTGGGCGGCCCGCCGGGCCATGTCCGCCACTCCGAGATGGAAGGCTGTTTTGGACGGGCTGCTGACCCTGCCCATGGTGCTTCCCCCCACGGTGGCGGGCTTTTTCCTGCTGCTGATCTTCTCCCTGCGTCGCCCCTTCGGCAGCTTCCTCTACGAATACTTGGGCATCAAGGTGGTGCAGACCTTTCTGGGCTGCGTGATTGCCGCCACGGTGATCGCCTTCCCCCTGATGTACCGCAACACCCGGGCTGCCTTTGAGCAGGTGGACGTGGACCTGATCCACGCCGCCCGCACCCTGGGGATGAGCGACACCGTCATCTTCTGGCGGGTGATTATCCCCACCGCCGGCCCCGGCGTGGCCTCCGGCACAGTGCTCACCTTTGCACGGGCCATCGGGGAGTACGGGGCCACCTCCATGCTGGCGGGCAATATCGCCGGAAAGACAGGCACCATCTCCCAGCGCATCGCCATGGTGCTGCAAAACGGCGACTATTTGACGGCGGGCATCTGGGTGGCGGTGGTCATCATCATTGCCTTTGTCCTCATTCTTGCCATCAATCTGCTCTCCAGCCGGACGGCTGCCCCGAAAGAGAGGTGGTAGTATGGCGATCTCTCTGCAATTAGAGCGGGAGCTGGGCCGTTTTACCTTAAATATCGCCCTGGAGAGCCAGTGCCCCCGCATCGGCATCCTGGGCGCCTCCGGCTGCGGCAAGAGCATGACTTTGAAATCCATCGCCGGGGTCGTCTCCCCCGACCGGGGACGCATCGAGGTGGACGGACGGCTGCTGTACGACAGCGCCCAAAAGGTCGATCTGCCCCCCAGAAGCCGTCAGGTGGGCTATCTGTTCCAGAACTACGCCCTGTTCCCCACCATGACGGTGGCTCAGAATATCGCCTCCGGTCTCCGCTTGCCCAAGGCCCAGCGGCATGAGCGGGTGCAATCCCTCGTTGCCCAGTTCCGTCTGGAGGGGCTGGAGGGCCGCTGCCCCGCCCAGCTCTCCGGCGGCCAGCAGCAGCGGGTGGCCTTGGCCCGGATGATGGCCCCAGAGCCAAAGACCATCCTCTTGGATGAGCCGTTCTCCGCCCTGGATCAGGTGCTCCGGGACGAGCTACAGCAGGAGCTGACCGACTTTTTGCGCAGCTTCTCCGGGCAGGCCATTCTGGTCTCCCACCGGCTGGAGGAGGTCTATCACTTCTGTAAGGAGCTGGTGGTCATGGACCAGGGGCAGATTTTGCTCCAGGCCCCCCGGGAGGAGGTGCTGGCCAATCCCCGGCGGCGGCAGGTGGCCCGGCTCACCGGCTGTGAGACGATTCTGGAGGCTGTCCCTGTGGGGGAGCATCGGCTCCGGCTCATCGGCTGGGGCGTGGAGCTGACCACCGCCCAGGCCGTGTCTCCCGGCGTGACATTGGTGGGTCTGCGTCCCAACGGCCCCCGCCCCGCAGACAGGCCGGGAGACAACGTGGTGGAGACGGAGGTCCTCCGGGAGATCGCCGGTCCCTTCGACCTGCGCACCTGTCTCGTTCCCCCGGACCGTCCCCAGACTGCTCCTATCCTCTGGAACCGTCCCGCCGGCACGGCGGCCCCCCGGTGGCTCTATCTGCCCCCGGAGCAGGTGTTGCCCTTGGAGGAATGACGCACAACGCCCCGGAACAGCGACCGCTGTTCCGGGGCGTTTGCAGCTGTAACAGGGTTTGAGAGAAGCTACATGGCCGGATCGCTTTCTGTCTCTGACTCCATCTCAGAGGGTTCAACAGAGAAGTAGTATTCCATAATGGCGGCGGCGATCACTGACGTGGCGGCGCCGGAGCCGCCCTTTTCCACCGCCACGCAGACGGCGATCTCCGGGTCGTCGTAGGGGGCGAAGCAGACGAACAGGCCGTTGGCGTTCTCCTGACCGGAGACCTGGGCGGAGCCGGTTTTGGCCCCCACCTGAATGCCCTGCTCCGTGAGGTTGGCAAAGGCCTCCTTTACTGTGGAGGTACTCTCCACCACCTCCGCCATCCCCTCCAGGATGGCGGCCCGGTCGCCGTCGGCCAATTCCACCGTGCTGACCACCTCCGGCTCATACGCTGCGATCACCTCGCCGTCCCTGGCCGTGGTGACGCTTTTCAGCAGATGGACGGAATAGCGGTTTCCCCCGTTGACCAGGGTGGCGATGTAATTGCAGATCTGAAGGGGGGTGAACTGGTTGTCGCTCTGGCCGATGGCGGCGGAGAGGGTGTTGCCCGGGTACCAGACCGTCCCCACCTGGTCGCTGTACTCCGGCCCGGCGTTGACGCCGGTGGATTCGCTCAGCTCGATGCCGGTGGACACCCCCAGGCCGTAGCTCTGGGCGTACTCCGTCAGCGTCTCAATGCCCACCTGACTGCCCACGGTATAGAAGAAGATGTTGCAGGAGTCCCGCAGCGCCTCTGTCACCGTCTCTAACCCGTGAGTCATACCGTATTGCCGATAGTACCAGCAGCGGAAGGTGGTGCCATAGTAGTCCATGTAGCCGGTGCAGCGAATGGTGGAGTCGGCGGTGATGACCCCGGTATTCAGTCCGGCGGTGGCAGTGACCATCTTATAGGTGGAGCCGGGGGCATAGGTACCCAGAAAGGCTCGGTTGAACAGGGGATTCAACTCGTCTGAGGCCAGCTCACTGTACAGTGCCCGGTACTGGGAGATGTCATAGGTGGGCCAGGAGGCCGCCGCCAGAACGCTGCCGTCGGAGACGTCGATGACCACGGCGGCGCTGCCGCCCTCACCGCCGTTGATCTCCTCGGTGTACTCCGCCAGGGCCTGTTCCACTGCCTCCTGGAGACCGATATCCAGGGTCAACACCACGGTATTGCCCGCCACCGGCTCCTCCACATAGCTTTCGCTGAGCAGGTTCCCGTCCAGACTGGTCACCCGCTGCACCGTGCCAGAGGTGCCCCGGAGATAGGACTCAAAGGCGTATTCCGCCCCGGAGATGCCCACGGTGGCATCCATGGAATAGCCCTGGGACTGGTAATTCTCCCCCTCGTCCCAGTCCTCGGCGGAGATCAGCCCCACCTGGCCCAGAAGATGGGCGGCGTAGGCGGTCTGATAGACCCGCTGGGTGGTGG
The DNA here is from genome assembly GCA_020860575.1 of Clostridiales bacterium. Classification (GTDB taxonomy): domain Bacteria; phylum Bacillota; class Clostridia; order Oscillospirales; family Oscillospiraceae; genus Onthomonas. Next base: position 22,992 of record JAJBUB010000061.1, on the reverse strand, counting down.
ATTTGATCTCCACTCCGGACAGGCCCTCCTCCTTGACGGTGGCGATAAAGGCGATATCCACGTCTTCGGCCAGATACCAGGTGGTCCACAGGATCTCTTTTTCCCGGAGGTAGCAGGCGTACAGCACATCCAATATCTCCCGGTCGCCCTCGTCCTCCAGACCGAAGGTGGAGAGCATGGCCTGGGCCGTTTTTTCCGGCGCGGAGGCGTCGGTGGGCCAGCCCATCTCCTGACAGAGCTGGGCAAACCGGGTATCGGAGGCGTTCCCCTCCTCGTCCTCGGTGACGAAGGGGGAATCTGAGGTAAACTGCCAGCTCTCTCCGTCCCAGGTCAGGGGGAGTCCGCCGTCGTTGGCCTCCAACCCCAGCTCCTGGCACAGCTCCAGCAGCCGTCGGACGACGGAGGCCTGAGCGCTGTAATCTCCCATGGCTCCCACGTCCAGAGCCACGTTGTAAATCGTCTCGTTGCTCACCAGGACCTGGCCGTTCCGGTCGGTGATGATGCCCCGGGCGGCCTCTACCGTCTCCTCGGTGGTGATGGTGTTGGCGGCGGAGGACTCGTCAATGTTGATGCCGTTAACAACCTGGTCGTCATAGAGCAACACCAGGAACCACACCAGAGCGGCCAGCAGCGCAGCGGCCAGGATTAGACTGCGAAAGCGAAAGGTATTCTGTCTCATAGGCCGTTAAAACTCCAGCTCCGACCGGAACCGGTCGTGGAGCAAGTGAAAAACCAGGTAAATGACCGGCGCAAAGAGCAGGGAATAGCCCCCCTCCGCCCCGGCCAGGGCCAGCACCGTCCCGGGGGCGTCCCCCAGAAAGAGAATGTGGATGACCGACTGTAACCCCTCCCAGAGAAGCACGGTCCCCAGGGCACAGAGCAGATAGCCGGGAAAGGTGCGGCCCAGGGACTTGTCCAGGGTGACGCCACAGACCAGGCCCACAGCGGTCTCAAACCAGATGAGGGCGGTCCCGTCGGAGCCGATGGCCAGAGCGCCTGCCAATCCCGCCCCCAGGCCGCAGACCGCCCCGGGGCCGGAACCCTCCAGAAAGCCGATGGCCGCCACCGCCAGGGGCATCAGCAACGGAGTGCCGCCCCAGAGGGGGAAACGGTTGAGGACGCACCGCTCCAGAAAAAAGCAAAGAAGCAACACACCGACACGGACCGGCCAGCCGGACGCCTCCTCCCGGCGAGGAGGGGAGGGGGGACGTTTCATTCGGTTTTGCCTTCGATTCCTGATCATGCCCTTCACTCTACGATGTCAAATTCTTTGATGACGAAAACCTCTTCCAGCGCCTCCAGGTCGGCGGAAGGCCGGAGAACGGCGTACAGCTCCACGCCGGAGGAGGTGGTCTCCACCCGCTCTACCGTGCCGATCACCAGCCCGGAGGGGTAGACGCCCCCCAGCCCGGAGGTCAGCACCTCATCTCCAACGGCGATAGCCGAATCGGTACTCAGATAGGACAGGCGGCAAGCTCCCTCCAGCATCAGAGTCAGATCGCCTTCCAGCAGTCCGTCCTCCCCAGTGGAAAAGACCAGGGCGCCCATAGAGGTGTCCGGGTCGATGATCGTGACCACGGTGGACCAGTTGGTCCCCGCCTCCCCTATGACCCCCACCAGGTAGCCGGCCTCGGTGATGACACAGTCGCCCTCCTCTATTCCCTGGGCAGTGCCCTTGCTGATGGTCAGGGTGGCGGACCAGCTGGTGACGCTGCGCCCGGTGACGGTGGCGGACTCAAAGACGAAGTCGGAGCGCTTTTCCCGCAGCTCCAGTAGCTCCCGGAGACGCTCGTTTTCTTCCAGCGCCTCTGTGGCCTCCCGGTTCTCCTCCTCCAACTGGGCCACCTGGAGCCTGAGTGCTTCGTTTTCCTCCTTCAGCGCCTCATACTCGGTGGCATAGTCCCAGATGCCCTCCGCCCAGGAGGTCACCGCAGTCGCCGCCGCCCGGAAGGGGGTGGCGAGGATACCCGCCAGATCGGTGAGCGGGTCTACGGGCATCAGGGCGGTGAGAATGGACACCGCCGCCGTCAGCAGCAGGGCGACAATGAGCACGGCGAAGCCGTTTTTTTGAAGGAATTTCTTCATGGTGACCCGTCCCCGTCCCGGCAGCTTATCCCAGTGCCCGGACGCCGAAGGTCTCCAGCATCCGGCTCAGGCGGCAGACCGGCAGACCCACCACGTTGCAGTAATCTCCCTGAATGCCTTCGATCAGCACGGCTCCCCGGCCCTGGATGCCGTAGGCCCCGGCCTTGTCCATCGGCTCCCCGGTGGCGATGTAGGCCCGGATCTCCCGCTCGGAGAGGGAACGGAACCGGACCAGGGTGGTCTCATGCTCACACAGGGTCTGCCCGTCCCGGAGGACGGCCACGCCGGTATGGACGGCGTGGGTCTCCCCGGAGAGGAGCTGAAGCATCCGATAGGCGTCCGCTTCGTCCTGGGGCTTTCCCAGAATCTCCCCGTGAAGAGCCACCACCGTATCGGCGGCAATGACCAGGTTGCCCGCCGCTGTCCTGGCGGCGACCTCCCGGCCCTTATTCAGTGCCAGGGTCTCCACCAGATGCTCCGGTGTCAGCTCGGCGGACATATCCTCCTGCCCCCTGGCGGGGAGGACGGTGAAATCGGTAATGCCCATCTGCTCCAGCAGCGCCCGCCGCCGGGGAGACTGAGAGGCTAAAATAATCGACATAATCATATTCTCCTTTATCACTGACCATTAACCACTGGCCGCTGGCTATCGCCCGGTGGAGCCGAAGCCGCCGCCGCCCCGCTCTGTCTCGTCCAGGGTATCTGTCTGCACCAGCTCCGCCTGAACGACCGGAACGACGGCCATCTGGGCGATGCGGTCGCCCGGCTGCACCGTAAAGTCGGCGGTGCCGGAATTGTACAATCCCACCTTGATCTCTCCCCGGTAGTCGCTGTCGATGACCCCCACGCAGTTGCCGGGGATGATGCCGTGGCGGACGGCCAGCCCGGAGCGGGCGAAGATCAGGGCCACATAGTCCGGAGAGGGCAGGGCGATAGCGATGCCGGTGGGGATGAGGACGCGCCCTCCCCGGGGAATGGTCACCGGCTCCTCCAGACAGGCGTGGAGGTCCATGGCGGCGGCTCCCGCGCTGGCGTAGTAGGGGGCGGGGATCTCCCGGCCGATTTTGGGGGAGAGGGCTTTCCAGTTCAGCTTCATGGCGTGTACCTCTTTCTGCGTGTCCCGTCCCGGGCGGTTATTCGACCCCCCGGAAGTACAGTCCCCGGGTGATGTCGGAGGGATCGACGCTCCCGCGGCCCTGATAGCGCTCCAGGATGGTGGCGCATTCCCGGGGATTTTCGGTGGTAAAGCTCAGCCGCGCGGCCCACAGGCCCAGGTGCTGCCAGCTCTCCGGCTTGTCCGCCAGGAAGAGCTTTTTGGAGTTGAGGATCTCGTTCCGACAGCCCCAGGCGGGGAGGACCGGGAACCTGGCCCCGGTGCGGTCGGTGAGGATATTGGTCCCCTGACAGGCGCACCGGCCCGTCCGGTTTTTGATGATGCAGTTCTGGGTGATCATCAGGGGGAGGCGTCCGTAGACGATCAGCTCCGTGTCGATGGGCTTGCTCACGTCCCGCACCTGGGCGAGTCGTTGCTCAAAGGACAGGGCGGCGGAGATGAGGCCCATCTCCTTGAGCTGCTCTAACGTCTCCCCATTGTAGACACCCAGGCCGAAGTCGCCCCGTGGGGCGAAGTCCAGGTTCAGCGCCAGGGTCAGCGCCCCCAGCTCTCCCACCAGGGCGGTGGAAACGCCCATTTCCCGCACCTGCTCCAGCTGTCCGGTCAGCTTGCCCCGCTCGCTGTCCCAGCAGATCCGGGGCAGGGCGGCGCAGACCTCGACAGAGCGCTCCATGGCAGCCTCCACCATGGCACGGCTGCCGAGAATTTCCTCCGGGGGAAGATAAATAACCTGAGGCTTTTGATCCAGCAGCCCCCGGGTCAGCTGTTCTCCCTTGCGCAGAGAGACGGTAAAGACAGGCGGCTCCTCCCGGCCCTTCCGCTTCGGGGCGGGGGAAAACTGTCCCGCCGAGCGCTCCGGGGGACGGATGCGCAGGACGTTCAGATCGTCCAGCACCCTCCGGCGCAGACCGTTGACGGCGGAGAGAGAGACGGACAGACCGGGGTCGATCGCCGTCTCGATCTCGTCGGCAAAATAGGGTGTGCCGCCGGTGCGCTCCAGCTGACGGCAAAGCTCTTCCTCGGTGACGGCGTGGTGGACTGCCTGCTGGGGGACGGGGCCTTCGGCAGAGACCTGATTTCCCAGGTCATCCTCTACCTGCAACCGGAGAGGGCAGCTCTCCTTCATCTCCAGGGAGAAGCGGACGGGGACCTGCGGATGCTCCCGGCGGTACTCCTGCCGGGTCTGGGCGAAGAGCCGCTCAGGGACCTGCTCCTTCTCCCGAACGCCGAACATCTCCGGCCCGGTCTTACCCATGTAATAGCCGTCGGTGAAGCCCTGGCGGTTAAAGGCGGCGGTCAGGTCGTTCAGCTCCTTTTGGGTGGGCTGACGGCCCTCCCGGAGGGCGTCGGCATAGACCCGGGTGACGATGGCCACATACTCCGGCCGTTTCATCCGGCCCTCGATCTTGGCGCTGGCAACGCCCGTCTCCTCCAGCTCCCGGAGGTGGTGGACCAGGGACATATCCTTCAGGCTCAGGGGATAGCTGTCGGCATTGCCGCCCCAGCCGTACATCATCCGGCATGGCTGGGCGCACATCCCCCGGTTTCCGCTTCTGCCCCCGATGGCAGAGGAGAGAAAGCACTGACCGGAGTAGCACATGCACAGCGCCCCGTGGACGAATACCTCGATTTCGATGGGGGAACGGCGGCAGATAAAGGCGATCTGCTGCCGGGACAGCTCCCGGGACAGCACCACCCGCTCCATCCCCAGGGCGGCGCAGGCCAGCACCCCGTCCAGGCTGTGGACGGTCATCTGGGTGGAGCCGTGGATGGGGAGGTCGGGGGCCACCTGACGGGCCATCCGAACCACCCCCAGGTCCTGGACGATGAGGGCGTCCACCCCGATCTCACTGCACAGGGAGACCAGTCGGGCGGCCTGGGGCAGCTCACGGTCATTGAGCAGGGTGTTCAGAGTGAGGTACACCTTCACCCCTCTAAGATGACAGTATTCTACCGCAGATCGGAGGCTGATGTCGTCGAAATTGGCCGCCCCTCGCCGGGCGTTGAAGGCCTTGCTCCCCAGATAGACGGCGTCCGCTCCGCTCTGGACGGCGGCGGTCACCGCCTCATAGGAGCCAGCGGGAGAGAGTATTTCCATCATGTCCGTTCCCCTCTTGTGGTTGCTCAGCGCGCCGGGACACCGTCCCGACACGTCAAAATGCGTCAGTTCGAAGCGCTGCTTCTCGGATTCTTTTTCAGCCGGGTGATCTCCCGGCGAGCGTCGGCCAGCTCCTGGCGGAGCTTGCGGTTCTCCTCCAGGTTGTCCTTCATCTGGTCCCGGAGGCCCTGGCTGGTCTGCTGCTCCCGGACAGCGGAGTCCACCGCATTGATCGCCGTCAGCACGGCGGCGTCCAGAGCGGAGACCTTGGCCTGCTGGATGACGGAGGTCATCATCTGGTCGACCTGGGCGGCCACCTGCTCCACATGGGCAGGGTCGTCGGTGGTGACCAGGGTGTAGGTGGAGCCTGCGATGGTGACGTTCATTTTCTCTTTCATAAGGCACCTCCCGGAGTGCAGAGAACGGCCGGGGCCGATGCGCCCCGTCCCTTTGTCCATATCTTTTTTCATTATATCACACAGCCGGAAACAAAGAAACCGATTTTCCCGAAAATTTGCCGGGAACTGTGGCGGAGCGGCAAGAGGTATGCTATAATTTCTCATATTACATCCCACAGAAGGGAGTGTTTTCAATGTCCTGCCAAGAGGAATTCACCGAGATCTACCGGGAGAAGATCACCCGGAAGGGGGCGGACGCCCTGCTGGACTATCTCACCAACAAGAGCGATTTCTTCACTGCCCCCGCCTCGGCCCGGTATCACGGGGCCTACGAGGGGGGCCTGTGCGAGCACAGCCTGAACGTCTACCACTGCCTGGTGGACTACCTGGCCCGGGAGCGGGTGAACGAGCTGTACGGCCTAGAGTACTCCGAGGAGACGGTAGCTCTGGTGGCCCTGCTCCACGACGTGTGCAAGGCGGGCTGCTACAAAAAGACCTTCCGCAACGTGAAGGGAGAGGACGGCAAATGGACCCAGGTGCCATCCTATCAGTTCGACGACCCCATGCCCTACGGCCACGGGGAGAAGAGCGTCTATGTGGTCAACGGCTATCTCCGGCTCACCCGTGAGGAGGCCTTCGCCATCCGCTACCACATGGGCTTCTCCGGCAGCGAGGACAAGGGGGTCGTAGGCAAGGCGTTCCAGATGTACCCCCTGGCCTTCGCCCTGTCGGTGGCGGATATGGAGGCCACCTATTTCCTGGAAAACGACAACGTCTGATTTGAGGTGAGTGCTATGGTCGTCAGCGTCCGTTCCCTGGCCCTCCAGGGGATCTCCGGCTATGAGGTGCGGGTGGAGTGCGACCTGGCCCCGGGGCTGCCGGGGTTCGAGGTGGTGGGCCTGCCCGACGCCGCCGTGAGGGAGTCCCGGGACCGGGTCCGCGCCGCCGTGAAAAACTGCCGTTTTACCTTCCCGGTGGGGCGGATCACCGTCAACCTGGCCCCGGCGGACCGGAGGAAGGAGGGGACGGTGTACGACCTGCCCATCCTGGTGGGCATCCTCTCCGCCAGCGGGCAGATCTTTGCCTCCCTGGAGGACTGCGCCTTTTTGGGAGAGGTCTCCCTCTCCGGGGAGCTGCGGCCGGTGCGGGGAGTGCTGCCCATGGCCATGGCCGCCCGGCGGGCGGGCATCCAACGCCTATTTGTCCCCCGGGACAACGCCCCGGAGGCCACTCTGGCCGAAGGGCTGACGGTCTATCCAGTGGACCGGCTGGAGACGCTGGTAGACCACCTCTGCGGGCGCTCGGAGATCGCCCCCGCCGTCCCCTGGACGCCAAAGCCCAGTGCGGAGGTCGTTCCCGATTTTGCCGACATCAAGGGCCAGGCCCAGGTGAAGCGGGCGGCGGAGATCGCCGCTGCCGGAGGACATCACCTGCTCATGGTGGGTCCTCCCGGCTCGGGAAAGAGTATGCTGGCCAAGCGTATCCCCTCCATCCTGCCGGATATGACCCAGGAGGAGGCGCTGGAGGTCACCGAGCTGATGAGCGTGGCGGGACAGCTGGACGCGGAACACCCCATGGCCACCCAGCGGCCCTTCCGCTCTCCCCACCACACCGTCTCACCCCCTGCTCTGGCAGGCGGTGGTGCGCTGCTCCGACCGGGAGAAGTCTCTCTGGCCCATCACGGGGTGCTCTTCCTGGACGAGCTGCCGGAATTCAACCGGGACGCCCTGGAGGTGCTTCGTCAGCCTCTGGAGGACGGAAAGGTGCAGATCTCCCGGGTGGCAGGGACGGTGGTCTATCCCAGCCAGTTCATGCTGGTCTGCGCCATGAATCCCTGCAAATGCGGCTGGTACGGCTTTGACGACAGGCGGTGCCGGTGCAGTCAGCGGGAGGTAGAGCGGTATCGCTCCCGGGTCTCCGGGCCGCTGCTGGACCGGATCGACCTCCAGGTGGACGTCCCCGCCCTGAGCTATGAGGAGCTGAGCCACCGGAAACCGGGAGAGTCCTCCGCCCAGATCAAGGAGCGGGTGGAGCGGGCCAGAGAGCGGCAGCGGCAGCGCTACCAGGGGACCGGGGTGGACTGCAACGCCCACATGGGTCAGCCGGAGTTGTCCCGGTACTGTGTGCTGGACGAGGCGGGGAACACCCTGCTCCGCCAGGCGTTCGAGCGGCTGGGGCTGACTGCCCGGAGCTATGACCGCATCCTCCGGGTGGCCAGGACGGTGGCCGACCTGGAGGGGGCGGAGCAGATCTCCGCCCTCCATCTGGCGGAGGCCATCGGCTATCGTACCAGCAAGTATTTCAAGTGACGCCGCACACCCGGGTGCAGCCGCCCAAATTTTTCCTTTTCACAAGGCAAATTGTGTGTTATACTGACAGGGCATCTGCTCCAGGCAGGGGCAGGTGCCCTATCGTAATGACAACAGACCAAAAGGGATGAGTGCCATGTATGACAACCAGACCTATTACTCCCGGAGCGAGGAGTATAAATATCCCTATGGGGCGGTGACGCCGGGGACGGTGGTGGAGCTGAAGCTCCGCCCGCTGCGCCGGGAGGGATTCTCCCAGGGCAAGCTGATCGCCCGATTTGAGGCGGACAACGACCGGGTCCGGGAATATCCTATGATCTGGACAGACACCGATCGGGGCGTCGACGTGTTTTCCGGTCGCCTGCCGGTGGGGGATTATCTGGGCCTGATCTGGTATTCCTTTCAGCTGACCGGGCTGAACGGCCAGTACCAAGAGCTTGGCCCCTATCAGCTCACCGTCTATGACCCCACCGACCGGGTGCCTGACTGGTTTGGCAAGGGAATGTGCTACCAGATCTTTCCGGACCGGTTCCACCGGAGCCGGGTACCCAGCCCTATGGGCATGGTGGGCGGACGCACCGTTCACGGAGACTGGAACAGCGAGCCGGAGTGGCGGCCCAACGAGCGGGGCGAGGTGCGCAACCGGGACTTTTTCGGCGGCGATTTGAAGGGCATCCAGGAAAAGCTGGACTATATCGCCTCCCTGGGCGTGGAGACCATCTATTTCTGCCCCATCTTTGAGGCGGCGGAGAACCACCGCTACGGCACGGCGGACTACGACCGAGTGGACCCCATGCTGGGGACCAACGAGGATTTTCAGGCCCTCTGCAAGGCGGCCCATGAGCGGGGCATCCGGGTCATTCTGGACGGCGTGTTCAATCACACCGGCTATGTCAGCCGCTACTTCAACGGGGACGGCTATTACCCCGACGCCGGGGCGAAGCAGAGCAAAGAGTCCCCCTATTACGACTGGTTCTGCTTTACCAACTGGCCCAATGAATACGAATCCTGGTGGGGCATCTACTCTCTCCCTGCTGTCAACGAGCATTGCCCCTCCTACCGGGAGTTCATCTTCGGCGGGGAGAACTCGGTGGTGCGCAAGTGGCTCCGGGCGGGGGCGGACGGCTGGCGGCTGGACGTGGCCGACGAGCTGCCCGACGACTTTATCCGCGGTCTGCACCAGGCCGTCCGGGAGGAGAACCCGGAGGCGGTGGTCATCGGAGAGGTCTGGGAGGACGGCTCCAACAAGGTGGCCTACGGCGTCCGGCGAAAGCACCTGCTGGGCAATCATCTGGACGGACTGATGAACTATCCCTTCCGCTCCGCCCTGATCGACTTTCTCCTGGGGGGAGCCGGGGCCGACTTCCGGGAGCGGATGGAGACCCTTCGGGAGAACTCCCCGCCCTTCGCGTTCTAGTCCGCCATGAACGCCCTGGGTACCCACGACACCCTGCGTATTCTGACCTATTTGGGCGTCGGCTCCCAGCGGTATGAGTGGAGCAAGGAGACCCGTTCGACCTATGTCATGACCGGACAGGAGCGGACGCAGGGTTGGCAGCGGCTGCGGCTGGGGCTGGCGGTGCTGTTCGCCTTCCCCGGTGCCCCCACCGTCTACTATGGTGACGAGGCGGGCATGACCGGCTTCGAGGACCCCTTCAACCGCCGTCCCTATCCCTGGGACAACGAGGATGAGGAGGTTTTGGCTTGCTATCGGGAGCTGGGCAGTCTGCGAAAGCAGAACGAGTGCCTCCGCTCCGGCGGGATCGTCTGGGGCGACTGCCCCGGCCAGGCGCTGTCCTTCGCCCGTACGCTGGAGGACGAGGCAATCGCCCTGGCGGTCAACGCCGGGGATACGGAAACCGAAATTTCCGTCCCCTGGGACTTTCCCTCCGCCGAAGACCTGGACAGCGGAGAGACGGTCCCCGCCGAGAACGGTCGGCTGACGGCGTCCGTTCCCCCCATGGGCCGCCGTTTGCTGCGGTTCCGGGGGCAGGGGGAATGAGAAGGCTCCCGCATTTTCAACCGAAAACGTCAAATCACCTCACAGACAAAGGCTCCGCCGTTTCGGAAAACGGAGGAGCCTTTTCATTCGGACAAGCCGGAAAACGCCCGCAGCCCGGCAGGCTTTCGTCTGTCGGGCTGTGGGTTGAGAGAAAAAAGAGAGAGAAAAGAAAGGAGGATGTTTGTTGAATGCTTCGTTCCTGACAATGAGAAGTATACCAGAGCCGCGGCGGAAGTGCATGAAGATTTTGTGAGAAGTTTGGGAACGAATTGTGAACAACCGGAGCCGACGGGAGGCGACTTGGGGACGCATCCCCCGGGTTTTCCTGCATTTTGGGAATTCTCTTGCAATTCTCGCTCTGTTGTGCCATAATTTGGACATATAATGGGAACCAGCCTGTTCGGGCTGAGCAGGCGAGAAAGGGGGAGACTCGGGTGAACCAGAAGCTGAACCGTATCCTGGAGCCAAAGGTCAGGCTCTACCTGATCGTTCTGGCGGCATTTGCCGGGATCACCTGTTATTTTCGGCTCCAGCTGGGCCTGATCGAGCTGGGCGTGGTGCTGCTGCTGTTTATCTACTACCTGATCGTCCGGAACCGCCGCCGGAAGGAGATGGCCAAGTACATTGCCCGGGTCACTAACCATATCGACGCCGCCAGCAAGGATACCATGGTCAACTCTCCTCTCCCCATGGTCATCTTTCAGCCGGACACCGGGGATGTCATCTGGTCCAACGACCGGTTTTTGAAGATCACCGGGGACCGGGAACACCTGTTTGACACCAAAATCGACGCCGCCGTTCCCGGCTTTTCCACCAAATGGCTGCTGGACGGCAAGACCGAGTGTCCCACGGAGTACAAGATCGACGGCAAGAGCTATATGGTCTTTGGCCACGTCTCCCGGTCGGGGGAGGGGAACCAGACCCTGCTGGCTACCACCTACTGGATCGATATCACCGCTCTGGCCCAGATCCGGGGGCAGTTTTACGCCACAAAGCCGGTGGTCTCCATCCTGCTCATCGACAACTATGAGGACCTGATCCGCGGCACCAACGACAAGGCCAGAAGCTCCCTCCGCTCCTCGGTGGAGGACGAGATCAGCGCCTGGCTCCAGCCCTCCGGGGGCCTGCTGTGCCGGTATGACCGGGACCGTTACCTCTGCATTTTTGAAGAGCAGTATCTGGAGCAGTTCCAGCAGGGAAAATTCTCTGTGCTGGACGCCGTGCATAAGGTGGTCAGCCCCAACGGGGTCAACGCCACCCTTTCCATCGGCATTGGCATGGACGCCGGTTTTGGAGAGATGCAGGACTTTGCCAGTCTTGCCATCGAGATGGCCCTCTCCCGGGGCGGCGACCAGGCGGTCATCAAGAACCGCTTCAACTTCGAATTCTATGGGGGCCGGACCAAGGAGACGGAGCGGCACACCAAGGTCAAGAGCCGGGTCATGTCCAACGCCCTCAACGAGCTGCTCCACACCAGCTCCGAGGTGTTCGTCATGGGACACCATTTCGCCGATCTGGACGCTGTGGGCGCAGCCATCGGCATCTGCGCCATCGCCCGGCACAAGGGCGTTCCGGCCTATATCATTGAGGAACCCACCTACTACCCCGGCTCCATCATGAAAAAGCGCATTTCCCAGCTCCCGGAGTATGAGGGTCGGTTCATCACCAGCCAGGAGGCCATGCTCCGGCTGAACAACAAATCCCTGCTGGTGGTGGTGGACACCAACCGCCCGGAGCAGGTCATCGCCAGAGATGTGCTGGAATCTGCCTCCAAGGTGGCGGTGATCGATCACCACCTCCGTGCGGCGGACTATATCTCCAATGCGGCGCTGAACTTCCACGAGCCTTACGCCTCCTCCGCCAGTGAGCTAGTGACTGAGATGATCCAGTACCTCATCGAGCCGTCCGATCTCCTCCGCACCGAGGCGGAGGCGCTGCTGGCGGGCATCGTGCTGGACACCAAGAACTTCACCCTCCGCACCGGGGGCCGCACCTTTGAGGCGGCGGCCTTCCTCCGCCGCCGGGGGGCGGACACCACCGAGGTGAAAAAGCTGTTCCAGAACGATCTGGACGACACCATTGCCAAGTACGACGTGCTGCGCATGGCCAAGATGGTCCACGGGGACATCGCCGTGGCGGCGGTACCCAACCAGGTGAGCCGGGTCATCGCAGCCCAGGCCGCCGACGAGCTGCTCAACGTGGCCGGTGCGGACGCCTCCTTTGTGCTGTACCCCGACGGGGATACGGTCATCATTAGCGGACGCAGCGTTGGCGAGGTCAACGTCCAGTACATCCTGGAGATGCTGGGCGGCGGCGGAAACGCGGCGGCGGCCGGGGCGCAGGTACACAACAGCACCCTCCAGGATACGCTCATGCGGCTGCTCCAGGCCATCGACAAATATTACGAGAGCTGATCTCCCGTAAAGGATACCAGAAAGGAACGTACAGAATATGAAAGTCATACTGCAAAAGGATGTTGCCGGACAGGGCAAGAAGGGCCAGATGGTGGAGGTCTCCGACGGCTACGCCCGGAACTTCCTCATTCCCCGGAAGCTGGCGGTGACCGCCACGGCGGACAATGTGAACACCATGAAGCAGCAGGAGAAGGCCCGTCTGGAGAAGGAGGCCCGGGAGCGGGCCGCCGCTCTGGAGCTGGCCGCAAAACTGAAGGATATGCCGGTCCACGTCAAGGCCAAGGCAGGCTCCGGCGGGCGGCTGTTCGGCAGCGTCACCACCAAGGAGATCTCCGTGGCCCTGAAGGAGCAGTACGGGGTGGATGTCCCCAAGACCAGCCTCCAGTCCGACCCCATCAAGGCCTTTGGAGGCTATCAGGTGAAGGCCAAGCTGGGGTATGAGGTCTCCGGCACCGTCTATGTGTTCGTGGAGGAGGCATAAGTAGCCGCATCGGCTACGCATCAGCCGAACAATAAGCGCACAAATGCGGGGCTTTGCCCCGCCCGGCTTCTGTAGGGGGTTCTCTGACCGACGCAACGGCGAGCCACCGCAGGGGCCGTCCCACTACAGAGTGGGGTCTCGGGGCAAAGCCCTGAGCCGCTTTTGGGTACTTTTCCCGGGGGAAAAGTACCCCGCCGGAGGCCGGGAAAGCCTTCGTTTTCAAGGAAGTGATACCAATGCCCGAACTGGATGAGCTGTTGAGCCGACAGATGCCCCACTCCGACGCCGCAGAGCAGGCGGTGCTGGGCGCCATGCTCATCGACAGCCGCTGTATCCCCCAGGTTATCGAGAAGCTGCGGCCGGAGGACTTTTACGTCAAGCAGCATTTAGAGGTCTATGAGGCCATCTACTCCATGTTCTCCCTGTCCAAAAAGATCGACCCGGTGACCGTCCAGGAGCAGATGCGCCAGGACGGGACCTATGTGGAGGGCACCACCCGGGCCTTTCTGCTCCAGCTGATGGAGGTGACCCCCACTGCCGCCAATGTCATGGAATATGTGGAGATTGTCCGGGACAAGTCCCTGCTCCGCCGGGTGGCGGAGACGGCGGAGGAGATCACCGGACTGGTGAACGAGGGTACCGGCACCGGGTCGGACGTGCTGGAGGCGGCGGAGCAAAAGATCTACGCCATCCGTAACGGCAGAGCCGCCCAGGGGCTGATTCCCATCTCCTCTGTGACGGCAGACGTGTACGCCCGCATCGGGGAGCTGTCCGAGTCGGACAGCGAGGTCCCCGGCCTCTCCACCGGACTGACCGATCTGGACCGGATGATCTCCGGCCTGGGCAACTCTGACCTGGTGCTGCTGGCGGGCCGCCCCGGTATGGGCAAGACCTCTCTGGGGCTGAACATTCTGCTGGAGGCGGGAAAGCACTCCGGCAAGTCGGTGGTGTTCTTCTCCCTGGAGATGAGCCGGGAGCAGCTGGTCATGCGTCTCATCTCCAGCGAATCCTTTATCCCCAGCCAGAAGCTGATGACCGGTCAGCTGGAGGAGGAGGACTGGGAGAAGCTGACTCTGGCCTGCCGGAGCTTGAACGCAACCTCCATCCTCATCGACGACAACCCTATGCTGTCCGTGGCGGACATGAACGCCAAGTGCCGGCGGGTGGAAAATCTGGGCCTGGTGGTCATCGACTATCTCCAGCTCATGACCTCCTCCGGCGGCAAACAGAACTATTCCGGAGAGAGCCGCCAGCAGGTGGTCTCCGACATCTCCCGGGCGCTGAAGATCATGGCCAAGGAGCTGAACGTGCCGGTGCTCTGCCTGAGCCAGCTCTCCCGTGCCAACGAGAGCCGGGCGGACAAGCGCCCCATGCTCTCCGACCTCCGGGAGTCCGGCGCCATCGAGCAGGACGCAGACGAGGTCATGTTCATCTACCGGGACGACTATTACAACGAAAACAGCGAATATAAGAACCACGCGGAGATCATCGTGGCCAAAAACCGGCATGGCGAGACAGGCAAGGTCATGGTCCAGTGGCTGCCGGAGTTCACCACCTTCGCCAACCGGGAATGGAAGCATCAGGAGTGAGCCTGGAGCGCCGGGTGGAGGGCTATTGCCGCCGGATGGGGTTTCCTCTGGAGCGGGGAGATACCGTCCTCTGCGCCGTCTCCGGGGGCGTGGACTCCATGGCTCTGCTCCATCTGCTGTGGCGGTGGAGTCAGCGGGAGGGCTTTTCCCTGACGGCGGCCACCTTTGACCACGGGCTGCGGGAGAGCGCAGCGGAGGACGTGGACTTTGTCTGCCACTGGTGCAGAGAGCGGAGCATCCCCGTCCGCACCGGACGGGGAGATGTGCCTGCCCGTGTCCGGGAGACGGGGGAGACCACCGAGGAGGCCGCCCGTTTCCTGCGCTATGCCTTTCTGGAGAACTGCGCCGGGGCGCTGGGGGCGGACTGGATCGCCACCGCCCACCAGGCGGAGGACAATGCGGAGACGCTGCTGCTTCACCTGCTCCGGGGCTCCGGCCTCCGGGGGCTGGGGGGCATCCCACCCAGAAGGGGGAAGCTCATCCGCCCCCTGCTGGAAATTACCCGGCAGGAGCTGACCGACTACGCCCGGGCCAACGGCGTTCCCTGGCGGGAGGACGAGAGTAACCGCGACACCGCCTATACCCGCAACTTCATCCGGCATCAGGTGATGCCGTTATTGCAGGAGCGGAACCCCAATCTGGTCCCCACCCTGGGCCGGACGGCGGAGAGCCTGCGGCTGGACGAGGAATGTCTCTCCGGCCTGGTCCGGGAGCGGGGGGCGCAGCTGCTCCGGCAGGAGCCAGAGGGGGTGTCCGTCTCGGTAGATGACCTCCTGGCCCAGCCGGAGGCGGTCGCACTCCGACTGGTGCAGCAGATGGCGGAGACGGTTCGCCCTGGGGCGGTGCTGCCCTGGGAGCAGCGGAGGCGGCTGCTGGCTTTGGGGGCGGGGGAGGCCCCTTCCGCTCAATGCGATCTGACTGCCGGGCTGCGTGGCCTGCGGGTCTATGACCGGCTGATGGTCACAGCGGAACGGCCGCCCCTTGACGAGCCGGAGCCGGTGGAGCTGGCTCCGGGAGAGAAAGCGGCGCTTCCGCCCCTTGGCCTAACCGTGATATGCCGGGAGCGCCTCTGCCTGGAGACGCCGGAGGCCGGGAGCCTCTACCTGCGTCCCCCGGAGGGGACGCTGCTCCTCCGGCCAAGACAGCCGGGCGACCGGATACAGCTGCCCGGACAGTGCCGGAAACGGCTGAAAAAGCTGCTCATCGAGAAAAAAATCCCCAGGGAGCGCCGGGAACATTGCCTGGTGCTGGAGGCGGAGGGCCAAGTGGCCGCTGTCCTGGGCCTGGGTACAGATACAAGTTGGATTCCCCAGCCGGGCAGCGGGGCCTGGCAGATCATGATACAAAATCAAGACAGAAAGGAAAGAGACTGACATGGGTATGGATCAGGACATCGCCGAGGTGCTGTACAGCGAGAAGCAGCTCCAGCGCAGAGTGGCGGAGCTGGGCGCGCAGATCTCCAAAGACTATGAGGACAAGGAGGACGTGGTGCTGGTGGGCATCCTCCGGGGCTGCTATGTGTTTATGGCCGACCTGAGCCGGTATATCACCATTCCCTGCCGGATGGACTTTATGTCTGTCTCCTCCTACGGGAAGGGGACCAGCTCCAGCGGCCAGATCGAGATCAAGAAGGACCTGTCTGACACCATCAACGGAGCGCACGTCATTCTGGTGGAGGATATTTTGGACTCCGGCAACACCATGGATTACCTGAAAAAGGTGCTCTCCGTGCGAAATGCGGCCTCCATCCGCATCTGCACTCTGCTGGACAAGCCGGAGCGGCGTACCAAGCCGGTGACGGCGGACTACTATGGATTCCTGGTGCCTGACGCCTTCGTGGTTGGATACGGCCTGGATTATGCGGAAAAGTACCGAAATCTGCCCTATATCGGCATTCTGAAGCCGGAGATCTACGAGTAAAAATGCAGCGGGGTCATCACCCCATGAGGAAGTGAGCCAATGAACAGACCCTACCGCACTGCCCTGTCCTATCTGGTGCTGCTGTGCATCATCTTCTCCCTGGTCAGCGTGCTGTCCGACTGGGAGGAGCCGGAGGGGATCAGCTACAGCCGAATGGTCCAGCTGTTCCAGCAGGAGCAGGTGGAGCAGTTCTCCGTCCGGGACAACGAGGTGGAGCTGACGCTGAAGGAGGCTGTGAACGGGGAGACCACCGTCACCTGCGAAATTCATGACTTTGATACCTTTTACCAGGACCTGAACGACCTGGTCAAAGAGCAGACGGCAGATGGGATCATCACCCAGTACTACTATTATCCCGACACCAGCACCCCCTGGTGGGTGTCGATGCTGCCCTCCCTGGTGACGGTGGGGGCGATCGTGCTGCTGTTCTGGCTGATGACCCGTCCGCTGGGGGGCCCGGGGGCGGGTCCCGCCCCGTTCGGCAAGGCCCGGACAGTGAGCAACGACGACCCGGATGCCCCCAAGGTCACCTTTGATGACGTGGCCGGCGCGGAGGAGGAAAAGGCGGAGCTTCAGGAGGTGGTGGAGTTTCTCCGTGACCCGGAGAAGTTCAACCGTCTGGGGGCGCGCATCCCCAAGGGCATCCTGCTGGTGGGACCTCCCGGTACCGGCAAGACCTTGCTGGCTAAGGCAGTAGCGGGAGAGGCGGAGGTCCGCTTTCTGTCCATCTCCGGTTCTGACTTTGTGGAGCTGTATGTGGGCGTGGGCGCCAGCCGTGTCCGGGACCTGTTCAGCGAGGCGAAAAAGACCGCCCCGGCCATCGTCTTTATCGACGAGATCGACGCCGTAGGCCGTCAGAGAGGCACCGGTCTGGGCGGCGGCCACGACGAGCGGGAGCAGACCCTGAATCAGCTCCTGGTGGAGATGGACGGCTTTGCGGGCAACTCCGGCGTTATCGTCATGGCGGCTACCAACCGGCAGGACATCCTGGACCCGGCGCTGCTGCGCCCCGGCCGGTTCGACCGGCAAATCTATGTGGGTTATCCGGACATCCGGGACCGGGAGAGCATTTTGAAGGTACACTCTCGGAAAAAGCCTCTGGGGGAGGATGTGGATCTCAGCGTCATCGCCCGCGCCACCGGCGGTTTCACCGGGGCCGACCTGGAAAACCTGATGAACGAGGGCGCGCTCCTGGCCGCCCGCCGGGACAAGCCCTTTATTTCCATGGCAGACCTCCACGAGGCCATGATCAAGGTCATCGCCGGACCGGAAAAAAAGAGCCAGGTGGTCACCCCCCAGGCCCGGCGGCTCACCGCCTATCACGAGGCGGGCCATGCGGTGACCATGCGGTTCCTTCCCACCCAGGACCCGGTGCATCAGATCACCATTGTCCCCAGAGGCCGGGCGGGGGGCATGACCATCGCTCTGCCCCAGGAGGACCGGCCCTACCAGAGCAAGCGGGCCTTGGAGGAGGAGATCGTGGGCCTGCTGGGCGGGCGCACGGCGGAGGAGCTGGTGCTGGGGGACGTGTCTACCGGGGCCTCCAGCGACCTCCAACGGGCCACCCAGATCGCTCACAGCATGGTGGCGAAGTACGGCATGAGCCAGCGGCTGGGGGCCGCGGTCTACGGCTCGGCCAGCAACGAGGTCTTTTTGGGCCGCTCCATGGGCCAGGAGCGGAGCTACTCCGAGGAGAGCGCCGCCGCCATCGATCAGGAGGTCCGGGCCATTCTCGACCAAGCGGGGCAGCGGTGCCGCTCCATTCTGGAGGAGCACCGGGACGCCCTGGAGCAGACCGCCCGGTTCCTGCTGGAGCACGAGACGATGTCCGCCCTGGAGTTCGAGCGGGTGTTCCACCCGGAGGCGGAGCACGCCCCGGAGGGGGATGTCCTCTCCCGGTTCGGCGAGACAGAGGCGGACGGATCCGGGAGCGACGGACCGTCTCTCCCGTCCTGACCTGCCGGGAAAACAGGCAGAGCGATCATACGGCGCAAAGCACCGGCTTGCAACTGGCGAGCCGGTGCTTTTTGGCCTCAAAATTTGATGACGGACGGGTCAGGGACTTGATGAAATGTGGAAAGCGTGATAAAATAAATCATTATTTCGTGCGTCTGTAAGGAGCGTGGAGACATGAACGGCGAAGGGATAGGCAACGATACGCTGAGACAGGAGGCGGAGGCGCTATCCGGTAAGATGAGGGATCTGTACCGCATCATCCATCAGAACCCGGAGTTGGGACGGCAGGAGCATGCTACCTCCGTCCTGGTGGAGCGGCGGCTGCTGGCCATGGGGCTGGAGGCCCAGCGCGTGGCGGATACGGGCATCGTGGGCTTGCTCCGGGGCGGCAGGCCGGGCAGGACGGTGGCCATCCGGGCGGAGCTGGACGCCCTGCCCATCCGGGAGGAGAGCGGCCTGCCCTGGGCGTCTCAGAACGAGGGGGTCATGCACGCCTGCGGACATGACTTCCACACCGCCGCCCTGCTGGGAGCCGCCCAGCTCCTGGCCGCCCACCGGGAGGAGCTGCCGGGAAATGTGAAGTTCTTTTTCCAGCCCAACGAGGAGGGGGACGGGGGCGCACAGCTCATGATACGGGACGGGTGCATGGAGCAGCCCCATGTGGACGCCGTCTTCGGCATCCACTGTGACAGCCAGCTCCCCACAGGGGAGATCTCGGTGATGGAGGGGCGCATCTGCGCGGCCTCCAACCCCTTTACGATCATCCTCCGGGGCCGGGGGGCCCACGGGGCGAAGCCCCACGAGGGGGACGACGTGATCGTGGCGGGCGCTCAGATCGTCACCGCCATCCAGACCCTGGTCAGCCGGAGAACGGCTCCCACGGAGCCGGTGGTCATTTCGGTAGGCACCTTCCACAGCGGCGTGGCGGGGAATGTGCTGGATACGGAGGCCCGGCTCACCGGTATCATCCGCACCCTGGGGGATACCCGGAGACGGGAGATCACCGCCCTGTTCCGGGAGATGGTGGAGACTGTCGCCAGGGCCATGGGTTGTCAGGCGGAGGTGGTCATTGAGGAGAGCTATCCCGGCGTCCGAAACGACTCCGCCATGACCCGGCTGGTGCGACGGAGCGCCGCCGGGCTGCTGGGGGCGGAAAACGTCCATGTGGGTACAGAGCCATCCATGGGAACGGACGACTTCGGCTATTTCAGCCACCAGGTCCCGGGCTGCTACTTCCAACTGGGGACGGCGGACCCGGCCTGGCCGGAGCGGTGGCGCTCCCACACCCCTCAGTTCCGGGTGTCAGAGCAGGCTTTGCCCGTGGCTGCCGCCCTCCACGCCAGGATCGCTGTGGATTATCTGACGGAGTATGAAACCGGATCAAACGCCTGAGATTTGGCAGCAAAAAGCAACACCCCTGACGGAGATCGTCGGGGGTGCTGCTGCATTTTCCGTATCCTCACTTGACCCGGAGCACGTCCTGATAGAACTGGTCCAGCGCCTCCTGAGTGGGGAAGGTGGCCACATACATCTGGTTGCCCATGGCGTCGGCGAGGGCGTCGGGGATGCGGCCCACCATCTTCATGTTGGCGGCGTACTTGCTCATGATTTCGGCGTGGCTGTAGACGAAGTCCTTGCCGTCCCGGCGGCCTGCGTAGGCGCAGAAGGAGTGCTCTCCCTCCGGGAGGGAGGACTTGTCATAGGCAATCATGTCAGCCCAGATCTTGTACACGTCGGTGCTGTGGGCGAAGTCCATCATATCCGGGGAGAAGCCGCCGCAGGGGCGCATATTGACCTCCAGGGCCACCACCTGGCCCTTTTTGCCCAGGCTCTTCTGGTCCTCGGTGAGACGGAAGAACTCGAAGTGGACGAATCGGCTCTTGACACCGAAGGCCTTGACGGTGGCCCGACCGGCGGCACGGGTGTCCTCCGGCAGCTCCTTGAGAATGTAGTAGATGGAGTTGTCGTTGTCGTTGACGATG
Source organism: Clostridiales bacterium (assembly GCA_020860575.1). Taxonomy (GTDB): domain Bacteria; phylum Bacillota; class Clostridia; order Oscillospirales; family Oscillospiraceae; genus Onthomonas. Next base: position 2,644 of record JAJBUB010000061.1, on the reverse strand, counting down.
TCCATGATGGAATTGGGGGTGACGTTGCCCGTCTCAAACAGAGGCTCTCCGTTGGAGTCGATAATGGCATCGTAGGAGTTGACCTCCGCATGGACGAACTCCTCCATGATATAGGTCACGGCGGGGTTCTTCACCTCGAAGAACCGCTTCAGCTCCTCCTCGTTGGACAGCTTGTGGGTGTCAGAGGCCCCCACGCCGTTGTCCGGCTTGACGATGACGGGGTACTTCACCCGGCGGATGAAGTTCTTGCAGCCCTCCACCGTGTCCACCAGATGATACCGAGCCACAGGGATGCCCGCCTTGCGGTAATAGGTCTTCATCCTGGACTTGTACTTGATGCGGGGCATATCCTCCACCTGGAAACCGCTGGTGATATGGAAGGCGGTGCGGAGCTTGGCGTCCCGCTCCAGCCAGTACTCGTTGTTGGACTCCAGCCAGTCGATGGGGCCGTGCTTGAAGATCAGAAAGGCCACCGCACGATAGACCTCGTCGTAGTTCTCCAGGTTGCTCACCTTGTAGTATTCGTTCAGGCTGGCCTTCAGGTCGGCAGACAGCTCGTCATACGGCTGGTCGCCGATGCCCAGGACGTTCATTCCGTTCTTCTTCAGCTCCCGGCAGAACAGCCAGTAGTTGGTGGGGAAGTTGGGAGAGATGAAGATAAAGTTTTTCATAGGGATCGCTCGCTTTCATTTTCTCAGGTTTTTATGGTTGAATGGTTCGGGTCGTCCGGTTCAGCTGAGCAGGCAGGGCACGAAGTAGGCCACCTGCTTGTACCACCAGGGCCAGTCGTGGCAGCAGTCATAGCCCCAGTAGTCTACCCAGGTATGGATGCCCTTGCTCTGGAGGATGCCGTGGAGCTGCCGGGTGGAGTTGGGCAGCTCCCAGTTGCCCAGGCCCACGCAGATCACCGACTTCTTCTGGTTGTACAGCTCGATATAGGGGTGATCCGCCGGCAGATTGGCCATATAGTGGACGGGGGAGTTCTGATACACCACGTCGTCCATATAGCCGTCAAAGCCGTAGTCGGCGGTGTAGATGCCGCTGAGGGCCAGCAGACCGTCAAACAGGTCGGGACGGCGGTAGAACAGGTTGGCGGCGTGGGTGGCTCCCAGGCTGCACCCAAAGACGATGACGCCGGGATACCCCTCCCAGCCGTTGCGCTCGTTGGCAAGACCCCGGAGGAAGGGCACTATCTCGTCGGTGATATAGCGCATCCACTGCTCATGGCGGCGGGCGCGCCAGTAGGGGTCGCCGCTCTTATTGGACCAGGTCTCCTTGTCCAGCGTGTCGATGGACAGCACCATGACCTGGCCGGATTCGATCCAGGGGGCCCAGGCGTCGGTCATCTTGTAGTTTTCAAAGTCGTAGAATCGCCCGTCCTGGCAAGGGATAAAGATCACCGGGCGTCCGGCGTGGCCGTAGAGCTTGCACTCCATCTCCCGGTCCAGGGCGGGGCTGTAGTCCTTAAAGTAGTTGGTTTCCATCTCTCTGTCTCTCCCTGTGGGGTTGTGGGTCGCCGCGCCTGCCGGGTCAGGGCCGGTACAGCAGTACGTTGAGGAAAAAGGGGATCTGCTTCTCCCAGCAGGCCTCGCAGTGGTCGCCTCTGGGGACGATGCGGCTGGTGAGCAGCACTCTCCGGTCCAGCAGCATGGCGGTGACCTCGCCGAACTGGTGGGCCATGTTGGGGTGGAACTTCATCTCACGGGAGCCGTAGTCCATGTACACCACCGTATCCGGGTCAAGAGGGGCCTTGAGGATCATGTCCTCCAGCTGGTCGGTGGCGAACCAGATGGAGGGGGAGAGGGCCGCCGCCCGGGAGAACACGTTGTTGTAGGCAAGCACCCCGTACAGGCTCATCAGTCCGCCCATGGAGCTGCCTCCCAGGAAGGTGTTGGCCCGGTCGGGGAGGGTGCGGTATTTCCCGTCGATGAGGGGCTTGAACACCTCCACAAACCAGTCCATGGTGTGCTTGCCCCGGCCCTGGATGGAGCCAAGGGTGAGGTCGCGGAAGGTGAAGGGGGAATACTCCGACAGACGGCCCCCGTCGGGGCTGTGGTTGCACTCCACGGCAGCCACGATCAGCTCCGTGTCGGTATAGTCCAGATACTTGCCCATGCCCCAGCTCTTGCCATAGGTGGCGTCCTCGTCGAAAAAGACGTTGTGGCCGTCGAACATATAGAGCACGGGATAGCGCTGCTCCGGCATCTCCTCATAGGAGGTGGGGAGGTAGACGTAGGCCCGCCGGGATTCCGGGCCGGTGGGAGCGGGAAAGAGAATATCCCAGGTTTCGATCATAACAGAAATTGCCTCCTGTACAATCGCTTCATCGCATGTACCTACAATGTTTAGCACAGCAATCACAGGATCTCAACGTTGATTTTAACGAAGTGCCGCCAAACGAGGGAAGGGTCATTTGGAAACGCAGACAAAACCGGCCTCTGTCGGAGGACAGAAACCGGTCGAAAGAGGCAACACCCGGATTCGAACCGGGGAATCAGGGTTTTGCAGACCCACGCCTTACCACTTGGCTATGTTGCCATATGGAAAACAGGAGCAACTTGATTGCTCCTGTTTTCATTTGGAGCGGAAGACGAGGCTCGAACTCGCTACCTCCACCTTGGCAAGGTGGCGCTCTACCAGATGA
>JAJBUB010000039.1 GCA_020860575.1 Clostridiales bacterium | reverse complement strand
TGCGCCGCCGTCTCCGGCACTTGGGATGCCGAGGCCGCTCAGGCCGCTTTCGGCGACGGCTATGCCGCCACCAAGCTGCCCACCTTCACCTGCGCCGGCGATCAGGTCCAGCAGGGCTGCTACTCCGGCTTCAAGCTGATCGGCGTCAACGCCTATTCTCAGAACGCCGGTTGGGCCGCTCTCCTGGCTGAGTATCTGACCAACGAGGAGTCTCAGACCGCTCGCTTCGAGGCTCGTCAGCTGGCTCCCACCAACACCAACGCCGCTGCCAACGAGGCAGTCTCCGCCAACATCGCCATCGCCGCTTCCTCCGCACAGGACGTCTACGGTGTCGTTCAGTCTGTGGGCGGCAAGTTCTGGGATCCCACCGCTACCTTCGGTGAGATGATCGCCCAGCAGACCCTGGACGTGAACGATGATGACGCCATCCAGGCCGCTCTGGACGAGCTGGTCGTCGGTGTCACCGCCGCTGTGGACTGATAAAAACCGTCTGCGCTCTGCCTTCCTGACAGATAGCTGACTCACGGCCCGTATGCACTCGCCGTGCATACGGGCTTTTCTTCCTCTGTAGCATCGAAAGAAATGGCAAGGAGGTTATCCATGAACAAACTCAAGTCCGGCTTCGGCGCCGTTGGCCGGTTCTTTGCGGACTTCGGCCACGCGATTGCCGATGGCGACATTTTCGTCAAGCTCTCCCTGGTCTGGTTCGGCGCCGGTTATCTGGGCCGGAAGCAGTATATCAAGGCCATTATCATGACCGCCCTGGAGGCGCTCATCATCGCCTATACCGTTCTGGTGGGCATTCCCTACATCTCTGACTTTGGCACCTTGGGCACGGTCCAGCAGGAGTCCGTGTTCAACCCGGTGACCATGCAGAACGAGTTCAACGACTATGACAACTCGTTCATGATCCTGCTCTTCTCCGTCGTGACCCTGGTCGTCTGGGCGTTTGCCATCTATATCTGGATCTACAACGTCAAAAACGTCTACCGTCTCCAGAAGGACCAGGAACACGGAAAGCACGTCAACAACTTCCGGGAGGATTTGAACGACTACATCAACCAGAAGTTCTACATCGTCCTCCTGGCCCTCCCCATTGCGGGTGTGGTGATTTTCACCGTCGTGCCGCTGATCATCATGATCTTTGTGGCCTTCACCAACTACGACCAAAACCATATGCCGCCCAGCGCCCTGTTCGACTGGGTGGGCCTGGATAACTTTATCAACCTGTTCGGCGGCGGCGGCATGACCGTGTCCTTTGGCTATGCCTTCGTCCGGGTGCTGGGCTGGACCCTGGTGTGGTCCTTCTTCGCCACCCTGACCACCTACTTCGGCGGCATCCTCATGGCCCTGCTGGTCAACGGCAAGACCACCATGTGGAAGCCCATGTGGCGGGTACTGTTCATGATCACCATCGCCGTGCCCCAGTTCGTCTCCCTGCTGCTGGTGCGGAACTTCTTCGCCGACAACGGCATTATGAACACCATCCTGCAAAACATCGGCCTGACCGGGTTCCTACAGGACATCGGACTGATCTCCGGCAACTACATACCATTCCTGACAGCGCCAGGGTGGGCCCATGTGATGATCATCATCATCAACATCTGGATCGGCGTACCTTACCAGATGCTCATCGCCAACGGCGTGCTGATGAACATCCCCTCCGAGCAGCTGGAGAGCGCCTCCATCGACGGCGCCAACTCCTGGCAGACCTTCTGGAACATCACCATGCCCTATGTGTTCAGCGTCACAGGGCCTGCTCTGGTCACGGACTTCGTCAAGAATATCAACAACTTCAACGTGATCTATCTGCTCACCTCCAACTTCTACACCACCACCGACCAGGCCATGGCCAACTCCCAGGCAAAGGAGACCGACCTGCTGGTGACCTGGCTGTTCACGCTGACCCAGGACTACTACAACTACAAGATGGCCGCCACCATCGGCATCGTCATCTTCATCATCTGCGCTGTCTTCACACTGGTGGCCTTTAACAGGGTAGTGGCCCGCACCGGAGAGGGGGATTTTGCGTAATGAAACGGAAATACGTCAATATCGTCATCAAGCAGGTGGTCCTGGCTGTGCTGGCCCTCATCTGGCTGGTACCCATCATCTGGCTGGTCGTGACCTCCTTCAGCGCCTACAACGGGCGCAACACCTCCACCTTTTTCCCCTCGGAGTGGAGCCTGACCCAGTATGAGAAGCTGTTCACCGGTGCGGACACCGTGGCCAACTTCCCGGCCTGGTTCATGAACACGCTGGTCATCGCCATTGCGACCTGCGTCATCTCCACCCTGTTTGTCCTCATGGTGGCCTATGCCTTTGCCTGCATGGACTTCCGGGGCAGCAAGGGATTGCAGAATCTGTCCGTCATCGTCAACCTGTTCCCGGGCGTTCTGTCCATGATCGCCGTCTACTTCGTCCTGAAGTCGGTAGGCCTGACCAACAGCCATCTGGGCCTGATTTTGGTCTACTCCGGCTCCTCCGGCCTGGGCTACCTGATCGCCAAGGGCTTCTTCGGAACGGTGCCCAAGGCGCTCCAGGAGGCCGCCAAGCTGGACGGCGCCAGCGAAGCCCGGTGTTTTGTCCAGGTGGTGCTACCCATGAGCCGTCCCATTATCGTCTACACCATCATCAGCTCCTTCCTGGTGCCCTGGATGGACTTCGTCTACGCCAAGATGATTTTGAACGCCGGCGTGTCCTCCCAGTGGACGGTGGCTATCGGCCTGTATAATATGCTGGACAAGAGCCTGATCAACACCTATTTCGGCCAGTTCTGCGCCGGCGGTGTGCTGATCTCCATCCCCATCTCTATCCTGTACATCATCATGCAGAAATTCTACGTCGAAGGTGTTACCGGAGGCGCTGTCAAGGGCTAAGCCGTCAGGCTTGCCAGGGGCTGCCCCGCTGCTTCCCTGCGGTGGGGCAGTCCGTCTGCCGGGAGAGCGGGCCGAATGCCCGCCCTGTCGGGCAAGAGAACCTGAGATAGACTGAACGGAAAGGAATTGGAGCTTATGAGCCAATTTGTGGTCAACATCATCCACCGGCCGGAGATGGTGCCGGAGTATGCGGAGAAGGTCACCGGCCACGGCAAGGCGGAGGACCTGGGCCGGAAGGCGCTGCTGACCGAGAGCCTGGACATCTTCAAGACCCAGCAGCAGCTGGCCCACGAAAACGGGCTGAAAACCACCATTCAGATGACCTACGCCAGCCTGTTCAACGACGAGGCGGTGGAGCTTGCCAAGGAGGACCACGCCAAGTACGGCGACGAGATCTCTCTGAGTCTGCTGGGGCTGCCCTGCAAGGAATTCCGGGAGAAGTACCAGACCAAGGACTTCTGTATCTGGATGTTCTCCATGGAGGACAAGAAGGCCATCGTCACCGACGTCTTTGAGAAGTTCCATGAGCGCTTCGGCTTCTACCCGGAGTCCACCGGCTCCTACTATATGGACGCCGACCTGATCAACTTCATCAAGGAGAAATACCCCTCCGTCAAGTGCGCCGTGGCCACCTGCTGGGAGGAGGGTCCCAAGGCATACCACACCTGCAACAACAGCTGGTACACCTTTATGGACGGCGGCCCCTGGGCGCCCTGGATTCCCTCCAAGGTCAACACCCACGCCCCCGCCGCCAACGAGGAGGAGGATTCCGGCATCGTGGCCATCCCCCACCTGAGCCGGGACCTGATCGCCTGCTACGACGGCAACGGCTCCAACTTCGGCACCCATCCCCAGAACGTCCTCCGGGGCATGATCTATGACACCGAGACCTGGGAGTACCCCTATCTCTACAACCTCATCGATCAGTACCGCTATCAGGAGAAGTTCAACAACGGCTACGCCTATAACATGATGTTCGTCGGCCCCGGCTGGATGAACAAGATGGGCCGGTGGGAGTCTCCCTACGAGCTGCTGAAAAAGAGCTATTCCGACGGCTGCGCCTATTACGGCAAGCTGAAAAAGGAGGGCAAGCTGCTGGACCTGACCATGAGCGAGTTTGCCGACTACTACCGGGCCAAAAAGCACTATACCGAGCCGGAGTGCGCCCTGTGGCGGGATATCCTCTACGGCAGCGACAAGCAGCTCTTCTGGTACTGCGACCCCAATATGCGGGCCTGCGTCAACATGGACCAGGGCGGGGCCATCGTGGACCTGCGGCCCTACGCCGCCAAGCTCTACTGGCCGGTGGGCATCGGCACCCCCCACGTCACCGACGCCAGCTACCCCTTCCTTATCCAGGAGAAGTACCGGGCGGGCTACTTCACCCACTACGCCGGTGAGGGCACCATCCGCAGCGCCAAGCTGTGCCACAACGGGGAGGAGGTCGATCTGGCCCTCTGCCGCACCAAGGCCCACTTCTCCCAGGAGGGGAACGACCGGGTGCTGACCCTGGACCCGGTGGAGGTGGTGTTCTCCGACCTGACCGTGAAGCTCCAGACCGTCATCACCTTCCGGGAGGGGGACAGCACCATCCGCATTGACCGGAACATCCTGGAGATGAGCGACCCGGAGGCGGAGGTGGACATCAACGAGTACATGGTTGGCTGCTACGGCACCACCGAGTACGCCGAGGACATGACCAGCCTGACCCTTTCTGCCGTGAAGGGGGAGGGGGCGGTGTCTCTGCCCTACGAGTACAAGTGCCGGGAGGTGTCCATCCCCGGGGCGGACCGGGTCTCCTGCACCCTGCCTCCCATCAAGACCAGGGTCTCTCTGCTGGGCGAGGGGCCGGAAAAGGCGGGCTACTTCAAGGAGGGCTATGCCTTCAGCCCCATGTTCACCCTGGGCTATACCGGGAAACTCTGTGAAAAGGAGGTCTTTACCACATGGCTCAAGCTGGAAAGGGCAAACTGAACTACCGCTGCCCCTCCTGCTTTATGCGGGATCTGGACATTGATATGTTCTACGACAGCGATAAGGGTGAATACTATTGTATCCGTTGCCAGTACACCGGCACGGAGGAGGACGTCCTGGCGAAGAACCAGCTGGCCCGGTTCCGCTACCGGGACATGATGAAGCGGTTCTCCATGGAGGACTTCGAGACCTTCGACAAGTAATGTCAAAAAACAGGGCCAGCCTCCCACGAGACTGGCCCTGCCCATGCGCCTGTGTGCGCTCATTATGACCAAAAAGGACTGATGAACCACATGACCAACTGGATTTCCGGCGTAGACCTCTCCACCCTGGCCGAGGTGGAACAGTGCGGCGGCACCTTCCGGGACCGTGGGCGGGAGGCGGACGCCATGACCCTCCTCCATGAGCGGGGGGCGAACCTGGTACGGCTCCGGCTGTGGAACGACCCCTATTCCCCTCAGGGCGAGCCCTACGGGGCGGGGACCTGTGACCTGAACTGCGTCCTCTCCCTGGCTCTCCGGGCAAAGGCGCTGGGTATGGACTGGATGCTGGACCTTCATTACAGCGATTTCTGGGCAGACCCTGGCAAGCAGCGGCTCCCCAAGGCCTGGGTGGGCCTGGACGAGGACGGGCTTGTGGAGGCGGTGTATGCCTACACCGCCCAGGTGCTGACTGCCCTCCGGGACCGGGGTGCTACGCCCCAGTATGTGGCGGTGGGCAACGAGCTGACCTACGGTCTGCTGTGGCCCCTGGGGCGGACGCCCCGATACAAGACCATCGCCCGGCTCCTCTCCGCCGGCATCCGCGCCGTGCGGGAGCAGGCCCCGGACGCACTGGTGATGCTCCATTTGGACAACGGAGGAAATAACGAGCTGTACCGCTCCTGGTTCGACCACTACCGGCAGGAGGGCGGGGCCGACTTCGACCTGATCGGCCTGTCCTATTATCCCTTCTGGCACGGGACCATGGAGATGCTCCGGGCCAATCTCCACGACCTGGCGGGCCGCTTCGGCAAGCCCCTGGTGGTGGCGGAGACCTCCAGCGGCTTCACCCTGGAGGACTATGCCCAATATGAGCGGCTCTCTCCGGAGCACCGGAAGGGGATGGCGGCCACCCGCAAGCTGGCGGAGCACATCGACTACCCCATGACCCCAGAGGGACAGCGGGACTATCTCCGGGACATCGTAGACACCGTCCGGCAGACGCCCCACGGACTGGGCCGGGGCTTTATCTACTGGGAGCCGGCCTGGATCTCTGTCCCCGGCAGCCAGTGGGCCAACGACTGCGTCTTTTCCTACATCCAGGAGCCGGGGCCGGGGGGCAACGAGTGGGCAAATCAGGCCCTCTTCGACTACGAGGGCAACGGACTGCCCGCCCTGGAGATGCTGGGGAGATAGCCTACCCATAAAACTGCGGAAAATGCCCACAAAAAAGCATTGCAAAAAAACAGTTTGCGTGTACAATGGTAGATGAAATCAGAAAAAAGGGGAGGAGTGTACATGGGCAGACCGATCCTGGTGGTCATGGCCGCCGGTATGGGCAGCCGCTTCGGTGGACTGAAGCAGATCACCCCGGTGGACGACGAGGGACACATCATTATGGATTTCTCCCTCTACGACGCCCGGCGGGCCGGATTTGAAAAGGTGGTCTTTGTCATCAAACAGGCCATCGACGACACCTTCCGGGCCAACATCGGCCGGCGGATGGAGCCGTACTTTGACGTGAGATATGTCTATCAGGAGCTGGACCGGCTGCCGGAGGGCTACCGTGTGCCGGAGGGCCGGGTGAAGCCCTGGGGCACCGCTCACGCCATCGCCTGTGCCGCCCCCGAGCTGGACGGCCCCTTTGCGGTGGTCAACGCCGACGACTTCTACGGGCGCACCTCCTTCCAGACCATCTATGACTTTCTCTCCGGAGACGCCCCGGAGAACTGCCAGGCCATGGTGGGCTATCGCCTGAAAAACACCGTCACGGAAAACGGCTATGTGGCACGGGGGGTCTGTCAGGTGGAGGACGGGCTGCTGGTGGACATCACCGAGCGCACCCACATCGAGACCCGCCCGGAGGGCATCGTCTACACGGAAAACGGCACGGACTTCCTGCCCCTGGACGGGGACAGCCTGGTTTCCATGAACCTCTGGGGCTTCCACGAGGGGATGAAGGACGAGTTCACCGGACGGTTCCCCGCCTTCCTGGACGCCAACCTGCCCGTCAACCCCATCAAATGCGAGTATTACCTTCCCTCTGTGGCCAACGCCCAGATTCAGGAGGGGAGAGGCACCATCCGGGTCCTGCCCACCGAGGAGCAGTGGCACGGCGTGACCTACCGGGAGGACCTGCCCTCGGTGCAGGAGGCCGTCCGGCAGATGAAGCGCGAGGGCATCTATCCCCAGCGGCTGTGGGAGGCCAACGCCCAATCGTAAAGACGAAAAAGGAGGACATTCACATGACAGTTTTAGTGACCGGCGGCAGCGGGTATATCGGGAGTCACACCTGCCTGGAGCTGCTCAACGCCGGGTATGATGTGGTCGTCATCGACAATCTCTGCAACTCCAGCCCCAAGTCCCTCCAGCGGGTAGAGGAGCTGGCAGAGGGGAAGCACATCCCCTTCTACCAGGCGGACGTCCGCGACCGGGCGGCCCTGACCAAAATTTTTGAGGAGCACACCATCGACTTTGTCATCCACTTCGCCGGACTCAAGGCGGTGGGGGAGTCGGTGGCCAAGCCCCTGGCCTACTACGACAACAACCTGAACGCCACCATGACCCTGTGCGACGTCATGGGGAGCCACGGCTGCAAGCGCATCGTGTTCTCCTCCTCCGCCACGGTGTACTCCGGGGACAACGAGATGCCCCTCTCCGAGAACAGCAGGACCGGCAACTGCACCAACCCCTACGGCTGGACCAAGTACATGGGGGAGCAGATTCTCCGGGACATCGCCAAGGCTGACCCGGAGTGGTCGGTGTGCAACCTCCGGTACTTCAACCCCGTAGGCGCTCACGAGAGCGGCCTCATCGGTGAGGACCCCAAGGACATCCCTAACAACCTGATGCCCTACATCTCCCAGACCGCCATCGGCCGGAGAGACCACCTCTCCGTCTTTGGCAACGACTACGACACCCCCGACGGCACCGGCGTCCGGGACTACATCCATGTGGTCGATCTGGCCCGGGGCCATGTGGCCGCCCTGTCCTATCTCCAGGACCACAAGGGCGAGTGCATCTTCAACCTGGGTACCGGCGTGGGCTACAGCGTGCTGGATATGGTGCACGCCTTTGAGAGCGCCAACGGCATCGAGGTGCCCTATGAGATCGCCCCACGCCGCCCGGGCGACCTAGCCACCGTCTACTCCAGCCCGGAGAAGAGCCGCCAGGTGTTGGGCTGGGAGGCCACCCACAGCCTGGAGGATATGTGCCGGGACACCTGGCACTGGCAGAGCCTGAATCCCAACGGCTATCAGGACTAATACTTTATTTCCCGTCCGCCGCCCCCGCCGGTTTGACCCATCCGGTCATCTCCGACAGGGGCGGCGGGTCGGTCCATCGAAACCTCACTCGAACACACAGCCGTACCGCCCGCCCAGGCAGTACGGCTGTGATTTTGAAAAAATGTTGTAACGTTTCGCCCACAGCTGCGTCTACTGTTCAGAAGGGGAGGTGAGAGAGCCTGTGGAGCCTTTTGAGGACGTATACGACCGATATTTCCGGGACGTGTTCCGCTTTGCCTATTCCCTGTGCGGCGACCAGCATCTGGCGGAGGACATTGCCCAGGAGACCTTTTTCAAGGCCCTCCGGCAGATGAGCAGCTTCCGGGGAGAGTGCAGCGTGAAGAGCTGGCTGTTCCAGATCGCCCGGAACGACTACCTCAGCCGCTGCCGGAGGGACAAACGAACTACCTCTCTGGAGGACGCCCCGGAGCCAGTCCAGCCCGGGAGCATGGAGGAGCGGCTGCTGGACCGGGAATCCGCCATGGAGCTGCACCGCAGGCTCCACCGCCTGCCGGAGCCGTACCGGGAGGTGTTCTCCCTCCGGGTGTTCGGGGAGCTGTCCTTCGCCGACATCGGCGAGCTGTTCGGCAAGAGCGACAGCTGGGCCAGAGTGACCTTTTACCGGGCCAGATGCAAGCTAAAGGAGGAATCGACATGAAGCTGAGCTGTGACGTGATGGACGACCTGCTGCCCCTGTACGCAGACGGGGCGTGCAGTCAGGAGACGGCGGCGCTGGTGGAGGCGCATCTGGCGGCCTGCCCCCGCTGCCGGGCCAGGCTGGAGCAGATGCGGGAGCCTGCGCCGTCGGAGGAGGCGGCGCGGCAGCGGCAGGAGGAGGCGGCGCTGCTGGAGACCCAGACCGCCCGGGTCAGGAGAAAGACCCGGCTCATCGGCCTTGCCTCCGCCGCTCTGGTGCTGCTGCTTGTCCTGCTGGTCAGCGGCATCTATCTGTTGTGGCATGAATACGTCTATGACCCCTGGTATGCGGTGCCGACCTCCGCCATCGAAATTCAGGAGGCCGGGGAAGACGGGGACGGGCTGATCTGCTTTACCCTGGAGGTCACGGAGGAAGGTCTGCTCAACTGCGGCTGGGGGACCAGTATCTATGACGACGAGCCAGGCGTCTGCTATCTCTCCCTGACCACTACTGACGAGGCAGCGGAGGACGAGCTGTGGCGGGGCTACTGGGGAACCTTTTCCTCCGAGGAGCTGTTCCGCCGTGACGATGCAACCAGCCTGTCCCAATACCAGAGCCTGAGCAAAATCGTCTACCGTGACGACGACGGCAACGAGCTGGTCATCTACGACAGAGACGCGCAATAGAGACCGCCCAGAAAAAAGGCATCTGCCCGGAACGCCCGGACAGATGCCTTTTGCTTGCACGTTGTATTATTCGGCCAGAAACCGCTCCAGACGGTCCAGGCCCTTTTTGATGTTCTCCATGGAGGCGGCGTAGCTCCAGCGGAGGAAGCCGTCGATGCCGAAGCCGGTGCAGGGGACCAGACAGACCAGCCCTTCCTTCAGGAAGGCGTCGCTGAAATCGTCGGCGGAGCCGATGTAGTGGCCCCGGATGGTCCGGCCCAGCTGCTCCTTGATGTTGACCATGACGTAGAATGCCCCCTGAGGCTTGAGGCAGCTCAGGCCGGGGATGGCGTTGATGCGCTCCACCAGGTAGTTCCGGCGCTGCTCAAAGGCCTGGCGCATGACCTCGGCGGAGGCCTGGTCCGCCTCCAGAGCCATGGCGGAGGCCGCCTGGGTGATGGAGCAGGGGCTGCCGGTGGAGTGGCTCAGGTAGTTGGCGGCCACCTTGGCGATGGTCTCGTTGCAGGCCAGATAGCCCAGCCGCCAGCCGGTCATGGCGTAGCTCTTGGAGACGCCGTTGATAATGATGGTGCGCTGCTTGACCTCCTCGCCCAGAGAGGCCACAGAGACGAAGGTATTGTCGTCATAGACCAGCTTGTAGTAAATCTCGTCGGAGAGGATATAGAGGTCGTGCTTCACGCACACCGCAGCCAGGGCCTCCAGCTCCTCCCGGGTGTAGAGCATGCCGGTGGGGTTGGAGGGGTTGTTGAGCATGACGCATTTGGTGTTGGGGGTGACGGCGGCCTCCAGCTTTTCG
>JAJBUB010000049.1 GCA_020860575.1 Clostridiales bacterium | reverse complement strand
ACGTCGCAGCCGGAATCCCGCAGGTTCTGGGCGTGGGCGTGGCCCTGGGAGCCGTAGCCGATGATGGCGATCTTCTTGCCGTCCAGATTGGACAGGTCGCAGTCCTTCTCATAGTACATTTTTGCCATAGTTATACTCCTCCTTGAGTTTTGTCTGGTCATATATTGTGCTACGCCCTCGTTCGATGGCGATAGTACCGGTTCTTACTACCTCAAGAATTCCGAATTCCTGAAGCAGATTCAACAGCGCCTCCACCTTTTCGCCTGTGCCGAAGGTGGCGACAGTGAGCACATCCCGGCTCACATCGATGATGTTGGCCCGGAACAGCTCGGCGATCTGGATGATCTCTCCTCTGCTCACCATGTCATCCGCTTTGACCTTGATGAGGGCCACCTCCCGCTGGAGGGAGCTGTCTGCGTCCAGTACCTTGACGGCCAGGACGGGGAGCAGCTTGCGGCACTGGGCGGCGATCTGGTCGATCATCAGCTCGTCCGCCTTGATGACGATGGTGATGCGGGTGACCCCCGGCTCGTTGGAGGCGCCGGTGGCAATAGACTCAATGTTGTACCCCTTCCGGGAGAACAGCCGGGAGGCCTGGGACATGACGCCGGGGATGTCCTTTACCAGCAGGGAGAGGGTGTACAGCTTTTTCTCGTTGTCAAATTCACGTTTCATCCCTGTCACCCCCTCAGCTGAGCAGAAAATCGGTGATGTTGCCGCCGCCGGGGACCATGGGCCGCACCATCTCGTCGATGTCCAGCATGCAGTCGATCACATAGCCGCAGCCGCAGGACAGCGCCTCGGCCATGGCCGCCTCCATCTCCCTGACATTGGTGACCCGGCGGCCCTTGAGCCCGTAGGCCTCCGCCAGCTTGACAAAGTCGGGGCCACGGTCCAGGGTAGTCTCGGAGTACCGCTGGTCGTAGATCAGGTTCTGCCACTGACGTACCATGCCCAGAGTGCCGTTGTTGAATACCACGGTGATGATGGGCAAGTGGTAGTGCTCCACGGTGGACAGCTCGTGGCAGTTCATCCGGAAGCAGCCGTCTCCGGTAGTGTGGATGACCACCTTGTCCGGGTGGGCCATTTTCGCTCCGATGGCGGCCCCCAGGCCGAAGCCCATGGTGCCGAACCCGCCGGAGGTGAGCAGCTGACCGGGGTAGTCGAAGTGGAAGTACTGGATCGTCCACATCTGGTTCTGGCCCACATCGGTGGCGACAATGGTATCCTTGGGGACCATCCGGCGGATGGTCTCCAGCACCTGCTTGGGAGAGAGGGCGGAGTCGTCCTCCCCCACCTCCTCCCGCTCCCGGCGGAGGGAGAGGATCTGTTCCTTCCACTCCGGGTGGCTGTACTGGCCCACTCGCTCGTTGAGCAGCTCCAGCACCCGGCGGGCGTTGCCTACGATATGGTGGTCGGTGAGCACATTTTTGTCGATCTCCGCCCGGTCGATGTCGATATGGACGATTTTGGCCTGGTGGGCAAAGGTGTTGGGGTTCAGGGCTACCCGGTCAGAGAACCGGCAGCCCACGGCGATGAGCAGGTCACACCGGTCCACCGCCACATTGGAGGCCCGGCTGCCGTGCATACCGATCATGCCGGTGGTCAGGGGATGCCCGCCCGGGAAGCCGCCGCCGCCCATGAGGGTGATGGCCACCGGGCTGTCCAGCTTCTCCGCAAAGGTGCGGAACTCCTTGTGCGCCCGGCCCCGGACAACGCCGCCGCCGCAGATGAGCAGGGGCCGCTCCGACTGGGCGATCATCTCCACCAGCTTGTCGATGTCTTCGTGGTCCGGCTCCGGGGCCTTGAGGCCGTGGCTCTCGCTCAGCTCCCGCACGCTGCCCCAGGTGCGGTTTTCATACCAGGGGATGAACTCGTAGTCGATCATCTCGGTGGGGGCAGTGACGTTCTTCAGGAAGTCGATGAGCACCGGCCCAGGTCGACCCGTGGCGGCCACAGCGAAGGCCTGGCGCATAATGGAGGGGATGGACTGGGCGTCCCGCACCAGATAGGTGGCCTTGGTGATGGGCATGGCGATGCCGGTGATGTCCACCTCCTGGAAGGAGTCCCGTCCCAGCAGCGGTTCGGTGACGTTGCAGGTGATGAACACCACGGGAGATGAGTCCATATAGGCGGTGGCGATGCCGGTGGTCAGGTTGGTTGCTCCCGGCCCGGAGGTGGCGAAGCACACCCCCACCTTGCCGGTGGAGCGGGCGTAGCCGTCGGCGGCGTGGGACGCCCCCTGCTCATGGGCAGTGAGAACGTGGGTGATCTTGTCCCGATAGTTGTACAGCTCATCATAGAGGTTGAGGATGGTACCGCCGGGATAGCCGAAGACGGTGTCCACCTCCTGCTCCAGCAGGCACTCCATGATCGCTTGTGTGGCACGAATTTTCAATGGTTTCTTTCCTCCCGATCAAATCTTTCCGCTGCCCTTTTGCAGAGCGATGACCCCGGTGCGGGCTACCTCCTGAATGGAGAAGGGGCGGAGCATGGATTCAAAGGTGTCGATGCGGTCCGGGGTGTCGGACAGCTCCAGGGTGAGAGAGGTGGGGGAGATGTCCGCCACCTTGGCCCCCATTAGCTCGCAGATGGTCATAATGTCCGGCCGGGTCTTGGCGGTGGCGTTCACCTTGATAAGCACCAGTTCCCGGCCGATCAGCCGGTCTTCCTCCAGGGTGCGCACCTTGATGACCTCAATGAGCTTGTTGAGCTGTTTGGAGACTTGCTCCACCACGCTGTTGCCGCTGTCCACGATGATGGTGATACGGGAGATGGCAGGGTCGTCGGTGACGCCCACCGCCAGGGACTCAATGTTAAATGCCCGGCGGGAAAACAATCCGGTGATGCGGTTCAGGACACCGGCCTGATTCTCCACCAGAACAGAGATGGTCTGTCTCATCGTCGGCCTCCTTTAGTCGTTGGTGGTGGCCTTGGGGTCCACCATGCAGATCAGTAAAAAGCTGCCCGGAGTGTTGAGCATCTCGTCCAGCGCATCGTCCACGTCCCTGTCCTCCGATAGCACCCGGCTGGGGATGCCGTAGGCGGCGGCGAGGGCGGCGAAATCCGGGGAGCCGTCCAGCGCCACGCCGAAGGGTCCGGCGGGATAGGTGGGGGTGTCCTGGATCTGGCGCACCAGGCCCAGATAGTTGTTCTGGATGAGGATGATCTTGATGTCCATATCCGCCGCCCGGACCGCGGCCAGCTCGTTAAACGACATCTGGAAGCTGCCGTCGCCGCAAATCACCACCGTCTGCCGGTTGGGCTGAGCCACCTTGACGCCGATGGCAGCGGGCAGGGCGTAGCCCATGGTGCCCAGGCCGCCGCTGGTGAGGAAGCGGGGACCCTCCAACTGGAGGTGACGGCAGGCCCAGATCTGATTCTGGCCCACGTCGGCCACCACGGCGGCGTTGTATTGCAGCTTCCGGCTGAGCTGCCGGAGCAGATGTCCCGGGAACACATAGCCAGGAGTGCTGGGAAACTCCCGGTTCCTCACCTGGTAGCGCACCTTTTGCAGTCCGGTGAGCCACTCCGTCTGCTCGCCCTTCCGGGCGCGCTCCAGCAGCTGTCCGAGAATGACCTTCACATCTCCCACCACGGGGATCTCGGCGGTCATATTCTTCCCGATCTCCGCCGGGTCTACGTCGATATGGACAATGGTCGTCCGCTCCTGGAGGGTGCTGGGGGAGAGAATGGCCCGGTCGGCCACCCGGCAGCCCACCATCACCAGCAGGTCGGCGTCGGTCAGGGCCTGGTTTGCCGCCTGGCTACCGAATGCGCCGATCATACCCATGTTCAGGGGATGGGCGGAGGGCATCAGGGACAGCCCCATCATAGTAGTGACCACCGGGATGCAGGTCCGCTCGGCAAACTCGGTCAGCTCCTGCTGTGCATCGGCCAGGAAGACCCCGCCGCCTGCGCAGAGGACAGGGCGCTGGGCCTGCTCGATGGCTCCGATGACCCGCTTGATCTGCAGCTCGTTTCCCCGGACGCTGGGCTTGTAGCTGCGGAGGGAAACCTGTTCCGGGTAGCTGAACTCGTGGGTCAACTCCTGCTGCTGGATGTCGCTGGGCAGGTCGATGAGCACCGGGCCGGGCCGCCCGGTGGAGGCGATGTGGAACGCCTCCGCCACAATGCGGGGGATGTCGTCGGCGTTCTTGACCAGATAGCTGTGCTTGGAGAAGGGGGCCACGGCGCCGGTGATGTCCACCTCCTGGAAAATGTCCCGGCCCAGCAGATTGCTGGGTACCTGTCCGGTAATGGCCACCATGGGGATGGAGTCCATGTAGGCGGTGGCAATACCGGTGATCAGGTTGGTGGCTCCCGGCCCGGATGTGACCATACACACTCCTACCTTGCCGGTCACCCGGTAATAGCCTGAGGCCATGTGGCCTGCGTTCTGCTCCGTCCGAACCAGGGTATAGCCGATCTCAGGGGCGTTGGCCAGGGCATCCACCGCATAGCAGATGGTGGCCCCGGCGTAGCCAAACATATGCTCTACACCGGCCCGCTTCAGGCTCTCGATCAGGGCTTGCGCTCCAGTCATGTCTCTGACACCTCCATTGGCGAAATTCAGTTTCTGTATGCAGATAAAGGGAAAAAAGAAAACGCCCCGTCCTGTGTCATAGGACGAAGCGAACACTCCGTGGTACCACCTAAATTCATGGAAACGCCATGAGCGGCTCCATGCACTCACTGCCCCTATAACGGGAGGACGCCCGGCTGAGCCTACTTGTAACCGTTCGGTCAGCTGCTCCTGGGTGACTTTGGAAGACAGGCGGCGCAGGCACTTGCAGCGGACATGCCCTCTCTGGGCCGCCGGCTCTGTCTCTACTTTTCCCAATCACTGCATTTACGAATTAAACATCATGATACCGGGTCTGCGGGGTTTTGTCAAGTGAAATTTTGAGATTTTCCCAATTTGCTTTGCAGGTGTTACAATGATGCCTAACAGATAAGTGAAAAAAGAGTAGCGAACAGGAGAAACCTGTAGTACGGTTAGGTTGCTCAGACCAAGCCCGAAAGGCAGGGGCTCTATTCACCACGAATATTTAACACAAACGCTCTGATGTATTTTATGAAGGATACTTTTCGACAGTATCGAAAATACATCATGACTGAGGCTCGTTTGTGACGAAATGGACAGCAGTGCGGGTGGATGGTTCTCTGACCGTCCTGGCTCCCCGGCAGAGGGAACCTCTGCCGGGGAACTGTGTCTGTACGCACGGCCTGGAAAGCAGATCATCTTCGTCGGTGCGTGACAGATGGAAAAGGACAGGGTGTTACCAGAGGTCGTTCAGCCAGCTCTCCAGAGCCTGCATATTGTCCTCTGTATAGAAGCGGTTGTCCGCGTGCTGATAGGTGCTCATGAGCTGGTAGTCCACCTGGTCCTCTCCCAGCAGCTCTGCGACGGTATCTGCCAGGCGCTGGGACTGGAGGTTCGGGATGGTGATGTCGAAGGAGCCGTGGCGGATGTAAATGTGCATTCCCGCCAGCGCCTCCTGGTTCTCCGCCAGGTAGGTCAGGGGAGACAGCTCCGCTTCCTGCTCGTCGGTCAGGGTGCCGATGGCCTGGCCCACCCACAGGCTCTCCATGGAGTCGACGGCGGCGGTGGTGCCGTCAGAGGAGGTGCCGATGATCCTCCGGACGAGCAGAGGCAGGCCCAGCGTCTCATAGTCCTCGTCCATGGTGAAGAACTCCATGGGTCCGTAGTACTCCGCCAGAGCGTATACCGAGGCGGACACGCCGGGGTTCTCCTCCTCGCCCACGAAGGACACATCGCAGAACTCGTCGTCGTTGCTCAGGGCGGCCATGGTGGCCAGATAGGCCCCGGCGGACTCACCCCAGATGACGAAGTGATCGGCGTCCAGCCCGTAGGCGTCCGCATTGGCCCGGAGGTACCGGATGGCGGCCTTCACGTCGCAGATGGCGGCGGGATAGGTGGCCTCACCGGACAGGCGGTAGTTGATGGAGGCGCAGGCGTAGCCATGCTCCCGGAAGTACTCGTACATATACCGGACCTGGGTGCTGGTGCAGTCGTTTTCGATGAACCCGCCGCCGTGCACCAGGATGAGCAGAGGGGTATCCTCCCCTGCATCTGCGGGCAGATACAGGTTCAGATAGTCCGACTCGGAGACATCGGAATAGACCAGATGCTCATAGCTCTCTCCGCCCCAGTCCTCGCTGCCCCGGTAGCCGCAGGTGGCGCTGTACACCAGCCAGCCGACCACCACCAGCACGACCGCCAGTACAACGATCAGGAGGCGCCGGTGTTGTGTGATGAATTTCATAGCATCCTTCCCTTTCAGGAGGCCGACACGTCCTTACGGGAGGTCAGCTTGCAGAACAGGCCGACCAGGCAGACCAGGACGGCCACGGCCATGACGATGGCGGCATTGACCCAGGCGGAGATCTCCTCGTAGGTGTTCAGGCCGGAGATCACGTAGGCGATGGGAGTGACCATGGGATAGAAGCTGAACGCCAGGCTCAGGGTGGCAAGGCCGGTGAGCACGACGGACATGATGTCCAGATACCGGCTGCTGGTCACGAAGGTGGCTGCCAGGGTCACGACACCCAGAACGGCGGAGACGACCAGGAGGATCTCCACGCTGTCCAGCGGCGCATAGTCTGCGCTGAAGGCCGTATTCGGATACTGGACCGCGGCGACAATGAGCAGAATAGTGCTGACTGCCGTCATCCAGAAGCCCAGGGTGCGCTTCTTCTCCCCGTTGGTCTCCTTCGTCAGATCAAGCACATACAGCGCCAGGAAGGCCACGGTGAGCACGGCGAATACGGCGATGCCGCCATACATGGCCGCCTTCCACCACTGGGTCACGTTCTCCCACCGGGAGGTGGAGTCCATGCCGTTCATGTAGTTGGAGTTGGCCACCTGATAGACGGTGTACTTGACGGCGTCGTGGATCTGCTGCTGGAGATAGGCGTCGGTGGCGATGAGTGCCTGGTTGGCGTCAGAGGTGCTGGCCCCCAAAGAGGTGGACTCATAGGCATTGGTGCCCAGGGTGCCGGACAGGCCGCAGGCGAAGGAGTCCCGCCAGTTCATGTACATGGCGCCGTTGACCATGTCGGTGACCACGGAGCCCTCAAAGCCCCACTCGTCCCGGAGGACGCCGATGAGCAGTCCCTCGCAGGCCCCGGCATACTCCACGCCCACCCGGTTGAATGCGGTCATGGTGCTCTGGGTCAGGTTGTTCTCAAAGGTGTACTGATAGCAGCGCAGCTCGTTCTCACGGCCGGCCTGCTCGTTGAAGAAGGTGGCGGTGCCCGCCCGGTTGATCTCCTGATGGTTGAATGCGAAGTGCTTCACCTGGGTCATCAGGCCCTTGGTGTAGCAGCCCTCACACAGAGAGGCGGTCATCAGGCTGGTGAGCACGGAGTCCTCGGAGTAATACTCGTGGTTCCGGGAGTTGTAGGGGGAGCGGTGCAGATTGCTGCCCGGGCCGATGATCAGGTTCTCGTCCGCCCACAGGGAGTCCTCGCCCATCATCTCGCCCTCAGCGGCTACCAGCTCCTTGTTCCAGGTGGAGGCCACCACAGGCTCGGTGTTGTAAACGGCCATGGAGGTCTCGGCGTTCTCGTCGTCCTCGCTGACGTAGGTGGGCTCGTCGGTCTCATAGACCTGCCAGTTGTAGGCAAAGCCGGGTACCTGGTCATAGGCGAAGCCCGCAGGGCCGTCGTTAGTGACCACCTCGCCCATCTCGATGGAGGCCACGGAGTCCAGGTTCTGATACTCGTTCTCCAGCATATAGCAGGCCTCGTAGAGGGACATGGTGTTAACCAGATCGTCGTAGGTGTAGGTCACGCCGTCCTTGGTGATGGTGGCGTCCAGGGCCACGCCGATGAAGTCCATAATGGTCAGGCCGGTGTCCACATCCCAGTCATAGGTCATGTCGTCGGTCTTGTCATTGGCGGTGATGGTGTACAGCTCGGCAAAGAGGCCGTACTCCATCTCCTCGGTGTAGCTGACAGCGCCCTCGCCGGTGCCGTCCTCGGTGCCCACCGTCTCCCAGCCCTGGGACCAGTCGGCACGGGAGATGTACTGGAAGGACTCGTCATAGGTGGAGTAGTCTGCCTGCTCAAAGCGGTTCTCCACGTTCTCGTTCACAGTGGAAAGATAGGCGGACACGTCGCCCAGGTCAGTCACCTGAACGGCCTCGATGCTGGCGTTCTCGCTGTCGGTGGAGATGCTCAGCTGATCCTCGGAGACGCCCTGGCTGAGCAGGATGCTGTTGAGGGCCTCATGAGCGCCGTTGCCCACGGCAAAGTAGTAGTTGCCCGCATCCAGCTCCCACTGCTCAGAGGTGGTATTGTAGGAGGCGAAGATCTCCAGGGTGAAGCTCAGCTCCACGGTGGTAGAACTGCCCGGCTCCAGGATGTCGGTCTTGCCGAAGTCCACCAGCTGCACGGCGGACTTCTCGGTGCCGCCCTTGGTGTAGGGGCACTGGACATAAAGCTCCACGGCGGACTTGCCCGCCACGTCGCCGGTGTTGGTGACCGTCACTACGGCGGTGCCGGTGCCATTTTCAGCGTCGATGGTCAGGGAATCCAGGGTCTGGGTGAAGGTGGTGTAGGAGAGGCCATAGCCGAAGCTATAGCTCACCTGGTCGTTGTAATCCCAGTCAGCGGTGGCGTCATAGTCGGAGTAGGTCTTGACGTACTCCGTGGCGTTGGCGTTGTTCAGGGCCTCTGCGTCCCCGGCCACGGCGTCGGCATAGCGGGTCTCGTAGTACTTGTAGCCCACGTAGATGCCCTCGTTCTCCACCACGTACCAGTCGGCCTTGCCGTAGTCGCCGCTGGTCAGCTCGCTGCCGCCGTTGGTGGAGGCGTTGGCCCAGGTATACAGGCCCATGTTGGCGTTGGCGGGAGCGGAGGCCGGATGGACGGCGTAGGTGTCCACCAGATGGCCGGAGGGGTTGCTCTCGCCGGTGAGCACGTCCACCACGCCCTCAAAGCCGTAGGCGCCGGGCAGGCCCACCCACAAAACGGCGTCCACGCCTTCGGTCTGCTTCAGGTAGTCGATGCCCATGGCGGAGTCGGAGTTGATGAGCACGATGACGGTGTCGAAGGAGTTCACCGCCAGGTCGATGACCTGCTTTTCATAGGTGCTCAGGTCCAGGGGGGAATCGTAGGAGTCCCCGTCGTCGGTGGTGGCGGAGTTGATGTTGTACTCCGCCGCCTCGGAGGCCGCACGGGTGATGACCACGATGGCGGCGTCGCTGTACTCGCCGATGGTGGCGTCGCTGAGGGTGGTCTCATCGTCGGCCACGCCAGCGCTGACCATGACGCTGGGGGATACTTCGCCGATGAGGGCGTCCATCAGGCTGTCATACTTGGTGCCAAACATATAGGATGCATGGAACCGGAAGCCGGGGTTGTTGGCGTAGAAGTCCACCATGGTGGGGTTGACCTCAATGCCCGCCTCCTCCAGTGCCGCCTGGAGGGTGGTGATGGTGGCGGTGCCGCCCTCGGTGGTGGAGGAGCCGATGGTCCCGCCGTAGACCGAGTCATAGGAGCCGTAGCCCAGCAGGGTCACCTTGGCGCTGCTGGAGATGGGCAGGGCGTCCGACTCGTTCTTGAGCAGGACGGAGCCCTCTGCGGAGATCTCCGCCAGCAACTCCTCCTTGGCCTCCAGCATCTCCTCCAGAGAGGAATAGCTGGACTCGTAATAGTAGGTCTTTTCGT
This sequence comes from Clostridiales bacterium, assembly GCA_020860575.1. Lineage (GTDB taxonomy): Bacteria > Bacillota > Clostridia > Oscillospirales > Oscillospiraceae > Onthomonas. The sequence goes on along the minus strand of JAJBUB010000049.1, from coordinate 1,338 downwards.
CCGAATCGCTGGTCAGGGTCAGGCTGGTGGTGCCCAGCTGCCCGTCCAGCCAGGTGGCGTAGGTCGTCCCGATCGACGTGACCCCGACCAGTACGGCCAGCAGGGTCACGCAGATACCGGACAACACCCGCCATAGCTTGGTGTGTCTCTTTTTCATAAAAAAAGTCCTCCTTGCTTATGCCTTCTATGGCAAATTCGCAAGAATATTATAACAGATTCCTTTTTGTTTGACCGTTTTCTGGCAAACTCTGTCTTCTGGTGGCAAAACCTGTCAGTTTGCCGCCGCTCCCCTGTTCCAAAAAATGGCAGCCGTCCGGCCTTATGGGCCGTCACGGCTGCCGTTCCTCTGCGGGCGCTTCCAGCAGGATATTCAGATAAAACATCTCTCCCTCCTGACGGCACACCAGATTTCCGCCGTATTTCCGCACCACATACTGCATACTTTTCATCCCGTAGCCGTGCTGCTCCCGGTCGGCCTTGTCTGTCTGGGGGATGCCGTCCCGGAAGGTCACCTGCCCGGGGCAGTGGTTTTCCAGGTGGATGCTCACATAGTCCCCGCTGCGGGTCACCTTCAGGAAGATGACCCGCTTTTCCTCCTCCGGCTCCTGTTGGACGGCCTCGATGGCGTTGTCGATGGCGTTGCCAAACAGGGAGTACAGATCGGCGCTCTTCATGTGCCGAAGCTGTGACCCGTCCGCGATACAGGTGAAGTGGATGTGATACCGCTCGCAGCACAGGCTCTCCTGGGTCAGAATGGAGTCCAGCACGTCGCTGCCGGTCTTTGCGATTTTGGAATAGACCGTCACCGAGTTTGCCAGCTCCTGAAGTTCCTGCCGGGAGATTTCATTGCCCCCGGTCTGCAGCCGCTCCAGCTGGTGTTTCAGGTCGTGGCATTTCAGGTTGATGGTGTCGATGGTGGCCTGGGAGACGCGGTGCTTTTCCTCCTCCATCCGCATGACCTGCTCCATCATCATCTGCTCCACCCGCATCTCGTCGATGGTGTTGTTGGAAAACAGCACCCACAGGGAGACCAGGCACCCCATGACGCCGTACAGATCAACAGCCCCTTTCAGCATGAGACTATAGGCATCTCCCAGATTGTCCACCGCCGCCCGGCGCAGAACCATGGTGAAGATCATGGTGGCCGCCGCCACCAGCAGCAGGCGGTTGGCCCGGATGCGGATGTCGATCTCCCGGTTGATCTTGCGTGCGAAGACCAGATAGGCCACGCCACACAGCAGAGTGTAGAGGAGAGCCGCCAGCAGATCGGTCACGAAGGTGGATGCCCCCGGCAGGCACAGACGCAGAATCAGCTCTGTCGAGATAATACAGCTGTGG
>JAJBUB010000042.1 GCA_020860575.1 Clostridiales bacterium | reverse complement strand
CTCTATCGCCCTCCAGCACATCCACGCCACGCCCCAGCCCCCCCGGGAGCTGAATCCCCGGGTGCCCAGGGGCATGGAGCAGATCTGCAAGCAGTGTATGTGCGCCCGGCTGGAGCTGCGCTATGCCGACGCCAAGGCGGTGTTGAAGGACTTGGAGGAATTCCGCCGGAACCCGGAGATCGTTTTCCCCTATGCCGACCCGTGGGACGCCAGGACGAAGGTCACAGACTGCTCGCCCAATTCCGACCACCCCCAGCCTGTGGCTCCGGTCATCCCTGCAAGGACGACGGACCAGACAGAGCAGGTGTCCGGGGACGGAGATCTGGAGTTTGAGAACACTGCCGAGCTGGAGGCCTATGAGGACCAGCAGCGAAAAAAGGCCCACATCATCTACACCTGCGCCATTGTGGCCATTGTGGGCATTATCATCGCCATCTGCTTTATGCTCTACCAGAATTTCCTGGAGGACATTCTGGATACGGGAGACGTTTATGAGGTACCGTCCCTCTCCGGCATGACGGTGGATGAGGCCAAGGAGCTGATCGCCACCGAGCTGGGGGGCCATTTTGAGGTGGTCATCTCCTCCACCCAGTACAACGACTCTGTGGATGCGGGGGACATCATCTCCCAGACGCCCTCCCATGGCAGCACCACCAAGAGCGACCTGACCACGATCAGCGTTGTGGTCAGCTCGGGCGTGCTGGAGGACGACAGCATCTATATGCCAAACCTTCTTCGGGAGGACTACCGTACCGCCCAGACAAAGCTGGAAAACGATTACGGCGTAGTGGTCACCTATGGCGACCGGGTCTATTCCGATATCATTGACGAGGGACTGATCGTCTCCACCGACCCGGTCTCCGGCTCCGTGCTGGAGGAGGGGCAGACCGTCATCCTCTACGTCAGCAAAGGCCCCGAGGTGCGGGCAGTCTCCATGCCCAATCTGGTGGGCATGGACCGGGACGAGGCGAAGGAGGCGCTGGAGAGCATCGGCCTGACCCTGGGCGACTGCGTGACCGTCGCCGGGAGCCGGACGGCCGGTGAGATCATCTATCAGAGCGTGAAGTACGGCAGCGAGGCAGACCCCGGCACGGAGGTTCATGTTCAGATCAGTGACGGCTCGCTCAGCTCGGGAGACAACGCCGACGATGACGCTGACAGCACAGAGAGTGCGGTCGAATCCGGCACAGACAGCTCAGCCGTGCAGACTGCTACCACGCCGGTCTATGAGATCCTCATCCCCCTCCACACATCGGATGAAGACGCGGGGACCACGCCCACCGTATCTGTGACGGTCAACGGGGAGGTCATCCTGAATATGTCCTATTCCGCCGACGCCGCCCAGGCGTCCACCGTATACAGCGGCGAGATCAGCGACATCATTGTCCTGATCGACGGGGTGCAGACCAACGTCTTTACCTGTGAGGACATTTCTGAGTGACGGGGGTCATTATCCGCTCGATCAGCGGCTTTTACGATGTGGACGTTGAGGGACAGATTTTCCGGTGCCGGGGCCGGGGCAAGCTGAGACACCAGAAGCAGAAGCCCCTGGTGGGGGACCGGGCGGAGATCACTCCGCTCGGGGAGCATGAGGGGGCGCTGGACGCCATCCTCCCCCGTCGCAACGCCCTGGAACGCCCTGCCGTGGCCAATATGGACCAGATCCTCATCGTGGCCTCCGGGGCGATTCCGGTGACAGACCCGTTCCTGATCGACCGGATCACCGCCCTGGCCATCGCTGTGGACTGTCAGCCGGTCATCCTGTTCAACAAGTGGGACCTGGTCCCGGTCCCGGAGCTGGCGGAGATCTATGAAAATGCCGGTTTTACCGTCATTCCGTGCAGCGCCAGGACCGGGCAGGGGGTGGAGGAGATCCGCGCCTGCCTCCGGGACCGTATCTCTGTTTTTACCGGCAATTCCGGCGTGGGAAAGTCCAGCCTGCTCAACGCCCTGGAGGACAGTCTGGCACTGGCCACGGGAGAGGTCAGCGCCAAGCTGGGCAGGGGAAGGCATACCACCCGAATGGTGGAGCTGTTTCGCCTTCCGGGAAACGCCCTGGCGGCGGACACGCCCGGCTTTGCCGCCTTCGACCCTCAGACCCCTGAGCTGATGGACGCTCCCGCTTTGGCGGGCTATTTCCCGGAGTTCCGACCCTATCTGTCCGACTGTGCCTTTGCCGACTGCGCCCATGTCAAGGAAAAGGGCTGCGGTCTGCTGGAGGCGATCGCCCGGGGCCAGGTATCCAAAAGCCGTCATGACAGCTATGTACGGCTCTATCAACAGGCAAAGGAGTTTCGGCCTTGGGAGAATCACGGAAAAAACGGGCCGTCCTGATCGGCGCAGCATCCGCCTCTCTTCCGTTGGAGCTGGCGGAACGCATACATCCGGATGACTTTATCATCTGCGCCGACGGCGGACGGGACCTTGCGGAGCGGCTGGGCCTCCGACCGGACTGGTATGTGGGGGACAACGACTCGGGCGGACGTCCGGAGGGGCTGCCCGCCACCCTTCTGCCGTCGGAGAAGGATGTCTCCGATCTGGAGATGGCCGTCGATCAGGCCCTCCGGCTGGGCTATCGGGAGCTGCTGCTCCTGGGCTGCACCGGCGGCAGGGAGGACCACCACCTGGCCAATCTGGGCCTTTTGGAGCAGATCGACCAACGGGGAGGAAAGGGCATCCTGCTGGACGGCGCCAACGAGGTGCGGTTCCTGGGACCGGGCTGCTATCTGCTCCAGAACCGGCCCAGATATCACTATCTGGGGCTGATCCCATTAGACGCAGAAGTCACCGGTGTCACGCTCACCGGCGTCCGCTATCCGCTGCGTGACTTTACCCTCCACCGTGGCTCTACCCGGTCGGTCAGCAACGAGATCCTGCCCGGGGCAACAGCGGGAATCACCGTTCAAACCGGACACGTCTATCTGGTCCGGTCGCAGCCGGAGCCAGTCGACCCTTGCGAGAAGGAGAAATTGAAATGAGAAGAATGATCGCTCTGCTTTTGACCGCCGTACTCTGCCTGCAGCTCTGCGTCCCGGCCTTTGCCACAGAGACTGCGGAAGAGGTGACGGACGTCACGGTCACGAATGAGGAGGAATCGACCTCTGAGACAGAGGAAGCTGTCGAGGCTGCGACCGATGAGACAGAGGAAACCACCGAGGTTTCGACCGATGAGGCAGAAGAAACTGTCGAGACTGCGACCGATGAGACGGAGAATGCAGATGGGGCAGACGAGACGGAAACCGTTTCCGAAACAGAGGATGCCGCCGCGTCCGAGGACTCCGAGGACGCGTCGTCAGAGGTCACGGAGGAGGATACATCTGACAGCACGGAGGAGGATATCACCCTCTACAGTGGCTTTGAAGCGGACTATAACGATCCGGAATTTCTCCAGCTGCTGGAGGATGGGGCCTTTGAGGAGAGCGAGGACGACGGCATCTCCACCGCTGCCTCCTATTCCCACAGCAGCCAGTTCAACGGTTATACCATCACCAAGGGAGTCGACGTCTCCAAGTGGAACGGGACGATCAACTGGTCCAAGGTCAAGGCGTCCGGCATCAGCTTTGTCATCATCCGCTGCGGCTATCGTGGAGCCAGCGATGGGAAGCTTTATAAGGACGCCATGTTTGAGACGAACGTCAAGGGTGCTCTCGCCGCCGGGCTGGAGGTGGGCGTGTACGTCTACTCCCAGGCCATCACCACCTCCGAGGCCAAGGCAGAGGCCAACCTTGCCGTCCAGATGTGCGCGGACTATGACGTCACTCTCCCCCTTGTTCTGGACTATGAGTACCTTACACCCACCACCGGCCGTCTGGCGAAGGCAAGCCTGACCAAGACCCAGAGGACCAATATCTGCCTTGCCTTCTGCGATACGGCGGATGCGGCCGGATATGGAGCTATGGTCTATGCCAACCGGAGTATGCTGGAGGACGATACCTACGGACAGCAGATCGCGGACGCGGGCTATGAGGTGTGGCTGGCACAATGGCGCTCCAGCACCACCTATTCCGGCACCTACACCTATTGGCAATATTCTGACAGCGGCTCCGTCAGCGGGATCAGCGAACCCACCAGTGGAGTGGATGTGGACTACCGCTATGAGCTGCCCTCTCCTACCATCACGCTGACCTACTGCGCCGCGACGGGGGTGCGCCTGGCCTGGAGCGAGGTCTCTCTGGCGGACAGCTACGCCGTCTATCGCAGGGCCTCCGGAGAGACCGCCTGGACAAAGCTGGGTACCGTCGGCAGCAGCGACCAGCGTACCTGGCTGGATGAGACCGCAGTAGAGGGGACGAGCTACGAATATGTGGTCCGGGCCTGTGACGGCTCCATTCTCTCTCCCTACCAGCGGACGGGGACCTCCGTTGACTATGAGCCGGAATTCTCCCTGGCCTCTGTAACGCAGACCAGCAGCGGCGTCAAGCTCACCTGGAAGGCGTCTTCCGACTATGATTCCTACCGGATCTATCGCCGTGTGGGCTACTCAGGCAGCTGGACAAGGGTCACGACCATTTCGGACACCTCCAAAACGTCTTATACAGACACCGCCCAGCTGACCAGCGGGACCGTCTATTCCTACACGATCGTCGGCGTCAGCGACGGGGTCAGCGACGATTACGACACCTACGGCCTTCAGGTGACCTGGCTCGGTACGCCGGAGCTGGTCTCCGCCGCCTCCTATAAGAGCGGTATGAGAGTGACCTGGACGGCGGTATCCGGTGTGGACGGCTATCGGGTCTATCGGAAGGAAAACGGCAGCTGGAAGCTGCTCTCTACCATCGCCAGCAGCAGTACCGTCACCTATTATGACAGCACAGCGTCCGCCTCCGGCACGACCTATACCTATACCGTCCGGGCCTATCTCGGCTCTGTATCCGGCCCCTACAACAGTTCAGGGGTATCCGGGACCCGGCTCGCTGCGCCGACCCTGGTCAGCGCCGCCCTGAGCGGAAGCAGCATGAAGGTCCAGTGGAAGGCGGTCAGCGGCGCGACGAAATATTACATCTACCGCAAGTCCTCCGGTACCGACTGGACCAGGGTCGGAACGGCCTCCGGCAGCGCCACCTCCTATTCTGACTCCACTGTTTCCAGCGGCACCGCGTACACCTACACCGTGCGGGTCGCCGTCTCCGGAAATACAAGCTGGTACGATGAGACAGGCGTCTCCGGTCTGTACCTGGGCGTTGTCGAATTGAACGCCGCCTCCCGAACCAGCAGCGGGATCACTGTCTCGTGGGAGGCGGTGACCGGAGCCGAGAAATACGCAGTGTATCGGAAGAAGGGGGCATCCGGGAGCTGGAAAAGGATCGCGACCGTTACCCAAACTTCCTATACCGAGACGGAAACGCTGAGTACGAGCGCAAAGTACTATTATACGGTGCGCGCAATTGCCACTTACAATGGGGAAACCGTCTCGGCCGGTTATCAGTCTGCAGGTGTCCTTCTCACCGATTTGAAAATGCCCACCCTGGTGGGGGTGACGAGTCAGTCCGGCGGCCTGACTGTCACCTGGAAAAGCGTTTCCAACGCTACCGGATACTATGTCTATCGCAAGGTCAGCGGCGGCTCCTGGTCCAGAGTGGCCAACGTCACCAGCGGGACCTCGTGGACAGATTCCACTGTCAGTGCGGGAACTGTCTATACCTATACCGTTCGCGCTACCGACGGTGAGTCTTCCAGCGCATACGACTCGACAGGCGTCTCCGGCGTGTGGCTGCCTGCGCCCACGATCACATCTGTGACCACCGTCTCCACCGGCGTCCGGATCCAGTGGAGCAGTGTGACCGGGGCGTCCAGCTACCGCGTTTACCGCAAAACGTCCGGCGGCAGCTGGGAGCTGCTGGGCACCACCACCAAGACCAGATTTGACGACACCGACGCCCTGACCTCCAACACCACCTATCTTTACGCGGTCCGGGGCTGTACGAAACTGAACAGCGCAGCGGTTTCGGGCGTACTCTCCGCCAGCAGCAAGTATTGCTACCTGAGCGTCCCCACCTTAAAGAGCGTGAAGGTGGCCTCCTCCGGCCTGACCGTGACCTGGGGCGGCGTGACGGGCGCGTCCAGCTATTACGTCTATCGCAAGGTCAGCGGCGGCTCCTGGTCCAGAGTGGCCAACGTCACCAGCGGGACCTCGTGGACAGATACCTCTGTGGCGAGCGGAACGGTCTACACCTATATGGTGCGGGCCAAGAACAGCCTGGGCATAAGCTGGTATAATGCCACCGGTATTTCCGGCGTGTGGCTGTCTGCGCCCACGATCACGTCTGTGACCACCGTCTCCACCGGCGTCCGGATCCAGTGGAGCAGTGTGACCGGGGCGTCCAGCTACCGCGTTTACCGCAAAACGTCCGGCGGCAGCTGGGAGCTGCTGGGCACCACCACCAAGACCAGATTTGACGACACCGACGCCCTGACCTCCAACACCACCTATCTTTACGCGGTCCGGGGCTGTACGAAACTGAACAGCGCAGCGGTTTCGGGCGTACTCTCCGCCAGCAGCAAGTATTGCTACCTGAGCGTCCCCACCTTAAAGAGCGTGAAGGTGGCCTCCTCCGGCCTGACCGTGACCTGGGGCGGCGTGACGGGCGCGTCCAGCTATTACGTCTATCGCAAGGTCAGCGGCGGCTCCTGGTCCAGAGTGGCCAACGTCACCAGCGGGACCTCGTGGACAGATACCTCTGTGGCGAGCGGAACGGTCTACACCTATATGGTGCGGGCCAAGAACAGCCTGGGCATAAGCTGGTATAATGCCGCCGGTATTTCCGGGGCATGGATCGGAACACCTGAGCTGTCCGCCGTCACAACGATATCCACCGGCGTGAAGGTCTCCTGGAGCGCCGTTGAAAATGCCACCGGATACCGGGTCTATCGCAAGACCGCCGGAGGGAGCTGGACCCTGCTGAAAACAGTCACCAACACCAGTTATACGGATTCCAGCCTCACCACCTACAATACCAACTACTACTACACGGTGCGGGCCTATATCACCGTCAATGGGAAGAGCTATAGCGGCGGCTACGATACCACCGGGCTCATGCTCCACTACCTCGCCGTGCCACAGCTCTGCGACGCAGAGAGTACAGATTCCGGCATTACGGTGGAATGGATCAAGGTCAGCGGAGCCACCTCCTATCTGGTCTACCGCAAAACGAGCGACACGAAATGGACGAAGATCGCCACCCTGGACAGCAGCGCTACCAGTTATACCGATACCACTGGCGTCTCCAGGACGACCTATTATTATACCGTCCGGGCAAAGAGCGCCAACGGCCTGAGCTGGTACGACGCGACGGGCGTCTCCGCCACCTGTCAGTGATCCGGGGAAACGCACAGAAAAATCCATCTGACACAAACCGCCGCCCCTCTGCATATCCTGTAATAACAGGGTATCCGGAGGGGCGGCTTCCTGTTCTGCCCCGGTGATGCCGCGCGGGGAAGGGGGAGCGGTCATGAAAATCATTATCCTGCGGTCGCCAAGGTTTCTCTCCGGTCTGCTCAGGCTGGTGTTTCATATGGACTCCGGGGAATGACGGACGCCGCTGACGCATACTCTCTTTCAGAACCGCGTCCGGCCAGACCGGGCGCAAAGGAGAGGATGCCTTTTGGAACTTGAATGGAACGGGATCGGCGTGGACTACCTTGAGCTGATACAGGACAGCGGGTACAGCCGGGAGGAGACGCTGGAGATGATCGTCCCGGACGCCTGTCCGGATATCGTGCAGGTGGTGGACACCTGGGGCTTTTGCTGTCTGGCCCGTCGGGAGGTGACCGATTCCGGCGCTCTCGTGACGGGGCGGGTCCGGGTCACCGTCCTGTACATCCCGGAGGGGGGCGGCGGGCTGCAACGGCTGGAGACAGAGCTGCCCTTCCAGCATCTGAGCGAGTGTACCCAGGCGGACGGCAGCGCCCGGCTGCTGGCCAGAGCCTGGGTGTCCTCGGCGGAGACCCGGATATTGAACCCCAGAAAGGTCTTGATCCGCACAGATATTTGCGAGAGGGTGCAGCTCTACCGGCCACAGACCCTTCGGACCTGCGGCGGACTGGAGGCCGACGACGCCCTGGGGCTTCAAACCAGGCAGCGGCAGGAGCAGACCGACCTGGTGACCCAGACGGCGGAAAAGATCTTTGTGCTGGAGGAGGAGCTGACCCTGTCCGGCGGCCGGACGGCCTCGGCTGTGCCGCTGCGGCTCCGGCCGGAGGCATCCTGGGTCGAGGCCAGGCTGATCGGCTCCAAGCTGGTGCTGAAGGGGACCGTCCGGGTCCAGGCGCTCTGGCAGGAGGAGGGGGGAGGGCTGACCTGTAACAGCTTCGAGCTTCCCTTCTCCCAGATGCTGGACGCCGGAGGCGTGGGGGAGAGCGCCCGGTACCGGGTATGGCTCCAGCTCCAGAGCTGGCAGACAGGTCCCCTCTCCGGCGACGGGCGCGCCCTGCCCGTCAACCTGGAGCTGTGCGCCCAGGCGGTCTTTGGCCAGCGGCTCCCCCTGGAGCTGATGACCGACGCCTACAGCGTCTATTGCCCCACGGAGCTGCATACGGAGCAGTGGACCGTCTGTCGGCAGAGCCAGGAGGAATCCCGGCAGCCTATCCGGGAGTTTGTCCCCTGTGAGCGGAGTATTCAGACCGTGCTGGACTGCCACGGGGAGCTGGGACTGGCCCAGATCGCCAGGGAGGACAGCCAGTATACCGTGACCGTCCCCGTCTCCGCCACCGTCCTCTGCCTGGACGAAGAGGGGACCCCGTTTTCCGTTTTGCGCTCCTTTTCCGTCTCCCTCCAGCCATCCTGTCTGCCGGAGCAGCGGCTCCGATGCGGCTGCACGCTGCTCCAGATGGAGGCCCTGCCTGCCGCTGCCGGTGTGGAGCTGCGGGGAACCGTCGCGCTGCATCTCCAGACGGTCCAGGAGACGGAGATCTCCGGTCTGACGGGCCTGGAGGTGGACCGGGAGCATCCCTGGGACCACGCCGGGCAGCCCTCCGTGATGCTGCGCCGTCCCGCCCCGTCAGAGTCCCTGTGGGACATCGCCAAGCGCTGCTGCACCACCTGTCAGGAGATCTGTGCGGCAAACGGTCTGGCGGAGGATCAGCCGCTGGGGGAGCAGATGCTGCTCATCCCCCGGAAGCGGTAAGGGAGGGGTCAGATGGAACACGTCAAGCTCTATGAGGAGATCGCCCAGCGGACGGAAGGGGACATCTATATCGGCGTCGTGGGGCCGGTCCGGACAGGAAAGTCCACCTTCATCAAACGCTTTATGGAGACGCTGGTCATCCCGAACATTGAAAACGTCTATCGCCGGGAGCGGGCCAGGGATGAGCTGCCCCAGTCCGGCAGCGGACGCACCATTATGACCGCCGAGCCAAAGTTCGTCCCGGAGGAGGCCGCCCAGGTGGAGCTGGAGGGCGGCGTCCGGTTCTCTGTCCGTCTGATCGACTCGGTGGGCTACCTGGTGGACGGGGCCGTGGGTCAGACGGAGGACGGCAGCCCCCGCATGGTGACGACGCCCTGGTTCGACCATGAGGTCTCCATGGCGGAGGCCGCCGAGCTGGGGACCAGAAAGGTCATCGCAGAGCACTCCACCATCGGCATCGTCGTGACCACCGACGGCTCCGTTACCGAAATCCCCCGGGAGGACTATCTGGAGGCGGAGGAGCGGGTCATTCAGGAGCTGAAGGCGCTGAACAAGCCCTTCCTGGTGCTGCTCAACTCCCAGGAGCCAGGCTCCGACCGGGCGAGAGCCATCGCCTCGGACCTCTCCGCCCGGTATGAGGTCAGCTGCCTTCCGGTGAACTGTCTGGAGCTTCGGGAACAGGATGTGACCCAGATCATTCAGTCCGTCCTCTATGAGTTCCCGTTGCAGGAGCTGGAGCTGTTTCTGCCCTCCTGGGTGGACGCCCTGCCCTATGACCACCCCATCAAGTCCGGGCTTTACCAGTCCATTCAAACCGTGGGCGGGCAGATCAGCCGTATCCGGCAGGTGCGGGACAGCCTGGCCCGGCTGGGGGCCTGTGAGGGCGTCAGCCGGTGCGAGATGACCGGGGTAGACCTGGGCAGGGGAGTGGTCCAGGCTGCCGTAGAGGTCCCGAGAGGGCTGTTTTACGAGACGCTGAGCCAGCAGTCCGGCTTTGCCGTGGGCGATGACGGCGATCTGATCCAGCTTCTGACCCGGCTTGCCACGGTCAAACGGGAGTATGACAAGGTGAGCGACGCGCTACGGGAGGTCCGGGAAAACGGCTACGGCATCGTTGTCCCGTCTATGGATGAGCTGACCCTGGAGGAGCCGGAGATCATGCGGCAGGGGGGACGCTACGGCGTCCGTCTCAAGGCCAGCGCCCCCTCCATCCATATGCTGAGGGCGGACATCGAGACGGTCCTCTCGCCCATCGTGGGCAGCGAGAAGCAGAGCGAGGAGATGATCCACTATCTGCTCCAGGAGTTTGAGGGGGACACCCAAAAGATCTGGGAGTCCAACATCTTCGGCAAGTCCTTCCATGAGCTGGTCAACGAGGACCTCCAGGGAAAGCTGAACCGGATGCCGGAGGACGCCCGGGTCAAGCTCCGGGAGACTCTGGAGCGCATCATCAACGAGGGGACCGGAGGGCTGATCTGCATCATCCTCTGATATCTGATAAAGGAACAAAAAACAGCGCAGAGCAGACGAATCAAGGGTCTGCTCTGCGCGTTTTCGCAACGGGCGGATTTCCGGGCGTCTTATTTTTTCCCCTTGAGATGGCCCAGGGGATTCATCTCCGCGGCGTCCGCCAGGTTTTCGTTGCTGACGTGGGTGTAAATTTGGGTGGTGTTCAGGTGGTCGTGGCCCAAAACCTCCTGCAAGGTGCGGACATCCACGCCGTTCTGGAGCATCAACGTCGCGGCGGTGTGGCGGAGCTTGTGGGCGGAATACAGGCTGGGGTCCAGTCCGGCGGCGGCCAGAGCGTTTTTAATCATTAAATGAACAGCACTTTTAGAAATGCGCTTTCTCTGATTGCTGACAAATAAAGCGTCCGGGTCGATCAGGGTCATGCCGTTTCTGACCACTAAATAGTTCTCCAAAGCGTCCACACAACTGTCATTTAAGTACAAAATCCGCTCTTTATTGCCTTTTCCCAGCACACGGACGGTGTTGCCCTGGATGCTGGACAGGTTCAGGTTCACCAGCTCGGAGATACGCAGACCACAGATCAGGAAGACCACCAGAATGCAGTAGTCCCGCTCCTGATACTTGCCCTGGACCGAGGTGCGCAGCCGGACGGCTTCCTCCAGGGTCAGGAATCTCGGCAGAGATTTTCGAAG
>JAJBUB010000037.1 GCA_020860575.1 Clostridiales bacterium | reverse complement strand
CATGTGGATCGCGCCGGGAACCCGGACTGGCGCAGAACGGTGGACCTTTTTGCAGCCGAGACCGGGCAGGCACTGGCGCAGATTTTGGTGCTGACCGGGGACAGACTGCGCCCGGACGTGCGGGAGATGGCCAGAAATCAGGTCATGGAGCGGGTGCTTATCCCCTATTTGGAATCGGAGCCTCCCTATCTGCCCTGGGAGGGCGGGGATAACAACTGGAACGCCGTCTGTGCAGGGTGCCTCGGCTGCATCGGCATCTGTCTGCTCTCCGGGCAGCCCACAACTGCTCCGGTCCTTGAAAAGCTGATCGAGCGGGTCCTGCGCTCTCTGGAGCATTACATCGACGGATTCGGGGATGACGGCGTCTGCATGGAGGGACTCGCCTATTTCAGCTATGGCTTCTGCTATTATGTCGGGTTTGCGGAGCTGCTGTATCGCCATACGAAGGGAAAAATCGACCTGCTCCGCCAGGACAAGGTGCGTCGGATCGCTCTGTTTCAGCAGAAATGCTATTTCCCATCTGGCTGTACGCTGAGCTTTTCGGACGGGAGCTGCACCGATCGCTATCGGATGGGGCTGACCTGTGCGCTGGCAATGCGCTACCCGGAGGTGGAAATCCCGCCCGTCTCCTGTGCCGGAGGCTTCGAGACCGACCACTGTTACCGTTTTCTGGCCGTCTGGCAGGATGTCGTCTGGACAAGGCGGTATCTGGAGGAGTTTGACGGGGATTTGGCCGCCGGTGATACAGATAAAGGATCGTCTGCCGGTATTTCTCCCTACATCGTACTGCCGGACGCCCAGTGGAGCATCGCGAGAGGCGCTTCCGGCGGCGGGATGGCCTGCCGGGGCGGCACGAACGGCGAGCCGCACAATCACAACGACGTTGGGAGCTTTCTCTATCTGCTGGGGGATGAGATGCTCCTGGCTGACCTGGGGGCCGTAGAGTATACGAGGCAGTATTTTTCTGAGGACGAACGGAATCTGATTTTGTCCAATCGCTCCCTTGGCCACAACGTCCCGCTCATTGGCGGAGAGGAGCAGAGGGCAGGGGCGCAATATCGCTGCGATTCCTTCCGGTCAGACGGAAACGGGAAAACGGTCATTCGCTTCGCCTCCGCATATGGGAACAAAGCAGTCCACGATTTGACCCGTACCCTGGATTATGACGCAGACACGGAGCGCCTGACTGTGGAGGACGTTCTCGAAATGCAGCGACCAGACAAAGCGAAGGACGGGCGTGCGCTGAGTATGCGTGAGAATCTGGTCACGGAGTTTCCGCCCCTGGTGGAAGGAAACCGGATTCTGGTCTGTGGAAAGCGTCGCTGCTGCCAAATTACGGTGGAGGGCCTGGATAGTCCGATCGCGGTCGAGGAAAAGGAGCATATTACCCACGACGGGATACCGGTCCCCGTCTATGGCATCTTCTGGGAAGCGGCGGCAAGGGAAGCAAACGGCAGACATTGCAGATTTGTGATAGAGCCAATTGAGACAAAGCAGGTCGGTGAGATTGTAGCGAGATGACCGCAGCCCTTTGAACCTGTTCCCATTTCACATTGCAATTTTCCAAAAATCTGTTAGAATAAATGACAGAAAATCAGTCTGCGGAAGGAAGTTGACCCATATGCCCGCTCAGCTGGAGCTGCTCAAGCAGATCGCCCACGGCCTGGCCGCCCAGTGCGGTCCCAACACCGAGGTGGTCATTCACGACCTCACCGACCGGGAGAGCGACCCGGTGGTGGCCTATATTGAAAACGGACACATTACCCATCGCTCCGCCGGAGACGGCCCCTCCCCTGTGGGCATCGCCGCCCGGAAAAAGACCCGTTCCCAGCTCCCGGACAAGCTGGGCTTCACCACCCGGACGGCGGACGGCAAGGTGCTGAAATCCAGCACCCTGTACATCTGGGGCGAGGACGATCAGCTGGACTACATTCTCTCCCTGAACACCGACGTCACCGTCCTCATGGCGGCGGAGAACGCCATCCATACCCTCATCTCCCCGGACGCGGAGCAGCAGCCGGTGGCGGACAAGCCCGCCACCAATGTCAATGAGCTGCTTGACAGCCTCATCCAGCAGTCGGTGGCCCTGGTGGGCAAGCCGGTCCCCCTGATGACTAAGGAGGACAAGGTGAAGGCCATCCGTTTTCTCAACGACTCCGGCGCCCTGCTCATCACCAAGTCCGGCGCGAAGATCAGCCAGTTCTTCGGCATCTCCAAATATACGCTGTACAGCTACATCGAAGAGGGCAGCGACTGAGCATAAAGTGACAGTCAAAACGCTCCCGGCATCTCGTGCGCCGGGAGCGTTTTTTGTGCCGACACAGGGGCGGCACGCTGTTGTACCTTTTATTCTGTTTTGGGCCTCACAGCCGCTCCATCACGTCCAGTAGCTGTCCCATGTCCGGGTCGATGGAGACCGGCTCCCCCGCCGCCTTGATGGCGTTCGGCGTATCCTTCAATCCGTTCCCGGTGACGATGCTCACCACCGAGGCATCCGGGGAGATCAGTCCCAGCTCCAGCGCCTTTTTCACTCCGGCGGTGCCTGTCACGCCAGCAGGCTCTCCGAACACGCCGCAGGTGCGGCCCAGCAGCCGGGCGGCGGCCAGAATCTCCTCGTCTGAGACGTTGACTGCTACGCCGTCCGACTCCCGGATGGCGGCCAGGGCCTTGTCTGCATTCCGGGGAACCCCCACAGCGATGGAGTCCGCCAGGGTGTTCTCCTCCATGGGCTCCCAAGGTTTGTTCTCCGCAATCGCCCGGTTCAGGGGACAGCAGCCCTCCGCCTGGACGCTGATGAGCCGGGGCAGGCGGTCGATCATGCCGGTGGCGTACAGGTCCTTGAAGCCCTTCCACACCCCGGCGATGGTACAGCCGTCCCCCACGGAGAGGGCGACGTAATCGGTCATCTGCCAGTTGAGCTGCTCGGCGATCTCCAGGGCCACCGTCTTTTTCCCCTCCATCAGATAGGGATTGATAGCGGCGTTCCTGTTGTACCAGCCGTAGCGCTCGATGGCCTGCTGGGAGAGGCGGAAGGTGTCCTCATAACTGCCCCGGACACTGATGACGTGGGCGCCGAAGATCATCAGCTGAGAAACCTTCCCCTTGGGAGCACGGGAGGGGACGAAGATATAGGTGGGGAACCCGGCGGCGGCGGCGTTGCCCGCCAGAGAGGAGGCGGCGTTGCCGGTGGAGGAGCAGGCAATGATCTCCGCCCCGGCCTCCTCCGCCTTGACCACCGCCATGGCGGAGGCCCGGTCCTTCAGGCTGGCGGTGGGGTTCACCCCATCGTCCTTGACGTACAGGGTTTTCAGGCCCAGCACTTTCGCCAGCCGGTCCGCCCGGTAGAGGGGCGACCAGCCCACCCGGAGGCGGGGACGGTTCCCCAGGCCCTGGACGGGAAGATACTCCAGATAGCGCCACATGGACTGCTCGGCGCGGCTTGCCATGGTCTCACGGCTCACCTCTCTGGCGATGGCAGCGTAGTCATATTGGATGTCCAGCATCCCCCCGCAGGCGGGGCAGGTGGTGGTGTTCGGCTCCGCCGGCCACTCCCTGCCACAGCGGACGCATTTCGCCCCCAGAACGTGCTTCATCATGGCGGTATCCTCTTACAGCTGCTTCAGCAGCCCGGTGCGGTCGTTGAACTCGTCGATGAGCTCGTCCAGGTCCTTCGCCTGGGCGTGGACGGCGTCCCAGGTGCCCTCGGTGTCGTACCAGAGGGCATTGAGCTCCTCCACCGTCTTGCCCTGCTGTTCCACCCAGGTGTAGTATTTCAGGTTGTGGATGCGCTTCCGGTCGGCGTAGGTCAGCTCCATCAGGTTGTCGGTTTTCAGATTCAGGATGTGGAGGTTGTGGTCCAGCAGAGCCTGGGTGGCGCTGTAGGGTCCGTGGAGCTGGTTCAGCTCCTCAATACGGCTGCCGTACATGACGGCGGAATCGGTGAGGACGGTACCCACCACGTCGTGCTCGGTGAACTCGTAGTACTTGGCCATCTTGATGCAGCAGAGGAGGTTGGCGATGCCCGAAATACCCAGCCAGGTGAGCTGCTCCACCAGCTCGTCCTCCAGGCCCAGCTCCTCTTTCAGATAGGTCTGTCCCTCGGGGGTGTTGAACAGCCGCAGCAGCCGCTGGGAGTCCTCGTCGTCGATGGCGATGGCCATGTCGGTGTTTTTGACGTTGTGGATCCAGGGGATGTGCTTGTCACCGATGCCCTCGATCCGGTGTCCGCCGAAGCCATTGCTGAGGATGGTGGGACACTGGAGGGCCTCGCCTACACCCAGCTTCAGGTTGGGATACAGCTCCTTGAGCCGGTCGCCGGTGGACATGGTCCCGGCGGAGCCGGAGGTGAAGCAGGCCCCGGCGAACCGGTCCCCCGGATGCTTGATTTCCTCGTACACGTCTGCCAGGGCGTTGCCGGTGACGTTGTAATGCCAGAGAACATTGCCCATCTGCTCAAACTGGTTGAAGATCATATACTGGGGGTCCTGCTTGAGCTCGTTGGTCTTGTCGAAGATCTCCTTCACGTTGCTCTCGCAGCCCGGCGTGGCGATGACCTCCGCCCCGATGGAGTGGAGCCAGTCGAACCGCTCCTGGCTCATCTCGGCGGGCAGGATGGCCACCCCCTGGGCCCCCAGCAGCCGGGAGTTAAAGGCTCCGCCCCGGCAATAGTTTCCGGTGGAGGGCCAGACCGCCTTGTGCTTTTCCACGTCAAACTGTCCCGTGACCAGCCGGGGAGCCAGGCAGCCGAAGGAGGCCCCCACCTTATGACAGCCTGTGGGGAACCACTTGCCCACCATGGCCACGATCCGGCAGGGAACGCCGGTGAGGGCGGAGGGAAACTCGATGTAGTTGGGTACCTGCCGGAACAGGCCGCCGGACTCCTTCGGCTCATTCTTCCAGGTGATGCGGAACAGGTTCAGGGGATTGATGTCCCACAGGCCTACGTCTTTCAGCTTCTCCTGGATGGGGGCGGGGATCGTCTCCGGGTGCTGCATCTGGGCGATGGTGGGGATGATGATGCCGTTCTCCCGGGCGGTCTCTACATTGTGCTGCAATCCGGTCTCATTTTTGGTCAAGTCGATCATGGCGATACAACCTCTCTTTACTGCCCGATGACCGGACGTATCTCGTCCGGTCTGCCGTTTCTGTCATGCTTACTATACCACCGGTCTTTCTGAATTTCAACTCATGGTCTAAATTTTTATCAGACCGTCTAATTTTTTGTTAGATTCCAACATCTTTTTTATTATCTTCCCTGTTCTGCCTTTATTTTACAGAATGCAAAACTTTTTCTTGCCTATTTTAATTTACATAACGTTCCCCCGTGTTGTAAACGTCCCCCGTCCGGCCAAAACTTTTTTTGTTTGCCCTTGCATTTTTTTGCATATCTGCTATGATGGGTGCAGGGAAAAGCTACGCAGCCCGAAGGAGCCTCCCGGCGCGCTCCGGCTGCGACGTCCGTCCTGCGGGACGCAGAGACAGGAAGAGATATGATTGTGTAGGAGGTCGTTCAGCAATGGATTTTGAACAGATCAAACAGGCCGCCCAGAACTACGGTCCGGCCATGAACCGGTTTCTCCGGGACCTGATTGCCATTCCCAGCGAGAGCTGCGAGGAGGAAGGAGTCATCCGCCGCTGCGCGCAGGAGATGGAGGCCCTGGGCTTTGACAAGGTGGAGATCGACCCCATGGGCAACTGCCTGGGCTGGATGGGTACAGGCAGCCGCATTATGGCCTTTGACGGCCACATCGACACGGTGGGCATCGGCAACATCGTCAACTGGACGGACGACCCCTATCAGGGCTATGAGACGGACCGCATCATCTACGGCCGGGGCGGCTCCGACCAGGAGGGCGGCGTGGTGGCCGCCGTGTACGGGGCGAAGATCATGAAGGATCTGGGACTTATCCCCCAGGATACCTCTATTTTAGTCACCGCCACCGTCCAGGAGGAGGACTGCGACGGCCTTTGCTGGCAGTACATCCACAACGAGCTGGGCATCACTCCGGAGTTTGTGGTCTCCACCGAGCCCACCGACGGCGGCATCTACCGGGGCCACCGGGGCCGGATGGAAATTCGGGTGGACGTCCACGGCGTCTCCTGCCACGGCTCCGCCCCGGAGCGGGGGGACAACGCCATCTACAAGATGTCGGATATCCTCCAGGACGTCCGCGCCCTCAACGAGAACGGCTGCAGCCCGGAGGACGAGGTGAAGGGCCTGGTCAAAATGCTGGAGCCGGAGTTCAATCCCGCCTGGGAGGACGCCCGGTTCCTGGGTCGTGGCACCATTACCGTCAGCCAGATCTTCTACACCTCCCCCTCCCGGTGCGCTGTGGCGGACTCCTGCGCCGTCTCTCTGGACCGCCGGATGACCGCCGGGGAGACCTGGGAGAGCTGTCTGGAGGAAATTCGCCAGCTGCCCAGCGTGCAGAAGTACGGTGAGGACGTGAAGGTGTCCATGTACACCTACGACCGCCCGGCGTGGACCGGGCTGGTCTATCCCACCGAGTGCTACTTCCCCACCTGGATCAATAAGGAGACCGCTCCCCACGTCCAGGCCCTGGCCGACGCCCACAAGGCGCTCTTTGGCGAGCAGCGCCAGGGGGATGCGGACGCCATGGAGAAGCGGAACCGTCCTCTCATCGACAAGTGGACCTTCTCCACCAACGGCGTCTCCATCCAGGGGCGGTACGGTATCCCCTGTGTGGGCTTCGGCCCCGGGGCGGAGAGCCAGGCCCACGCCCCCAACGAGATCACCTGGAAATCCGACCTGGTGCGGTGCGCTGCGGTCTACGCCGCAATGCCCGGCCTGTACAAGAAATAAGGAGGCTGCTTCCATGGCACTGGATACTCAGAAGTTCGACGCCCTGCTGGCTCAGCTCAAGGGGCTGGACTGCAAGGATATGTATGACAACGATTTCTTCCTCACCTGGGAGAAGACCGACGACGAGTTAAAGGCCGTCTGGACGGTGGCGGATATCCTCCGCACGCTCCGGGAGGGCAACGTCTCCACCAAGGTATTCGACTCCGGGCTGGGCATCTCCCTGTTCCGGGACAACTCCACCCGCACCCGGTTCTCCTTTGCCTCCGCCTGCAATCTGCTGGGCCTGGAGGTCCAGGATCTGGACGAGGGAAAGAGCCAGATCGCCCACGGCGAGACCGTCCGGGAGACCGCCAACATGATCTCCTTCATGGCGGACGTCATCGGCATCCGGGACGATATGTACATCGGCAAGGGCAACGCCTATATGCACGCCGTCTCCGACGCCGTGCGGGAGGGGCATGACGCCGGGGTGCTGGAGCAGCGGCCCACTCTGGTCAATCTCCAGTGCGACATCGACCACCCCACCCAGACCATGGCGGATATGGACCACATCATCCACTACTTCGGCGGCATCGAGAACCTGAAGGGCAAGAAGGTGGCCATGACCTGGGCCTATTCCCCCTCCTATGGCAAGCCTCTCTCCGTCCCTCAGGGTGTCATCGGCCTGTTCACCCGTCTGGGCATGGACGTGGTGCTGGCCCATCCCGAGGGCTACGAGGTCATGGGCGAGGTGGAAGAGGTCGCCAAGGCCAACGCCGCCCGCTCCGGCGGCTCCTTCACCAAGACCCACTCCATGGCGGAGGCCTTCCGGGACGCCGACATCGTCTATCCCAAGAGCTGGGCTCCCTACGCCGCCATGGAGCAGCGGACGGAGCTGTACGGGAACGGCGACTTCGACGGGATCCAGGCACTGGAGCAGCAGCTGCTGGCCCAGAACGCCCAGCACAAGGACTGGACCTGCTCGGAGGAGCTGATGTCCACCACAAAGGACGGCAAGGCCCTCTATCTCCACTGCCTCCCCGCCGACATCACCGGCGTCTCCTGCGAGGCGGGGGAGGTGGACGCCTCCGTGTTCGACCGGTACCGTGACCCCTTGTATAAGCAGGCCAGCTACAAGCCCTATGTCATCGCCGCTATGATCTTCCTGTCCAAGTTCCAGGACCCTGCCGCTGTGCTCCAGCAGCTGGCGGACCGGGGACAGCAGCGGCAGTTCGAGCTGAAATAATCGGTTTTCGTTTTTGTATCATCGGGCAGGGAGACCTTTGCCGTCTCCCTGCTCTGCATTTTTTGAGAAAAGAGAGGAACGCCCCATGAACCGCAAACCCCGCATCGTCATCGCCCTGGGCGGCAACGCTCTGGGCAACACCCTGCCGGAGCAGATGGCCGCCGTGAAGCACACCTCCCGGGCCATCGTGGACCTGATGGACGAGGGATATCAGGTGGTCATCTCCCACGGGAACGGCCCCCAGGTGGGCATGATCAACAACGCCATGGCCGCCCTCTCCCGGGAGAATCCCAGCCAGCCCAACACGCCCCTCTCTGTCTGCGTGGCCATGAGCCAGGCCTATATCGGCTACGACCTACAAAACGCTCTCCGGGAGGAGCTGTGCCGCCGCCGTGGCAAGGGACAGCCCCATGAGGACGTGGTCACCATGGTCACGCAAATTGAAGTTGACCCCAATGACCCCGCCTTTCAGCATCCGGTCAAGCCCATCGGCCACTTTATGACGGAGGAGCAGGCCATGTTCGCCCAGCGGGAGTATGGCTATCTCATGGAGGAGTTCCCCGGCAAGGGCTGGCGGAGGGTGGTGGCCTCCCCCCTGCCTGGGAAAATCGTGGAGATCAACGCCATCCGTACCCTGGTAGACGCCGGACAGGTGGTCATCGCCTGCGGCGGCGGGGGCATCCCCGTCACCCGGCAGGAGCTGGGCCACTTGAAGGGGGCCTCCGCCGTCATTGACAAGGACTTCTGCTCCTGTCTGCTGGCGAAGGAGCTGGACGCCCAAATGCTCATCATCCTCACTGCCGTGGAGAAGGTGGCCCTCCACTATGGCACGCCGGAGGAGGTATGGCTGGACACGCTGACTCCGGAGCAGGCGGAGGAGTATATCGCCCAGGGGCAGTTTGCCCCCGGCTCCATGCTCCCCAAGGTGCAGGCCGCCGTGGCCTTCGCCAAAAGCGCCCCCGGCCGTACCGCCCTGATCACCAGTCTGGAGTGCGCCCGGGAGGGCATTCTGGGACGGACGGGCACCCGAGTCTGCATTTGACCACGCCATTTCGTCCTTTTGACGGTTTTCCGGAAAATTTGCGGTCAGAGTTTTGTCTGGCCGCAAATTTTTTTCGTTTTCCTTCGGATTGACATTCCTTTTAGGGACTGTTATAATGACAGCGGTAGGCAAAAGTACAAAGATGATGCAGTGAGGCATGACAAGGAAACAGTTCCCGATCATGCCCTTTTTTCGTGTCTGTACGCCTTACCGGAATGCTTCCATTTTGTACCCCGCAACTCATCTGAGAAAGAAGGAGCGATCATGGCAAAAGAGAAGAAAACCACCGTCTATTCCACTCCCTACGACCTGGACGGCCGTCTGCCTCTGGGACAGGCCATCCCCCTGGGCCTGCAGCACGTCCTGGCAATGTTCGTAGGCAACCTGACCCCCCTGCTGTCCGTCATGGCCATCTGCGGCATCACTGTCCAGGACTACGCCGCCCTCCGCATCTCCCTGCTCCAGAACGCCATGCTGGTGGCCGGTCTGGTCACCCTGGTACAGCTCTTCCCCATCGGGCCTGTCGGCTCCCGGCTCCCCATCGTCATGGGTACCAGCTCCGGCTTTATCGGTATGAATAACAGCATCGCCGCCAGCATGATGGCAGGCGTGGCCGCCGGGACCATCTCCACCAGCGTGGAGGCGGGCATCTATGCCTACGGCGCGATCATGGGCGCCTGTCTCATCGGCGGCATCTGGGAGGGCGCTCTGGGCCTGTGCATCAAGCCCCTGCGCAAGTTCCTGCCCCCGGTGGTCACCGGAACGGTGGTCATGGCTATCGGCCTGAGCCTGCTGAGCGTGGGCATCAACTTCTTCGGCGGCGGCAACTCCAATCCCGACTTTGGCTCCACCACCAACCTGGTGCTGGGCCTGTTCGTCCTGGTGGTCATCATCTGCGTGAAGCACTTCGGCAAGGGCCTTGTCTCCCAGATGGCCATCCTCATCGGCATCATCGCCGGATACATTGTGGCGACCGTCATGGGCTTCATCCTCCCCACCACCTACACGGTGGACGGCGTGGAGTACACCTACTCCTGGGTGGTCCAGTGGAGCCAGGTGGCGGACGCGGCCTGGTTCTCTCTCCCCAGCCTGATGCCTGTGGCCTATCAGTTTAACATCTCCGCCATCCTGCCCATGCTGATCATGTTCGTCGTCACCGCCGTGGAGACGGTGGGCGACACCGCCGGCGTCACCGAGGGCGGCCTGGGCCGGGAGCCGTCCGACAAGGAGCTGGCCGGCTCCGTCCTCTGCGACGGCATTGGCTCCGCTTTCGCCTCTCTGTTCGGTGTGCTGCCCAACACCTCCTTCTCCCAGAATGTGGGCCTGGTGGGCATCACCAAGGTGGTCAACCGGTTCGCCGTGGCCTGCGGCGCCATCTTCCTGGTCATCTGCGGCCTGTTCCCCAAGGTGGGCGCTATCGTCTCCATCATGCCCCAGAGCGTGCTGGGCGGCGCAGCCGTCATGATGTTCGCCTCCATCGTCATCTCCGGCATCAACCTGATCACCAAGGAGCCTCTCACCGGCCGGAACACCACCATCGTGGCCATCGCTCTGGGCCTGGGCTACGGCCTCGGCTCCCACAGCACCGCCCTCCAGTTTATGCCCAGCTTCATCTCCACCCTGTTCGGCGAGAGCGGCATCGTCCCCGCCTTCCTGGTGGCCGTCATCCTGAACCTGGCGCTGCCCAAGGATGTGGATCAGGTGGAGCCGTAAGGCAGTACGAACCGCTGACACATCTGACCGTTTGACAGACCAGGCCCCCGTCCGGAGATACCGGATGGGGGCTGATTTTTTTCGGGATTTGAAAATGTTCTGTCCGATTCCGTTGCTTTCCGGGCGGGAATCTGTCATAATAGCGAAGGAAAGAGAAATCGCCGCCCCGGACGGGAGGACACAGGAGGAGATCATATGCTGACCAAAGAACAGGCAACGAAGCTGATGAAGGCCGCCAACAGAGCCGGGTGGGAGATGAAGCCCGTCTCCGAGGTGAAGGAGAAGGCGCTGAACGGCGCGCTGCGGAGCTATGCCTCCGGTGTGCGGCGGGAGGACGTGTTCGCCGTTATGGAATTACCGCCGATATGGGTGGAAAAACAGGTACGACCAATGATAATTCTGATGCTTGGTTTATGGGATTCACTCCTTCACTAGTATCCGGTTGTTGGGTAGGAGGTGACGAACGTGACATCCACTTCGGTAAAATGACCTATGGACAGGGAGCAGCTGCGGCTTTGCCTATTTGGGCACTGTATATGAAGAAAGTGTATGATGACCCGACATTGGGATATG
>JAJBUB010000016.1 GCA_020860575.1 Clostridiales bacterium | reverse complement strand
ATGCTGTCCGGGGCCAGAAATCCGGCGTCGTCCACGTCCACCACCGAGGGGAAGTCCTGCGCGCCCTCCGCCGCGGCGATCAGGTCGGGAAACGACCACTGTTTTCCGCTGGCGGTGCGGGATGTCTTGCCGGAGACGTAATTGACCCCGTTCAGCTCCCGGCGGATGGACTGAATCATCCACAGTCCCATAATGTTTTTCAGATAGCGGTAGCGATACCACGCCCCGCCCTCGTTGGTGAAGTTCTGGGCCCGGCTGGCCTCGGTGGTGATGGGCTGCTCGTTCTCCACCCCCAGCAGGGACCAGGTGCCGCTGGAGAGGTAAACGGCGTTATCATCTTTCGCAGGGACCGCCAGGAATGCGGAGCCGGTGTCGTGGGTGGCGGGCAGGATCACCGTAGCGTTAAAGCCTACCTGTGCCTGGATCTCCGGCAACAGCTCTCCCACCACCGTTCCCGGCACGGACAGCTCCCCGAACAGACGGGTGGGCAGGCCCAGCCGGGCGATCAGCTCCAGGTCCCAGGTCTTTTCCCGGGCGTTCACCAGATTGGTGCTGGTTGCGTTGGTGTACTCCTGCTTTTTCACCCCGGTGAGCAGGAAGTTGAAGTAGTCCGGGATCATCAGCAGGCTCTCCGCCTGCTCCAGCTGCTCTGGATGCTCTTTCTTCAACGCCATGAGCTGATAGATGGTGTTGAAGATCTGCATCTGGATGCCCGTCTTGCCGTACAGCTCCGACCGGGGAATATTGGCGTCCACCAGGGCGTCCATCCCCTCCGTCCGGTTGTCCCGATAGGCCACGGCATCTCCCAGCATCCGGTCGTCCTCATCCAGCAGAACGAAGTCCACCGCCCATGTGTCAATGCCGATCACCGCGGGAACGGTCCCCCGCTCGCCGCACGCCTTCAATCCCCCCAGAATGCCGTTCCAGAGGTTGTCCATGTCCCAGCAATCGTGTCCGTCCTTCCGTACCTGCCGGTTGTCGAATCGGTAGACCTCCTCCAGGACGATCCTGCCCTCCTGGACGCTGCCCAGGATGTGCCGCCCACTGGAGGCCCCGATGTCGATGGCCAGGTAGCTTCCTGCCATGCTCATCACGCCTTTCCACTGAAAAAAATCTGAAAATAACCTGTAAAATCACTTCGTTTTTTCTTTAACAACAGGATAACACCTGGAGGCATTAAAAAGAAAGGTCCTGCGAAAAAGTTTTTAGGGACCTGATTTGCATTTTGCGACGGCGTGTTGTATACTGAACCTGAATACAAGCGGTCAGCGAGAGGAGGGGCGTTCCATGCGTCAGGAGCTTTTGGACGCTCTCCGGGTCATCACCCCGGAGGAGCAGGAGATTTTAGGGGGAGACCCCTCCATCCACCGGGACCTGTACACCTCCCGGCGGGAGTTTGTGGTGGACAGTGACAAGCTGCTGTCCAAGGGCAAGCTCATCGAGATACGGCCCCATACCCGCTTTGCCCACTTCCCCGTCCACCGGCACAACTATGTGGAGCTGGTCTATATGTGCGCCGGGACTACCACTCATATCATTAACCAAAAGGAACAGATCGTTCTCCGGGAAGGGGATCTGCTCTTTCTCAACCAGAACGTCTATCATGAGATCCTCCCCGCCGGCGAGGGGGACATTGCGGTCAACTTCATCATCCTCCCGGACTTTTTCAAGCAGCCCGTCTCCATGATCGAGCGGGAGAACGTGCTGCGGGATTTCCTCATCTCCGCCATCTCCGGGGAGCGGACCATCTCCGACTATCTCCACATCCAGGCCAAGGGCATCGTCCCGGTGGAAAATCTGATGGAGAACATGATCTGGACGCTGATCCACCGTCTTCCCGGCACCAACAGCATCAACCAGACCTCCATGGGCCTGCTGCTGATGAATCTGTCCCGGTTTGCCGACACCATCAACCGCACCGACCCGGGCCAGGAGGAGCAAAATCTGGTCTTTTCCGTTCTGAATTATATCGACACCCGCTACCGCTCCGGCACTCTGGCGGAGGTCTCCGCCGAGCTGGGCCAGCCCACCTACGCGGTGAGCCGTCTGCTGAAAAAGCACATGGGGAGCAATTTCCGGGAGCTGCTCCAGTCCCGAAAGCTCCAGCAGGCCGCCTATCTGTTGGACAACACTGCTCTCTCCGTCGATGCCATTATGGAGCGGGTGGGCTATGACAACAGCAGCTATTTCTACCGGAAATTCCGGGAGCGGTACGGATGCTCTCCCCGGGAGTACCGGAAACAGCGCTGATTGTTCGTCAAAATCTTCCCGCCTTTCGTTGACAGAACCGGCAATGTGGGTTAGAATATTCCCATGAGCTATGTATTTTTTGACCTGGAATGGAACCAGGGTTATCCTCGCTCTGAGGCAGAAAAAATCGACGAGATCATCCAGTTTGGCGCCCATCGTCTGGACTCCTGGGAGGACGGCGGCGTCTCTTTTTCCGCTTACGTCCGGCCGTCGATTCATAAAAAGCTCCACCACCAGGTCAAAAAGATGGTCCCCCTGGAGGCCGACAGCCTGAAACGGGCGGGGAGCTTCCGTCAGGTCGCGGCACAATTTTTCCGCTGGTGCGGCGAGGGGGCGGAGTTCTTCACCTGGGGGACCTGCGACGCCCGGGTGCTGGACACCAATCTGTGCTGGTACGGCATGGAGGAGTATCTGGATCTGGAGATCTACGACCTCCAGCGGGCCTTCGACCTGCTGGTGCTGCACACCTACCACCAGACCGCCCTGGAGACCGCCGTGGCCGCCCTGGGCCTGGATGCGGAGCTGACCTACCACGATGCGGGGCATGACGCCTTTTACACCGCCCGCATCGGGGCGGAATTGGTGCGCCGATTTGGACCTCTCCCCTCCGAGGCGGAGCTGGACCGGATGGAGGAGGCCCTCCGCCGTCAACAGCGCCAGGAGGCCGTCCAGTCCGCAACCCAGGCGCTGGAGGAGCTTCTGGGCCAGGAGCAGCCCGCCCTTCGGCGGAAGTGTAGCCAGTTTCCTACTACCGGGGACTGTCTGAAAAGCAGGAGCGCCCGGGTGTTCCACTGCCCCCAGTGCGACAACTGGCTGTGTAGCGGCAACTGGTACCAGGTGAACGACTACTATGTGTCCCGGAGCCGCTGTGTAGAACACGGTCGGTTTCTCAGCTGTCTCACCCTGGAGGAGACGGGTGACGGGACGAACGGTCTGCTCCAGGTCTACCCGGAGGAGGCCGCCCCCGACGGTCTGTTCCACCAGTGCAAGGTGGGTGGCAAGCTCATCGAGGTCAAGCAAATGCCCCGGAAGCGCCGCCGGAGCCGCAAAAATCGGGACAAGGCCAAGAAAGAAATTGGTTGACATAAATGAAAATCTGCACCCGGGGACCTGTTGCGGTCTCCGGGTGCAGTTGTTTGATGTGCGATTGATTGATTTCAGACAGGTCAGGGCCACAGGCTGTTTATCACGCTCCACAGGGTCTCCCCGTCTCCGGTGAAGGTCAGCTCCAGCCAGCCGCCCTCACAGAGCAGCTCCAGGACGGATACGCCGTCCTCGTCCTCCCGGACAGCCTCGGTCCAGTCCGTCTCCGCCAGCACTTCGGCAGCGAGGGCGGTCTCCGGGCAGCTCTCCGTTATGCCGTGCCAGGTCAGGGTCAGCTCGCCTCCCGCTCCGTCCGTCCAGAGCAGGGTGTAGCCGTCCTCCGTCTCCGCGCGCTCTGTCAGGCTGTAGCCGTCGGGCAGCCAACCGGGAAGGAGCCACGGGGCGTCCTCTGTGGCCGTCTCCTCCTCGGCGCTGTCCTCCGCCATGTCGGCGGTGATGTCCGTCTCGGTCTCCTCTTCCTCTGCCACGGCCGACTCATCACTGTCCCAGAACTCCTCGACGGTATTTTCCTCAACAGCAGTATCCTCTGCCGCCTCCTCCATCACCGCCGTGGAGCTGTCCTCACTGACGAAGACGGCATCCATCCCGTTGAGGTCCGACATGGCCCAGACGAACCAGCCCAGCCCCACAACGACGCAGAGGCAGGCGGCCAGAGCCATATACCGTCCCCAGGGGATGAGCTTTTGCGACTTCCGGGGCTGATGTTCCAGCTCCAACAGCCGCCGGTGGAGGTCGGAGGAGACGCTCTGCCGGTCCATATAGCTCTTATATGCGCTCATCCTTCCACCTCCTCCAATAGTGCTCTCAGCTTGCCTCTGGCCCGGCTGAGACGGCTGCGGACGGTGCCCTCCTTGGCCCCCGTCATCCGGGCAATCTCTCCGGTAGACCAGCCCTCATAGTAGTACAGGTGAATGACCTCTCTGTCCTCCGCCGGAAGTCGGAACAGCTCCTCGATCTCCTCCCGTTCCTCCGGCCCCGGAGTGGGGATGTCCATCTCCAGAGGCAGGTTCTGCCGGGACTTGGAGCGCAGCCGGGAGATACAGCCGTTCCGGGTCACGGTGAGCAGCCAGGCGCTCTCATGGGCCTCGTTTTCAAAGACCGGGCACTTTTCCAGGTACCGAAGAAAGGTCTCCTGGGTCTGATCCTCGGCGTCCTGGACGTTGCCCAAAATGGACAGGGCCAGGCGATAGATGCGGTTTTCCTGCCGACAGACCAGGGCCTCAAAGTCCTGGTGCTCCGGCGGCTTCTTTCTTCCAAACACGGGAGGCATCCCTCCTTCTCTCTTCTCGTTAATGGATACGTTTCAGCCGGCGTTTTTGCTGCATGGAACGGTACAGTTTCACTCGGGGAAATCCTACCACGTTTTGTCACTCCGGTAAAGGGCAAAAATAGCCCGGCAGGAGATCCTGCCGGGCCGATGCGGGTAAAACAGGAGGCTCACAGGGCCGCCTTCAGCTCCTCCACTTTGTCCAGGCGCTCCCAGGGGAGGTCCAGGTCAGGACGGCCGAAGTGTCCGTAGGCGGCAGTCTGCTTGTAGATGGGCCGCCGGAGGTCCAGGGTGCGGATGATGGAGGCGGGCCGCAGGTCGAACACCCGCTGCACCAGCTGGGACAGCCGCTCGTCGCTGACCTTGCCGGTGCCGAAACTGTCCACCAGGACGGAGACCGGCCGTGCCACGCCAATGGCATAGGCCAGCTCAATCTGGCAGCGGTCCGCCAGACCGGCGGCCACCAGGTTCTTGGCAGCGTACCGGGCCATGTAGGCGGCGGAGCGATCTACCTTGGTGGGGTCCTTGCCGGAGAAGCAGCCGCCGCCGTGGGCCGCCGCGCCGCCGTAGGTGTCCACGATGATCTTCCGCCCGGTGAGGCCGGAATCGCCCACGGGACCGCCCACCACGAAGCGGCCGGTGGGGTTGACATAAAATTTTGTCTCCGGACGGATGTACCGCCGGGGCAGGTTGGGCCGGATGACCTCCTCGATCACCGCTTCCCGCAGGTCGCGAATAGCGATGTCCGGATCGTGCTGGGTAGAGACCACGATGGCCGGACACCACTCCACATTGCCGTGTTCGTCATAGGCCACCGTGACCTGGCTCTTGCCGTCGGGACGGAGCCAGGGGAGCGCGCCGCTCCGGCGCTGGGCGGCCAGGGCACGGGTCAGATTGTGGGACAGGGCCAGCGGGGCGGGCATCAGTTCCTGGGTCTCCCGGCAGGCATAGCCGAACATCATGCCCTGGTCACCTGCGCCGATGCGGTCGGCCTCGTCCTCCTGCCCCCCCTGGGCCTCGTAGGACTGGTCCACCCCCATGGCGATGTCAGGAGACTGCTTGTCCAAGGTGGTAAATACGGCGCAGGTCTGGGCGTCGAAGCCATACTCCGGTTTGTCGTAACCGATGTCGGCCACTGTCTTTCGGACGATGGCGGGAATATCCACCTGTGCCTTGGAGGTGATCTCCCCCATGACCATCACCATGCCGGTGGTGGTGGCTGTTTCGCAGGCCACCCGGCTCATGGGGTCCTGGGCCAGCATAGCGTCCAGGATAGCGTCCGAGATCTGGTCGCAGACCTTGTCCGGATGCCCCTCGGTGACAGATTCAGAGGTAAAAATACGGTTGCTCATGGTGTTGCGTTTCCTTTCTGTGTTTTGTTCAACAACACAGCCCTTGACTTTTTGCAAAAAAACTGCGCACCCATGCGGATACGCAGCAGAGAGCATACTGTCCTCATCTTTACGAAAAACCGCTGGACTTGGCACCTTACCCATCAGCACGTCTACTGACAGGGCAGGTTGCCGGGCTTCATCGGGCCAATCCCTCCGCCACTCTTGATAAGGCTGTTTTATTGTAAGGCTATTATAGGAATTCGTTCTCTGTTTGTCAACCGGACAAACGGCTCCGGATGTAACAGATTTGGACAAATTTGCTCTGGCGTCCCATAAGATTGAGGTGAGAAAAATGACTGACTCATTTTTTGTCTCTTTTTCCCCCAAACCCCTTGACAATCGGGAACGCCTTGGGTATTATTGGGTAGATAGTTAGTTTGTTTAACTGTTTTGCGGCGCCGGAAGGGGGTTCGGTCTATGGACGACTTTGCGGCCCGGCTGAACGAGCTACTGGACGAGGCGTATCTGAACATCCTAAGTATGGAGGAGCAGAGCGTTCGCTCCTGTACCCATCTGGGGCTCTCCACCGGCGAATTTCACCTGATCCAGGTGGTTGGCAACGGCGGGGAGGACGGCATCTCGGTCAGCGAGATCGCTGACGCCATCCATGTGGCCCGCCCCACCGCCAGCGTGGCAGTGAACAAGCTGGCCCGCCGGGGCTTTGTCAGCAAGGAGCGCAGCGTTCGGGACGGACGCTCTATCCGGGTGCGGCTGACCCGCCGTGGCAGGCTGGCTTACGCCTACCACCGCTACTATCACCGTCAGCTCTTTAACCGCCTGACCACTGAATTTACTCAGGAGGAAAAGGCAGCCCTCATCAAAGGGGTGGAGAAGCTGAATCAGATCTTTCTGGAGACCCTCATTGAGAGTGACAGGAGCAAGCAAAAGGACTGACGGGTTCACTTCCGCTGAAAAGCCGATGCTGCGGCTTTCAGATATATTTAAAGACGATTCTTTTTAGGAGGACTCAATCATGGACATTTTTGCAAAGGTTGCCGATGTTCTGGCTGACCACACTGGCCGGGACGCTTCCGAGATCACTGCTGACACCACCTTCGAGAGCCTGGGCATCGACTCCCTGGAGACCGTTGAGATGGTCATGGAGCTGGAGGAGGAGCTGGACTCCGAGCTGGATCTGGACGAGAAGGTCTCCACCGTCGGCGAGCTGGTCGCGTTCATCGAGAAGAAGCTGGCTGAGTAATTTCGGTCGTCCCTGTCCGACTTCTCCGGGAGCCGGATGGCCTGAGCTTCCACTGTTTGCATCTGGAACATAGGGCTTTTCGACTGCCGCCGTCCTGACGGCGGCAGTCTTTTCCTGTTGTTCCGTCCATTTTGGAGGTTTTATGAGCAAGATTGCATTTGTATTTTCCGGTCAGGGCGCACAGTACCCCGGTATGGGCGCGTCTCTGGCTCAGGCCAGCCCCGCCGCAAAGGCGGTGTTCGACCTGTGTGACAGCATCCGTCCGGGTACCAGCGGCCAGTGCTTTTCCGGCACCAAGGAGGAGCTGACTGTCACCTCTAACACCCAGCCGGATATGTTCGCCGTGGAGGTAGCCGCCGCCGCCGCCCTGACCGAGGCAGGTATCCAGCCCGCCGCTCTGGCCGGTTTCTCCGTGGGTGAAATTGGCGCTCTGGCCTTCTCCGGTGCCCTCTCTGTGGAGAACAGTTTCCGCCTGGTCTGCCGCCGGGGCGAGCTGATGCAGGAGGCCTCTGATGTCGCAGACACCGGCATGGTGGCTGTGGTCAAGCTGCCTCCCCAGCGGGTGGAGGAGCTGGCTGCTCAGTTCGACCAGGTCTACCCGGTAAACTACAACTCTCCCGCCCAGACTGTCTGCGCCGGTCTCTCCGCCTCTATGGGCGACTTCAAGGCAGCTGTCAAGGCGGCGGGCGGACGGGCTATCCCCCTGCGGGTGGCCGGAGCCTTCCACTCTCCCTTTATGGCCTCGGCCAGTGAGGGGTTGGCGGAGGAGCTGAAGGGCTACACCTTCCAGACTCCCAAGTATGCCCTCTATTCCAACGTCACCGGCAAGCCCTATGAGGGGCCGGAGGGCTATGCCGACCTGCTGGCCCGCCAGGTCATCAGCCCGGTGCGCTGGCAGACCATCGTAGAAAACATGATCGCCGACGGCTTCGACACCTTTATCGAGGTAGGCCCCGGCAACACCCTCACCGGTCTGATTGGCAAAATCGACCCGTCCGTTAAATGCTGCAACGTCGACAGTGCGGACTCTCTCCGCACCACCATTGAGGAGGTAACCAATGGCTGATTTACAGGGAAAGGTAGCTCTCGTCACCGGAGCAGCTCGTGGCATCGGCTATGCCATCGCAGACACCCTGGCCCGGGAGGGGGCCAGCGTCGTCCTGCTGGATCTGTGCCCCGAGGAGAACGGCGTGGAAGCCGCCAACAACATTGCCCAGGCCCGCAGCGTCACCGCCGCCTTCCGCCGCTGCGATGTGTCCAACTATGATGCCGTCCAGGAGACGGTAAAGGCCGTCATCAAGGAGTTCGGCGGGGTGGACATCCTGGTGAACAACGCCGGTATCACTCGCGACCATGTGCTGCTGGCCATGAGCGAGCAGGAGTGGGACGTGGTGCTGAATATCAACCTCAAGAGCATGTTCAACACCATCAAGGCCTGCTATCGCAACTTTATGAAGAAGAAGGCCGGACGGATCATCAACATCTCCTCCGTCTCCGGTCTCATCGGCAATGCGGCCCAGGCCAACTATACTGCCGCCAAGGGCGGCGTCATCGCCCTGACCAAAACGGTGGCCCGGGAGCTGGCTACCCGGGGCATCACCTGCAACGCCGTCGCCCCCGGCGCCATTGAGACGCCCATGACCGCCTCCATGGATCAGGACGCTCTCAAGGGTCTGCTCTCCACCGTCCCCATGGGTCACATGGGCAAGCCGGAGGACATCGCCGAGTGCGTGGCGTTCCTGGCCAGCGACAAGGCAAAGTATATCACCGGCGAGGTGATCCGGGTGGACGGCGGCATCGGCATGTGAGCCGCTTTCCCCCATTTGGCCTTGATTCTTATATCAGGCTGTCTATTATGAAAGGGAAATGTGTATGAGACGAGTTGTTGTGACCGGACTGGGTGCGGTCAATGCTGTCGGCAACGATGTGCCCACCATGTGGGCCAACCTGCTTGCCGGAAAGCACGGCATTGCCCGGATCACCCGATTTGACCTGACGGACTTTAAGGCGACTCTGGCGGCAGAGGTGAAGGATTTCAACCCGCTGCTCTATATGGAGCGCAGCGAGGTCCGCCGCCACGACCTCTATATCCAGTACGCCATCGCCGCCGCCGACCAGGCCTTTGCCGAGTCCGGCATCGAGGGCACCATCGACCCCAAGCGGATGGGCTGCTACTTCTCCTCCGGCATTGGCGGCATGAACACCATGGTAGAGGAGCAGACGAAGATCATGTCCAAGGGTCCCCGTCGGGTCTCCCCCTACACCATCACCAACATGATGGGCAACGCCGGAGCCGGGTTCGTGGCCATCAAGCACCACTGCAAGGGTTCCTGTCTGAGCATGGCCTCCGCCTGCGCCTCCTCCACCCACGCCATTGGCGAGGCCTATCGGAACATTCTTCACGGATACGCTGACGCTATGGTAGCCGGTGGCGCCGAGGCGGCCATCACCCCGGTGAGTACCGCCGGTTTTATCAACTGCCAGGCCCTAAGCTCCGCCACCGACCCGAACCGGGCCTCTATCCCCTTCGACAAGGAGCGGGACGGCTTCGTCATGGGCGAGGGCGCCGCCGCCCTCATCCTGGAGGAGTATGAGCACGCCAAGGCCCGGGGTGCTCACATCTACTGCGAGCTCTGCGGCTATGGCACCACCTGCGACGCGCACCACATCACCGCCCCCGATCCAGAGGGGGAGGGTGGCGGCGACGCCATCGCCCAGGCCCTGGCCGGCGTTGGCGAATACGACCCCGCCCGGGTCTATGTCAACGCCCACGGCACCTCCACCCCCTTGAACGACAAGATCGAGACGCTGGCGCTGAAGCGTGCTTTCGGCCAGGAGGACGCCTACAAAATCATGGTCTCCTCCACCAAGGGCGCTACCGGCCATATGCTGGGCGCTGCAGGGGCCACTGAGGCGGTGATCTCCGTTCTGGCTTTGGCCAACGGCGTGGTTCCCCCCACGGTGGGCTACCAGGTGCCTGACCCGGAGTGTGATCTGGACGTGGTACCCAACCAGGCCCGTGAGGTTCCGCTGGACGCCGCTCTCTCCACCTCTCTGGGCTTCGGCGGCCACAACGGCTGCATCGCCTTTAAAAAGCTGGCAGAGTAAAGGAGGAAGGACAGCATGAATCAGGAAGAGATCAAACAAATCCTCCCCCATCGGGACAATATGCTCCTGGTACAAGAGGCCGAGGTCATCGACGGCGTGGCACACGCCAAGTATCATGTCTCCGGCGAGGAGTTCTTCCTCAAGGGGCATTTCCCGGGAAACCCTGTAGTACCTGGCGTTATCCTCTGTGAGATGATGGCCCAGGGTGCGGCGGTACTCCTGGCCAGCAATCCGGAGCTGAAGGGCAGCACCCCCATGTTCACCAGCCTGGATAAGGTGCGTTTTAAGAGTCCGGTGAAGCCCGGGGACACTCTGGAGAGCGAGAGTACCATCACCAAGAGCAAGGGTCCCTTCTACTGGTGCGCTGCCAAGGGCTATGTGAACGGCAAGCTCAGCGTCACCGCAGAATTTTCCTTCGCCCTGGTCAAATAACAGAAGCCGCTCCCTGTTTTTATAGGGAGCGGCTTTTGACATTCTAACGGAGGTTTCTATGGAATCACAGACAAGCGGCTGTCCCGCCGGAGGATGTGAGAACTGCTCCGGCTGCGCCGGAGGGACGGAGCTGGTGCTCACTCCCGGTGAGGTAGCCCTGCTCCTTCAGCTGGGGAAGGTTTCCTTTCTCCCGGTCTGTCATCACCAGGAGGACAGGCTCCCCGTCTACCGGGAGGAACAGGCATGCACCGAGAAAGAATACGCCGCCATCATCAACGCCCTGTGGCAGAAGCGACTCATCAGTCTGGACTACGATCTGCCCCTGACTAACTTTCCCTATGACGCCTATACAGACTGCCCCGTCCATGGGAGCATGGCTCTGACCCTTCGGGGGCAAACCGCTCTGGAATTGCTGGAGGTGCAGGGGATGGACGACGAGGAAAGCCCCTAAAGTGCAAGAAAAGACCGGTCAGTTTCTGAACTGACCGGTCTTTTGTGTTGGCACTACCGATTTTCCCGGGCCGTCTCCAGCCAAGTATCGTAGGCGCGGATGAGCTTAACTGCCGTGTTCGGAATGGGAACGGGTGGACCCTCATCGCAATCAGCACCAACTACTTGCTGTACCCTCAAAACTGAACAATGAGCTTTTCTCGTTTCCGAATCGCTTCACTCACAACCTTTGAGCCTGCTTCCTTCTGTAGGTCAAGCCCTCGACTGATTAGTACCAGTCAGCT
>JAJBUB010000065.1 GCA_020860575.1 Clostridiales bacterium | reverse complement strand
GGGAAAAAGATCCCCTCCAACACCAGCTGGGCGGGAAATCCCGCAAAGCAGGTTGCGGGCGGCGTCTTTTTTGAACGTACGCTGACCTATCCGTTTGAAAAAGAGGACATCGAAAGACACAGGGAATACCCGAGCGACCAGTTCATCTATCCCTGTGATGAACACACGCTGTCCTTTGGCAGCATCGACAAAAAACTCCGAAAGTGCAAAAGTGCGAAAGAACGCCTGAAATATCTGCACGCGATCCGCGCAAACCACGACCACAACCGGTTTGCTGTTGCGCCTCAGGCCCCAAAAAAGAAAAAACCATTTCTGTCCGCTCTGCGTAGGCTGAAACGCAAATTGCTGGGCTTGCTTCGGCGGGACGGCAGGAAACAAAAATGACTGAAAGGATGAGCTGTGTGAGTTCACTGAAATCCGCCAACGTCACCCAGGGGGTGGACCGGGCGCCCAACCGCTCCCTGTTCGCCGCTCTGGGCTTCACCAAGGAGGAGACGGACCGGCCCCTGGTGGGCATCGTCTGCTCCTATAATGAGATCGTCCCCGGCCACATGAACCTGGACAAGATCGCAGAGGCGGTCAAGGCCGGTGTCCGCATGGCCGGAGGCACCCCCATCGAGTTCCCCGCTATCGCCGTCTGCGACGGAATCGCCATGGGCCACATCGGGATGAAATATTCCCTGGTCACCCGTGACCTGATCGCCGACTCCACCGAGTGCATGGCCATCGCCCACCAGTTCGACGCCCTGGTGATGATCCCCAACTGCGACAAGAACGTGCCCGGCCTGCTGATGGCCGCCGCCCGGATCAATGTCCCCACTATCTTCGTCTCCGGCGGCCCCATGCTGGCGGGGAAGATGCGGGACGGCCGCCGCACCTGCCTGAGCCATATGTTTGAGGCGGTGGGGGAGTATCACGCCGGAAAGCTGGATGAGGAGGGCGTGGAGGAGTATATCGAAAACGCCTGCCCCTCCTGCGGCTCCTGCTCCGGGATGTACACCGCCAACTCCATGAACTGTCTCACCGAGGCCATCGGCATGGGCCTCCGGGGCAACGGCACCATTCCCGCCCCCTACTCCGCCCGGCTGCGCCTGGCAAAGCAGGCGGGGATGCAGGTGATGGAGCTGCTGCGGCAGAACATCCGCCCCCGGGACATCATGACCGCCGACGCCTTCCACAACGCCGAGACGGTGGACATGGCCCTGGGCTGCTCCACCAACACCATGCTCCATCTGCCCGCTATCGCCCACGAGTGCGGCATTGAGCTGGACCTGAATATGTCCAACGAAATCGCCGCCGTCACCCCCAACCTGTGCCACCTGGCCCCGGCGGGCTTCACCTATATGGAGGATCTGGAGCAGGCGGGCGGCGTGTACGCCGTCATGAAGGAGCTGGCGGACGCAGGGCTGTTGAAAACCGACCTCATCACCTGCACCGGCAAGACGGTGGGAGAGAACATCGCAAATGCGGTCAACCGTGACCCGGAAATCATCCGGCCCATCGACAACCCCTTCATGAAGACCGGGGGCATCTCCGTCCTCTTTGGCAACCTGGCCCCCGACGGCTGCGTGGTCAAGCAGGCGGCCGTCGCCCCGGAGATGATGCAGCACAGCGGCCCCGCCCGTGTCTTTGACAGCGAGGAGGACGCTATTGCCGTCATCTACGCCGGTGGCATCCACCCCGGCGATGTGGTGGTTATTCGCTACGAAGGCCCCAAGGGCGGCCCCGGCATGCGGGAGATGCTCAATCCCACCTCCGCCATCTGCGGCATGGGCCTGGGAGAGTCGGTGGCCCTCATCACCGACGGGCGTTTCTCCGGCGCAACCCGGGGCGCGTCCATCGGCCACGTCTCCCCGGAGGCCGCTGCCGGCGGCATGATCGGTCTGGTGGAGGAGGGCGACATCATCTCCATCGACATCCCCGGTCATAAGATCTCTCTGGACGTGCCGGAGGATGTACTGGCCGCCCGGAAGGCCGCCTGGGTCTGCCCGGAGCCGAAGGTCAAGACCGGCTATCTGGCCCGGTATGCCAGCATGGTCACCTCGGCGGACAAGGGCGCTGTGCTCAAGGTCAACTGATTTCCCCGCTTTGACCGTCGAAACGCCAAAGCACATCGGGACTTTGTGACGACAGAAAAGAATTTGCCCGATCATGGGACAGAAGACGGTGTGATCTCAGCGGTCGCACCGTCTTCTGCTGCCTGTCGGTCGTCCAGAAATGACGCATTTGCAGGAGAGCGGGGCGGCAGGGGCAGGAGCAGGAGACCCCAGCACTGTATTTCTACCGGAAAATGCCTGTCAGGCTGACCCGGACAGAGTACGCCATTCTCAGGCTGCTGATGGAGCATCCCCGACAGGTGTTTGCAAAGAGTGTGCTGCTTCGATTTGGCTCATATTCGTTTGTATTCTGGGCCATTTAAACCCACTCAGATTATTACCTTTCTCCTTTTCGTTTTGATTGACGTATGAGTGAGAATAAGCTGAAAAAAACTAGGTGTAGCGTTAACCCGTTCAAGCACATATTCCGATAGCAGGTCTGTTGACCCAATAGAGCCGATGATAAACCGGAACCGTTTGTCTTCCCCGCGAAAGGCAAACGGTTCCGGTTCATTTTTGGATGACGGCGATTGCCATCTTGAGACGACTGAATACAGGCAATTTTCAACTGCGCTATAGATCCGGGGGATTTCTCAAAAATCGTCTGGCATACTCAGGATGGTCAGCACGATTTTCTTCGCCTGCTCCGTCAGGGACGACGCCACGGCATACTCGTTGACGGTGTGGCTGGCGTCCCCCCGCACGCCCACGCCGCAGAGGACCGGGATGCCCAGCATCGTGACATAGGCGGCGTCCGAACAGCCGCCGGAGTATACCGGCTGAGGCCGGGAAAATCCCAGCTGCGCACAGGCGTCCTGATACAGATGCAGCAGCGCCTCTGTACCCGCTACCGGCTCCATGGCCTTGAATACGGTTTGCATCTCCATCTCTGCGTGGATGCGGGGGTCTGCGTTGTCGTCGCAGATCGCCTGCAACGCCTTCAGCGCGTCCTCCAGGTCCTGATTGGTGGGGAAACGAAGCCCCACGGAGAACTTGCACAGGTCCGGGATGGCGTTGCTGGTGGTGCCGCCCTTCACGATGCCGCAGTTATACAGCGCCCTGTTTGGGTCGGACAGTTCCTCAATTTTTAAAATTTTGCGGGCTGCCTCCCGGATGGCGCTGGCGCCCTTCTCCGGTTCCTTGCCCGCGTGGGCGGAGACGCCGTGAACCGTGATGGTCACGATGCCGCCGCCCTTGCGGCGGTAGATTACGTCCCCGCTCAGCAGGCCGCTCTCGCAGTTGAAAGCCGCCGCACAACCGGCAACGGCGTCTGTGTAGACCTGGCAGCCGCCCCCTTTGGAAAGGGCGTGGGCAACCTCCTCATCGCCGCTCAAAACCAGGCGAAGCTGTCTCTTGCGGTAGCCAAAGCGCTGCAATGTGGAGATGACCAGAATCGCCACTGCGATGCCGCCCTTACAGTCGTACACGCCGGGTCCGTAAATCCTGTCCCCGTCACGGCGAAAGGCGTCGTCTCCGAAACGGCCCACCGGATGCACTGTGTCCATGTGCGCCATCAGCGCCACGGGAGGGAGTTCTCCCGCCTCCGTCTGAGCCACCAGGCTGGAGCCTGCCTCCTCGAAGGCGACTTTTTTCCGCCACAGGCCCATGGCGTCCAGATAGGTGTCCAGGTGTGCCGCCAGGCGGTTTACCTCCGCCCGGTTGGCAGATGGGCTCTCAATGTGTACCATCTGCTCCCACAGCTGGTTCATGGAAGCCTCCCTGGAGTCGATATAATCGCAGATTGCCTGGATATCAAATTGCTGTTCCTGCATCGTAAATCCCCCTCTCTTCCGACGTTTCCACTCACAGCAGCCCAATCACAAATCCCGCCATCAGGACAGACAGGATGGTCACTACCGTAATG
Source organism: Clostridiales bacterium (assembly GCA_020860575.1). GTDB lineage: Bacteria > Bacillota > Clostridia > Oscillospirales > Oscillospiraceae > Onthomonas. The sequence continues at coordinate 7,557 of JAJBUB010000065.1, read as the reverse complement.
CCGCCCACCACATAGGGCACGTTCAGCGTATCCTCGATATACGTTTTTTCCTCCGGCGTCTCGCCGACGGCCTCAGCCACCTCCCGGCAGATGACCACATTGCTGGGGAAACCCAGGAACTGCTCCACGCCGATGCCCATGGCCAGGTCTTTGTCTCCCACCAGCAGCTTGCCGATGGGCAGCACATAGCTGACCAATACCACGCCCGCAATCGCCAGCTCATAGCGCAGGATGGTCTGAAACGCCCGGGAGCCCAGGTCGGACAGTGAGACTGTTGCCAGAGAGGGGATGATGGAGCCGTAAATCGCGATCATCAAAATCCCGTAGGAGGAGCCACGCTGCAGCGGCTTCGGTGGCACAAAGCCGCCAATTCCGGACAGAGAGCCCAGGATCAGCGCCCACACCGCATAGTTGACTGGGGTCACGCCGCCGAGACTTCTGGCCAGCCAGCCGCCCACACAGACGATGGCAATGTCCAGATTCGCCGTGTACAGCGCCTTGTGCTTTTCGTAAAAAGGAACTTTTTGGGAGGAGACGCTGCTCTGTGTTGCTTTCAGCGCCGCCAGCTTTCCCTCCGGGTCGGTACGGAAATCCGATACCAGCTTTTTGGCATATTTCAGGCCCATGGCGGAGGCGATGGGCGCGCCCACCAGTTTCTGGACCGAATAGATCACCGCACAGAGGGCAGCTGCAGTGGTCAGCCCCTTTTCCGTTGCCGCGGCGGTCATCAGCGAGGTCGCCATGGCCCCGCCGTTGATGACCGGCATCCCCACCAGGACGGTGTCCAGCCCGATGATCGGCGCTGCGACCAGCAACAGGAGACAGGATGTCACCATGCAAATGGTTGCCATCAGGACCGTTTTCCACTCCCGGATCAGCTGCCGGACGTTGATGGTCGTCCCCATATTAAAGAGTACCATGGCAATGGCCAGACTGGCCAGGTCCGTCAGACCTGCCTGGTCGATGATATCCGCCGGAAATACTCCTGCCAGAAATCCCACCAGAAAGATCAGCATGACGATCATCATGCCGGACAGCCGACCCTTGGAAAAATGTGCGACCAGATCGCCCAGTGCGAACACGATCACCACGACCATCAGATAAAAATACATACTGCTGAACATCGTTATATCTCTCTCCTTTCCCTTTCCTCCCTGAAGAACATTTGCTTTTTGCGCTTTCTCAGACGCTTCGTAAAATCCAACGCAAGGTCAGACGAGTGCCTATCACAGAGAAGGGGATTGCTCCCCCACACAGAGCCGTCTGTGGTTTGCCGACGGATCGACCGCGCAGATAACATGGCGGGCAGCCGTCTTCTTCCAGTTTGATTCCTCCTTTCATACTCGTATGTTTTCTTTTCCTGTGATTTGACAACCCATTTTGTACGTTTCATTATATCATGCGCTTTACTGCAAGGCAATAATTTCCAAGTACAAATTACTGCCGGACGCTGCTGCTTTGCCACACTCTTCCAATTCCGGTCAGGATGCGCTCCTGGGGGAAATTTTGTCGGGTATCGTCGGTTCAAATGGGTACATCCTATACCCAGACAGCCCGGAAACGGGCGGTCTGAACAGAAAACTGAAAGAGAAGGAGATGTGTTCTTATGTCCAGCAACAGCAATGGCAAGCAGTCCCTGGTCCCTGAGGCCCGCGACGCGCTGAACAAGTTCAAGATGGAGGCCGCCTCCGAGGTGGGCGTCAACCTGAAACAGGGCTATAACGGCGACCTGACCTCCCGTCAGGCCGGCTCCGTGGGCGGTCAGATGGTCAAGAAGATGACGACCGTACGACCCACGAAAACCATGTGCTTTCAGCGGGCGAGCAGGACTGCGGAGGGGCATTGCGTGACGGTGAAATACATAGCGGGATTGTTGGTATAACGGGAAAACAAAGAAATAACGGAACCACGATTGGCCATCTTATTGCCAAATCGGAGTATAAGGGGCATACGGGCAGCTTACGGACGGAGCGCAAATCCTATAAGGACGAGCGGACTAAGAACCCGGAGAAAGGGGAGGACCGATGGAATTTACTTCAAGGTATCCAACAAGGAACGACAGCTTATCGAACAGCGGATGGAGGACGCAGGTGTCTCCAACATGAGCGCCGATATCCGCCAAGATGTGCCTGAACGGGCTGATTGTCCGGCCGGAAATTCCTCAGATTCCAGAATGCCGGCATTGCTTGCCGCTGCAACCTGCCTCTGTCAACCCTGCCACACGATCTCCAAACAAAACCCTCCCCCTCGATATGGCAATCCACTTGCGATTCCGTCAGGCACATACTATAATAGTGCCAACACAAGTCTGCGTGAGAGGGGAGATTGCCGCCATGTATACCATCGCCGTCTGCGACGACGAGCCAGCCTCTGTCCAATATATCTCAGATACTGTCCAAAAGCGGTTTCAGACGCAGCGTGTCCCCGTCAGCGTGGACGGCTATTGGCGTGCGGAGGATCTGCTGAGCCGCCTGGAGAGCGGCACCTGTTACGATGTGCTGCTGCTGGACATCGATATGCCCGGCATGGACGGTATCGAGCTGTGCCGCCGGTTCCACACCTCCGACCGTGGGGTGCTGGTGGTGTTTGTGTCCAACAAGGAGGAGATGGTGTTCCAGACCTTCGAGGTGCAGCCCTTCCGGTTCGTGCGCAAGCGTCGGTTTCAGAAGGAGATCGACGGCCTGGTGCGTGCTCTCACCCAGGAGCTGGAGCGGCGGGGAGACAAGTGGCTCCGCTTTTCCAGTGAATCGGACGGCACCGTCTATTCCGTCAACATCCGCAAGCTGGTCTATGTAGAGGCCAGGGGCAAATCCTGCCGTCTTCGCTCCGTGGAAATGACGGAGGAGGTCAGGGTGCAATTCCAGACGCTCTGCCGCCAGTTGGAGGAGGATGCCTTCATCCAGGTGCACCGAAGCTATCTGGTGAATCCCTACTATATCTATCGCATCGATGCGGACACCGTCCTGCTGGACACCGGGGAGACAGTCCCCCTCAGCCGCAGGCGGCGGGCACAGATCAAGGAAGCCTATTTTCAGTGGAGCAGGTGTGAAGGATGAATATTGCGTGGAGTGAGATTTTCGACTTTGACGGTCTTGTGGAGATCGTCGTCATGCTGGTTACGGTCATGTACATCTTCGAGTGGAAATATAGCCGGAGACGGACCATACTGACGGCGGTGGGATGTGGAGTAACCTTTTTCCTGTGCAACACGGCGGTCATTGTGGGCAACGAGGTGTTAGACCTTGTGTCCGATACGGTTCGATTTAATCTATATGCGGTTCTGATTGTCTTCTTTGGATTTCTGTTCGCCGTGCGCTGTCTGAAAGGGTACTGGCAGCAGCACCTGGTCACCATCCTGTTTTCAAGGACTGCGTCCTCTTTGTCTCCTTCCTGTACAAGACGACAGAGGACTATTGGCCGGAGCTGCTGGGCGACAGCCCGTTCGCCTGGCTGGTGGGCAAGGTGATCAGTATCGTCATGATCCTGCTGGCGGCCCTGCTGTGCAAGACCATGAGCCATCCCATCCACACCCCTATTTCCGCCGGGTACTGGTGCATCTCCGCTCTGACGCCGCTGCTGCTCCTGCTTTTGTGGGAGCAGATAGATGGAGCAACCCCCAACGGTGCAAACGGAGACCTTGCCATGAATGCGGCGGTCAACGCCATGCTGCTGGCGGTCAGCTTCTTCGCCTACGCCCTGTTCATTCGCCTGGCACGGGAGATGGAGAAGCAGATGGAGCTCCAGCTGACCAACCAGAGCCTGGCCTTTCAGATTCGGCAGATGGACGACGCCCAGGCGCAGCTGGAGCAGACCCGGACGGCCCGGCATGAGATGAAAAACACCTATTTCTATCTGGAGTCTCTGCTGGAGCAGGGGAAATACGACGAGATGCGCCAGGTGCTGGAGCGGGACATCTGGCCACAGTTTGAGCGTCAGGAGCTGGTGGCCACCGGCAACCAGCTTGTGGATATGCTGCCCTCCCAAAAGGTGGCGGACGCCCGGCGGCATGACATCCCCGTGGTGCTGGACGTCCAGCTGCCCAGAGAGCTGAAGGTGCAGCAGCAGATGCTGTGCAGCCTGTTGTCCAATCTGCTGGATAACGCCATCGAGGCCTCCTGCCAGGTGGAGTCGCCGGACATCTTCTGTTCCATGCGGGAACAGAAGGGGTATCTCCGGGTAGAGGTGCGCAATCGGATCGACCGCTCTGTACTCAGCCAGAACCCCACCCTCCGCACCACCAAGCGGGACCGGGAGAATCACGGCATCGGCATGCGGATGATCCGTCAGGTGGTGGACCGGAGCGACGGCATCCTAGACATTCGGGAGCGGGACGGCGATTTCGTGGTCCAGGCGCTCCTTCCCGAGCGGGAGGAGACAGAGCCGGTCGGGACGCGGCAGTCCGCATGACAGGCATTTCAAACAGAATACCGCAGCAAAAAGCCTCCGCAGTTGTGCAGACTGCGGAGGCCTTTTGTTACCGTTCAAGCCATATTTTGACCGTTCGTGCCGTTTTTCACTCATTCGACCCTCCCATGATAGAATGGCCATAGCGGCAGCACCGGAGGAGGAGCCCGCCTCTCCGTCCGACGGACTGCCAGGGAAGTACAGTGAAGCGATTCAAGGAGGTACAGAATGAACAACAAGAAGAAGAAAAACCGTTGGCTGCTCCCGTTGGTCCTTGCCGTGATCTTCGTGGTGGCCGTAGCCATCATCGGTGCGAACATCTATAACCTGATGTTCGGCGGCTCTGTCACCGTCTCCATGGAAGACGTGTACAGCAATATCGCCGCTTGCGCGCCGCAGCTTGTTCTCATCGGCGTGGCGGTGGCGGCGGTCATCGTCATCAGCATCGTGGTACGCAAGCAGAACGAGGCTAAGCGTTCCTTCATCCGCTGGGAGTCCTTCCTGGCTATGGTGCTGGTCGTCGCCATTGCCGTCAACTGGATCTGCCTGGGCACGGAGTACTCTCTGCTCAGCCAGGTGCTGGCGGATGAGATGGCCCTCAGCGAGGAGACTCAGGCGGAGTCCCTGGAGCTGGCGGAGACCATCGCCGATGAAGGCATCGTCCTGCTGAAAAACGACGACGCCCTGCCCATCAGCACGGACACCAAGCTGAACGTCTTTGGCTGGGGCAGCACCCAGCCTGTCTATGGCGGCAGCGGCTCCGGCGACGTGGACGAGTCCACCGCCACCTCTCTACTCCAGGGCCTGAAGGACGCAGGCTACACCCTGAACGACGACCTGAGCCAGTTCTATGTGGACTATCGCTCTGACCGCCCTGAGGTCGGCATGATGAGCGAGGATTGGACCATCGTACAGCCCACCATGGAGGAGTACGACGAGGCCGGCATCTTTGAGCAGGCCGTGGAGTTCTCCGACACGGCAGTCATCGTCCTGACCCGCTCCGGCGGCGAGGGCATGGACCTGCCCGATACCTATTCCTCCGACTGCACCTACAACACCACCCAGCAGGGCGGCGACGTGGTGTACTCCACCCAGGAGGACGACATCGACTCCAGCAAGAGCTACCTTGAGCTGAGCAACCGGGAGATCGAGCTGGTGGAGCGGGTCACCAGTGAGTTCAGCAACGTTATCGTCATCATCAACTCCTCCAACGTTATGGAGATGGGCTGGGTGGATGAGTATGACAACATCGACGCGGTCCTGTGGGTGGCCGGTGCTGGCGTCAACGGCTTTGAAGCCCTGGGCCAGATCCTCTCCGGCGAGGTCAACCCCTCCGGCAAAACCGTGGACACCTGGGTCTATGACCTGAAGAACACCCCCACCTCCAATAACTTCGGAGAATATGCCTACACCAACTCTGACGAGATCAACGGCGACACCGGTGAGGTCAAGTTCGTCAACTATGTGGAAAGCATCTATGTGGGCTACAAGTTCTATGAGACGGCCGCCGTGGAGGGGCTGATCGATTACGACTCCACCGTTCAGTACCCCTTCGGCTACGGCCTGAGCTATACCACCTTTGAGCAGGAGATCTCCAGCTTCTCCGTCAGCGGCACCACCGTCACCATGGAGGTGACCGTCACCAACACCGGCTCTGTGGCGGGCAAGGACGTGGTGGAGGTCTACTTCGATCCCCCCTACACCAACGGCGGCATCGAGAAGGCCAGCGCTAACCTGCTCACCTTCGCCAAGACCAGCGAGCTGGCAGCCGGGGCCTCCGAGACCGTGACTATCACCTTCGAGCTGGAGGATATGGCCTCCTATGACGACACCGGCATCAAGGCCGAGGGCGGCGCTTACGTCCTGGAGGCTGGTGATTACACCGTCTCCATCAACTCCGACTCCCACACCGTACTGGACTCTGAGACGGTCACCGTCGAGGACGACGTGATCTACAACGATGAGAACGACGGCGCCCGCTCCAGCGACGAGACCGCTGCCGTCAACCAGTTTGACCAGGCCCGGGGCGACGTCACTTATCTGAGCCGGGCGGACGGCTTTGCCAACTACGAGGAGGCCACCGCCGCTCCCACCAACTATGAGATGAGCGCAGAGCAGATCGCCGTCTACACCAGCAAGGCCACCAACGATATGTCCGAGTATGACGATCCCGACGCCGAGATGCCCACCACCGGGGCGGACAACGGTCTGACCCTGGCGGACATGGTGGGCCTGGACTACGACGATCCCCAGTGGGACGATCTGCTGGATCGGCTCACCGTGGACGAGATGGTGAACATGGTCACCGACGGCGGCTTTAAGAGCACCGCTATGGCCTCCATCAATGCTCCTCAGTCCGTGGATTCCGACGGCCCCGCCAGCCTGACCAGCAACTATAATGACAACACCGGCACCGCCTACCCCTGCGCCACCATGATCGCCGCCACCTGGAACCAGGATCTGGCCAATGCCCGTGGCACCCAGATGGGCATCGAGGCAAACAAGCTGGGCATCACCGGCTGGTACGGCCCGGCCATGGACATCCACCGCAGCGCTTTCTCCGGCCGTAACTTCGAGTACTACTCCGAGGACGGCACTCTGTCTGGCATTATGGGCGGCTTGGAGGTCAAGGGCGCTACCGAACAGGGCGTGATGGTCTACCTGAAGCACTTCGTCCTGAACGACCAGGAGACCAACCGTACTAACGGCATCTGCACCTGGACCACCGAGCAGGCCCTCCGTGAGATCTACCTGAAGGCCTTTGAGTCCGCCTTCAAGGACGGCAACAGCACCGCCGTCATGACTTCCTTCAACAGCGTGGGCGCTGAGTGGGCCGGCAGCTGCGAGGCTCTGCCGACCGAAGTCCTCCGCAACGAGTGGGGCTTCCACGGAGCGGTCATCACCGACGCTATGGATCCCCTGGCAGATTTCTACATGGATCTGAACCTGGGCATCCGGGTGGGCCTGACCAAGGGTCTGTCCTTCTCCGCCGATCCCACTCTGCTGAGCAACACGGACGACGCCAACACGGTGATCGCCCTGCGCAATGCAGCCCATGAGAACATGTACGCCCAGGCGAACTCCACCGCCCTGGAGCTCAACGACGACTCCACGGCGACATGGGTGATGATGTTCGATGTGGCCGACGCTGCC
>JAJBUB010000008.1:36279-49901 GCA_020860575.1 Clostridiales bacterium | reverse complement strand
CGACATCTACTCCATCGAGGATCTGGCCCAGCTGATCTACGACCTGAAAAACGCCAACCGGAACGCCCGGATCAACGTGAAGCTGGTCTCCGAGGCGGGAGTAGGCACCATTGCCGCAGGCGTGGCCAAGGGCGGCGCACAGGTGGTGCTCATCTCTGGCTATGACGGCGGCTCCGGAGCCGCCCCCAAGAGCTCCATCCACAACGCCGGTCTCCCCTGGGAGCTGGGCGTGGCGGAGACCCACCAGACCCTCATTCAGAACGGCCTCCGCTCCCGCATCGTCATTGAGGCGGACTCCAAGCTGATGACCGGCCGGGACGTGGCCATCGCCTGTCTGCTGGGTGCAGAGGAGTTCGGCTTCGGCACCGGCCCCATGGTGGCCATGGGCTGCGTCATGATGCGGGTGTGCAACCTGGACACCTGCCCCATGGGCATCGCCACCCAGAACCCGGAGCTGCGCAAGCGCTTCATCGGCAAGCCGGAATATGTGGAAAACTATATGCGCTACATTGCCCAGGAGCTGCGGGAGATCATGGCCAAGCTGGGCATCCGCACCGTGGCGGAGATGGTGGGCCGTTCCGACCTGCTCAAGGTCCGGGAGCACATGGTCACCGACCGGGCCGCCACGGTGGACCTCTCCCGTATCCTGAACAACCCCTGGATCGACGACCCCCGGCCCCAGCACTTCGTCCCGGAGGACGTGTACGACTTCCAGCTGGAAAAGACTCTGGACGAGTCGGTGCTGCTCAAGCGGATGGGCAAGAATCTGGCCAAGGGCAAGCCCCAGCGTATCGAGATCGACGTGACCTCCACCGACCGGGCCCTGGGCACCATCTTCGGCTCGGAAATCACCCGTCTGTACCGCAACACCCTGCCGGACGACAGCTATGTGGTCAAGTGCAACGGCGGCGGCGGACAGTCCTTCGGTGCGTTCATCCCCAAGGGCCTGACCTTGGAACTGGAGGGTGACTCCAACGACTATCTGGGCAAGGGCCTCTCCGGCGGCAAGATCATCGTCTACCCGCCCAAGGGCAGCAAGTTCAAGGCGGAGGAGAACATCATCATCGGCAACGTGGCCCTCTACGGTGCCACCGGCGGCGAGGCATATATCTCCGGCGTAGCCGGGGAGCGGTTCTGTGTCCGCAACTCCGGCGCTACGGCGGTAGTCGAGGGCGTAGGCGACCACGGCTGCGAGTACATGACCGGCGGCCGGGCGGTGGTCCTCGGCCCCACGGGCAAGAACTTCGCGGCAGGTATGTCCGGCGGCATCGCCTATGTGCTGGACATGAAGCGAGATCTCTATATGCGGGTCAATAAGTCCATGGTGTCCATGGAGACGGTCACGGAGAAGCACGACATTATGGAGCTGAAATCCCTCATCCAGAAGCACGTCCAGGCGACCGGCTCTGAGCTGGGCAAGCGCATCCTCTACAATTTCGACGCCTATCTGCCCAACTTCAAGAAGATCATGCCTCAGGACTACAACCGGATGCTCCAGGCCATCGCCCAGCGGGAGGAGAAGGGCATGACCCGGGAGCAGGCGGAGATCGACGCATTCTATGCGACGGTCAACCAGTAAAGGAGGCGTCTATCATGGGTAAATTGACAGGTTTTATGGAATATGCCCGCACCGGCAACCCCGCTGTGGAGTCGCTGGAGCGCATTAAAAACTTCAACGAATTTCATCCCATGCTCCCCCGTGAGGAGCGGCAGGAGCAGGGGGCCAGGTGCATGGACTGCGGCGTGCCCTTCTGCCAGTCCGGCGTCCAGCTGGGCGGGATGTACACCGGCTGTCCTCTGCACAACCTCATCCCGGAGTGGAACGACATGATCTACCGTGGCAACTGGGAGCACGCTCTGTCCCGGCTGCGCAAGACCTCCAACTTCCCGGAGTTCACCGGCCGGGTCTGCCCCGCTCTGTGCGAGGCGGGCTGCACCTGCGGCTTCCACGACTCCCCGGTGACGGTGAAGGAGAACGAGCTGGCCCTCATCGAGTACGGCTACGCCAACGGGCTCATTCAGCCTCAGATCCCCAAAGTGCGCTCCGGCCGCCGGGTGGCAGTCGTCGGCTCCGGCCCCTCCGGTCTGGCGGTAGCCGACCAGCTGAACCACCGGGGCCACTGGGTCACTGTCTACGAGCGGTTTGACCGCATCGGCGGCTTGCTCATGTACGGCATCCCCAACATGAAGCTGGAAAAGCAGATCGTTCAGCGCCGGGTGAAGCTGATGGCGGACGAGGGCGTTCAGTTCGTCACCAACTGCAACATCGGGGTGGACAAGCCCGCCCAGGAGCTGATCGACGAGTATGACGCCGTGGTGCTCTGCTGCGGTGCCTCCAACCCCCGCGACCTGAACAACCCCGGCCGAGACGCCAAAGGCATCCACTTCGCCGTGGACTTTCTCCGGGCCAACACCAAGAGCCTGCTGGACTCCGGCCTCACCGACGGAAAGTTCATCTCCGCCAAGGACAAGGACGTGATTGTGGTGGGCGGCGGCGACACGGGTAACGACTGCATCGGCACCTGCATGCGCCACGGCTGCAAGAGCATCACCGCCTTGGAGATGATGCCGGAGCCGCCCCTGACCCGGCAGGCCTCCAACCCCTGGCCCCAGTGGCCCCTGGTGAAAAAGACGGACTACGGCCATGAGGAGGCCATCGCCGTCTTTGGCAGCGATCCCCGCATCTACCAGACCACCGTCAAGGAGTTCCATGCCGACGAGAACGGCGATCTCTGCGCCGTCACCATCGTCCATCTGGAGTCCAAGACGGACGAAAAGACCGGTCGCCGGACGATGGTGCCGGTAGAGGGCAGTGAGGAGACCCTCCCCTGCCAGCTGCTGCTCATCGCCGCAGGCTTTCTGGGCAGCCAGAAGTACGTCACCGACGCCTTCGGCGTGGAGCTGAATCCCCGCACCAACGTCAAGACGGAGGACGGGAAATACAAGACCAGCGTGGACAAGGTCTTCGTGGCCGGCGATATGCACCGGGGCCAGTCCCTGGTGGTCTGGGGCGTGGCCGAGGGCCGTGGCTGTGCCAGAGATGTAGACGAATATCTCATGGGCTACACCTTCCTGTGAGCCTCTCTCCCATTCTTTCTCCAGACGATTCAACCCCCTGCCGGGTCAATCCCGGCAGGGGGTTCGCTCTCGCTATGGTTCGTCTCACAGGGGCAGCGTCACTGTCATCAACAGGGTATCTTCGTTTTGCAGGGATGCGGCGATCTTCCCCTTATGGGCATTCACGATCATCTGAGCGATGGAGAGGCCAATGCCGTGTCCTTCCACCTGGTTAGAGCTGCGGGAAGGATCTCCCCGATAGAAGCGGTCAAAGATGTGCTCCAGGCTCTTCTGGGTCACCCCCTCCGCCGTGTTGCGCACCAGCAGCCGGAGATTCCGTCCCGACTGCTCCAGAGCGAGCGATATCTCGCCCTCCTCCGGGGAGTACTTCAGGGCGTTGTCCAACAGGATGACGGTCAGCTGACGGACGGCGTTCTCGTCCCCACAGAAGGTGAGCATGGGTTGGATGCGGCTTTCAAACCGCTTGTTCTGGGTCTTTGCCAGGGCCTGGAAGGACTGGGCCGTCTCCCCCACCACATCGGAGATGGGGAAATCGATCATCTGAAACTGGGTCTCCCCCTCTTCCATTCGGGACAGGGCGATGAGGGCGTTGGTCAGCTCCGCCAGTCTCCCGGTCTGCCGTCGGATATCCTGGAGCCACTCGTTTTCGCCGATATCCATCTCCAGCACCTCGGCGTCGGCGTCGATGATGGTCAGGGGGGTCTTCAGCTCGTGGCCGGCGTCAGTGATAAATCGGCGCTGCTTATCGTAGCTCTCCGCCACGGGACGGATAATCCGTCCGGAAAACAGGATCATGAGCAGCAGTACCGCCGCCAGGCCCACAGCCGAGATGCCGCAGCTGGCCTTCAGAAACGCATAAAAGGTGGAGAGATTTCTCCCGCAGTCCAGAAAAATGACCCTGGTGCCGCTCTCATCGCTGGTGACAGCATAGCGGTAGTCGGAGAGGAATCCCCGCTCAGTGTCCCGGCTCACCGCCTCCTGGGCGTACTCAATGGCAGCAGAGGTGTCCACAGCGGCGATTTTCCCTGTGTCCACCGTCTCCACCTCGCCCTCGCTGTTGAGCAGCACGGAGAAGTACCGGGACTCATAGGGCAGCTCCGGAGACATCTCCCGCAGACCGCCCAGTCCGCCGTCCGACGGTGGCGCGCTTCCGTCCCCCTGCTTCTGGTTCTGGCTCTCCTGTCGGGGAAACGCGCCGTTATTGTCCACCAGAATGTCCAGCACCTGATCGGCGTCCTCCACGATCCCCTGATAGTTCACCAGATTCACACTGCCCATAATGGCCAGCAGCACCACCAGCAGGGAGAGCATGGACATGGCGATGAATTTTGCCCGGAGCTTGCGTATCATGGCAGCTCCTCCAGGGAGTATCCGGCGTTCCGGGTGGCCTTGATTTGGATGTTGGCATGAAGTGCGGCAAGCTTTTTCCGCAGATAGGAGATGTATACCCACACTACATTGATCTCCGTCTCGCTGTCATAGCCCCAGATCTTCTCCAGGAACCGCTCGGTGGGGATGAGCCGCTTCGGGTTGGACATGAGCATCTCCAGCATCTGGAACTCCCGGTTGGCCAGCCGAAAGCTGCCTGTGGGAGAGGACAGCTCGAAGGTGGCCCGGTCCAAGGTGACGTTTCCCACCTGGAGGCGGGAATCCGGCTGAGCAGTCTGTCCTCGGGTCATGGCCCGGATGCGTGCCAGCAGTTCCCGGGAGTTGAAGGGCTTGGTCAGATAATCGTTGGCCCCGCTGTCCAGGCCCAGCACCTTGTCGTCGATCTCCGATTTTGCCGTGAGGATGAGAACGGGCACCTGGTTCCCCACCTCCCGGACGCGCCGAAGCACGGTAATGCCGTCCATCTTCGGCATCATCAAGTCCAGGATGACCCCGTCATAGTCTCCGTTTTCCAGCCAGGCCAGGGCCTCCGCCCCGTCATAGACCGCATCCACAGAATAGTGGTTCTTCTCCAGAATGGCGACAATGGCTCTGGAGAGAGACCGCTCGTCCTCCGCCAGCAGCAGGCGCATACCGCTCCCCTCCCATTTTGTTTTTTTCAGTATAGCCCAAATACCTTAAAGGGAATTAAAACGCTCCTTTCGTCAAAAATATTTTACCACGTCTTTTCCCTTCTGTCATCTCTCCGTCCGCCGTCGCATGAGTCGGGTTGGCAGAGCAGACTGCCAGCCCGCCGGGAAACCGGTGGGCTGGCACGTTTACAATAGATCAGGTACCGATCGAGTCCTTTCAGGCCCGGCTGGTCACCACAGCCTCGGCGCTGCCGAAGGGGCTTTCTCCCCGAACCGTCACCGTTCCGGCCCCGTCCGGCTTTACGATGGCCAGGGCCTCGCCGTAATAGGTGTCGGTGGTGTCAGTCAGGTAGCCCCGCTCATTGTAGGGGCAGGCGCTGCCCAGGCCGAGCAAAGTCCCGCCCTGGACGGTAACATGGACGTCGCCCCGGGCTAGGGGCTTGACCTCCCCTTCCTCATCGGTGTATTTCAGCCGGACATAACACAGGCCGTCGGAGGACACCGTCTCCGCCTCCGGAGTCAGGGTCAACAAGGTCTCATCTCCGGCGCTGTGGAGGGAGGTGCGGTACAGCTCCGCCCCGGCCTCGTCATAGGCCACTGCGGTCAGCTCTCCCGGCTGATAGGCCACCCGGAAGGGAGTGCGGCAGTTCTTCGCCGTCTTTTTCCGGCCCAGCTCCTGACCGTTGAGCAGCAGAGCCACCTCTGCCCCCCGGCTGTAGACCTCTACCTGAGTCTCCTTGCCCTCGGCCCCGTTCCAGCTCCAGCTCTCGAAGGTGTTGGACATCCGCCATGCGGAGGGAGAGTGCCGGTCAAAGGCGTGGTCCGCCGGGACGACGCCGATGCGGATGGGAGACAGCTCGAAGGCCACCTGGGTATAGGCCGCCTCACCGGAGGGTTTTCCGGTGATGTCCAGCCGTCCGCTGCCTGCGGTCAGCCAGCCAACTCCGTGGTCAAATTCGGGGGCATAGTCGGCATACTCCCAGGCCCCGATGCCCAGCTCGCCCAGGTAGTCCATCCCGGCCCAGACGAAGTCGCCGATGAGGGCGGGATGCTCCTTGGCGATGTCCCAGAACCGGGCGGCGTCGGCGCAGAAGGTCTCGCTGCCCACGATGACCCGGTCAGGGTGCCGCTTGAAGTCCCCCTCGTAGCGGTTGATACCGTAGTTGTACCCAGCCACGTCCAGTTTGGCAAAGGCATCGCGGGTCTTGACGTTGCTCCCGTGGAGGGTCGCCCCGAACTTCATGAAGCCGGAGCCCATGAGTCCCGCCAGGTTGTTGAAGAACTCGCTGCCCACCGCCTTCTTTTTGCCGGGCTTGCCCTGGTTCTTCTCCGCCTTTTCTGCCTCTTTTTTCGCCTTGTCGTCGCTGTAGACGCCAAAGCCCATGGAGCTGAGGTAGTTGAAGAAGATGTTGATGCCACAGGTCACCGGGCGGTTATCCAGCTCGTGGAGCCAGTCCCGCATATTCCCGGTCAGCTCGATGCCCCTGGGCTGGGCGGTCTCGGAAACCTCGTTGCCGATGGAGTACATCACCACGGAGGGATGGTTAAAGTCCTTCTCCACGATGTCCGCCAGATCCTGCTTCCACTGCTGCTCCATACAGGATGCATAGTCGTACTGGGTCTTGTGGATGTACCACATATCCACATACTCGTCCATGACCAGCATGCCCAGCCGGTCGCAGGCGTCCAGCATCGCCTTGGAGCAGGGGTTGTGTGCGGAGCGGATGGCGTTGTAGCCGTTTTCCAGCAGCAGCCGTATCTTCCGCTCCTCCGCCTGGGGATGGGCCACCGCCCCCAGCAGGCCGTTGTCGTGGTGGATACAGGCCCCCCGGAGAATGACCCGCTCCCCGTTGATGCAGAAGCCCCGCCTGCTGTCGCACTCCACCGTCCGGATGCCGAAGGCCGTCTCCTGCACGTCCTCCCCGAAGGTCGCCCGACAGGTGTACAGCTTGGGATGCTCCGGGGACCAGAGCTGCGCCCCACGGAGGGTGACGCTCGCCGTCCGCACATCGCCGGGCAGCTCCACCGTGGTCAGCAGACGCTCCCCGTCCAGCAGCTGGACAGACAGAGGAGCCTCCCCTTCGGTGCGCACCTGAATCTGGATCTGAGGCGGATCAATGGAGCGGGTGGACACCCGCACCCCGTCGGGGCAGATGTGGGTCTGGGGCAGGACGTGGAGCCACACCGGGCGGTAGATGCCCGCGCCGGAATACCAGCGGCTGTTGGGCTGGTCGGCGTTGCGGGCGATGACCTGCACCTGGTTCTCCTCCCCGTACCGGAGCTTACCGTCCAGGCTCACCCGGAAGCCGGTGTAGCCATAGGGGTGGAAAGCGGCCTGTTCCCCGTTGAGCAGGACCTCGGCGTTGTGGTATACCCCCTCGAACTCCAGCAGGACGTTTTTCTCCGCCCATTCCGCCGGGGCCTGGAACATCTTTTCGTAGCAGTAGTCGTGGCCCTCGAACCAACCGATATTCGTGCCGCCGGGGGAGTCCGGTGTCCGGGGCTCGGCCAGCATGGCGTCATGGGGCAGGGTCACGGGCTTCGCCGTGTCCGAGCCATCCAGATGGCGACAGGTCCAGTTGTTGTTAAACGCAATTTTCAATAGATGCACCCTCTTTCTGCAATGCAGGACAATTCGGGCCGCCTTGCGGCGACCCGAAAGGTCGTGTTAATTACGCTTTCTCACGGGGAAGGAAGCCGGACACGGCGGACAGGACCGCCGCCACGCCCATGACCACTGCGATGGAGATGATGGTCCCTACCTGGGTGGCGTCGCCGAACATCACGATACCCTGATAGGCGTCCACGAAGGAGCCCACATTATCCGTGACGATGCGGACGCAGCCCACCATATAGCAGGCGGTAGAGGCCACCACCAGAATGTCCAGATCCTTCCAGATGGTCACCAGGTCGATGGCGATGCCCAGGATCAGGGCTACGGTGATAACGGTGTCGGTAGCGCTGTGATCGGGGGCCCAAGAAGAGAACTGAACCAGACCCACCACCGCCACGATAGCGGAGACCAGCAGGACATACCAGCCAAAGGATTTCTTTTTCAGAATCGACATTTGTCACGCCTCCTTATCGGGGTTCTTTTTCAGGTTCTTCCGGAGCATCATCGCCAGGCACAGGACCTCCAGAACGGCGCACACGGCGATAATGGCGTACATGGTGGGCTGCCACCAGGGGGTAACGGAGACAATGGTAGAATCTGCGCTGTAGCCGTTCATCAGGGCGCTGTTGGCCGCGATATAGAGGTCATCATGGGCAGCGTCTCTCAGCAGATTGAGCAAATCTCCGTCGTCCGTCTCCTCGATCTGCGCCACTACGCTTGCCGGTGAAAGTCCGGCAAAATCAAGGCAATAGCAGTCGCAGCCAGCCTCCAGGCTGCTGGCGAAATGGAGGAAATAGGTGTATCCCGGTGCGATGCAGTCAGAAATCTGCTTTCCGACGAATCCCCACTCATCTTCAATGACATAGGTGCAGAGCTCAATGCTGGCAGAGCACCATTTCATGCCCAAACGGTTGTATCCGTGCATCAGCAGGGTCGCTCCGGCAGCGGCTACGCCTCCCTCAACGCCTCTCAGGCTGCCCTCACGGAAGGCCTGCTCGTTGAAGAACGTGCTGACGCCAGTACGATGTGTCTCTTGGTCGTTTCCGGCCACATGCTTCGGACCGGCATTGATTCCCTTGGTCTGGAACGCCTCCACCACGGGGATGGCGCACAGATAGCTGACGTTGGCGTCCTCGGAGTAGTACTCCGCGTTTCTGCCGCCGAAGGGCGTCCGGTGCAGGTCGACGCCCGGCATCCACGCCTCGGTCGCGCCGGTGTAGAGGTATTCCTCGCCCAGCAGCTCGCCCCGCTCATACATCAGATCTCTGTTGAATGTGGAGGAGAGGATCAGCTCACAGGGATAGCAGCAGGCGGAGCGGTCATCGCCATAATTGGAGAAGGTCTTGTCGATTCCGTCAGGGCCGTCGCCGATGAGTATGGCCGGAACGCCCACAGATGCAATTTCGGCAGTTCCCGATGAATCTTGCAACAGAGATGCCAGCTCCTCGATGGTGAACTGGTTCAGATAGGTTTCCCACTCCGGGTCGTCATAGTCCAGGCCGATCATAGCAGCCAGAGGGATACCCTGGTTGTCTCCCTGGGTGATATCGGAGACGCTGAGCGCATCGTCAGCCTTTTCGTAGTATTCGCCGTCCAGGACCTCCATCATCTCCTCCGTGGCCGCCACCTGGGTGGCCTCGGTGGGATAGGTGCCCTCCCAGTCGTTCCGGGACAGGTACACCACGGCGTCCTCGATCCAGTAATTGAGGTCGCATTCGTCGAACTGGTTGGTCACCACCGCGCCTGTGTACTCGGAGGTGCTGTAGGTCGTGGCGTCGAACTCCTCTGTCCAGCGATAGGTCTTGGCAGCGTTGCCGTCCGTGGCAGAGCCGTCCACGGCCACCATGCCGTTGGCGGAGGTATAGCCCTTGGCGGCCAAAACGTTGTTCAGGGCGTCGTGGGCGTCGTCGCCGATGGAGATGTAGTAATCGCCCTCGCTGATGATATAGCCCTTTACGTTGGTGTAGTCATAGCTGGCTAGGAGATACTTGTCGCAGACGATCTCCAGGGTCTGGCTCTCTCCCGGCTCCAGCATGTCGGTCTTGCCGAAGTCCAGCAGCTGGATGGCGGACTTCTCCACAAGGTTGGTCTTTTCGTAGGTGCCATAGGGGGTCTGGGCATAGACCTGAACCACGCTCTTTCCGGCCACGGTGCCGGTGTTGGTGACGGTCACAGTGACGGTAATGTCCTCTCCGTCGATGACCACGCTGTCCAGGGTCTGCTCAAAGGTGGTGTAGGACAGGCCATAGCCGTAGGGGAAGGTCACCTCGCCGGTGTAGTTCCAGGCCCCGCCGTTGGAGGAGCCCACCGTGGAATCGGCGTTGCCCTGGCCCATGACCGCGTCCTCATACCGGGTCTCATAATACTTGTAGCCGATGTAGATGCTCTCCGCCTGGACAGTGTAGTAGGCCAAATCTTCCAAGTCATCCGATGTTCCCGCATCGACCTCATCAATGTTCGTCCAGGTCTGATCATTGTAGCCTGCATTGACCACGGCGGGGGCGGAGGTGGAGTCCACCGCATAGGTGTCCTGAAGCTTGCCGGAGGGGTTCGCCTCGCCGATCAGGAGATTCGCCACGCCCTCAAAGCCCCGCTGTCCGGGCAGGCCGATCCACAGGCAGGCGTCCACGTCGTACTCGTCCAGCCAGCCCAGTTCCATGGCCCAGCCGCTGTTGACAAGGACGATGATCTTATCAAACACGCCCTGCTCCTTATAGGACTGAAGCATCTCCATCAGGTCCTTTTCCTCCTGGTGGAGCGCCAGCTGGCTGATTCCAGATGGGTCTTCTACATAAAGGTCCGACCCTTCGGCGCCTTCTCTGGCGAACATGACGATGGCCACATCGTTGTAATCATCCTCCCAGGAGCTGCGAAGGTCATCTGTGTAGAAGGAGATGTCTACCTCTCCCATAGACCAGTCGGTACCGTCGCCAAAAATGCTGCTGCCGCCGGTGCTCCGGCTGACATCGCTGTTTTCATATGCATCCCAAAGAGTATCGTTGATGGCAAAGCCCGCATTGGTCAAAGCGGTGTACAGGTCAATATTGTACTCCCCTTGATAACCCTTGGAGCCGGCAGCGGCAATCCTATAGAGCGGCTGCACGACTGCGTGGCCGAACAACGTCACCCGCAACTCGTCAGAGGACAGGGGCAGTGCGTTGTCCTCGTTTTTCAGTAGGACTGCGCCCTCCTCTTCTTCGGTAACTGCGTGGCTGTAGGTATCTGCGATCAGCAGCTGCAAATTGTCATAGTTCAGCTCGCCGTACGCACTCTCATAATAGGTGGTGTCCTCGTCTGAGTCGCCGTTGCTGACGATCTCGCTGGTCGTGATGCCCAGCATATCGTTGATAGTCGCCGAATAACCCAGCATGCACTGGGTCGCCAGGATAGAGACGACCAGCAGGATGGCGACTACAGACGAAAGTCCGGTCCATAGCTTGGAATGTTTCACAGTCTGATTCCTCCATTCTCATTTTACGTGATGCCGCCCCGGCACTGCGCAGATACCGGGAGGACCGAGTGGGAGCGGCGCCGCTCCTGATGGAGACATTCTACAGCACTTTGTCAAAACATTTCAAGTGGTCCCGCACAACCTGTCATTTTTCCTGCACACTTTGTCATTGACGCCAAAAGGGCGGGCCTCATCAGGCCCGTCTTTGGCGGGATTTATGGCTTCGGCTCGGGAATCATCACCTGGAGGGAGAACAACCCGTTTTTGACCCGTACGGTGACGCAGCCACCGTACCGCTCAGCGATGGTGCGGACGGTTTTCAGGCCGTAGCCGTGGTAGCTCCGGTCCCCCTTGGTGGTGACCGGGAGACCGTTTTCAAACTGGAGCCGCCCCTGGAAGCGGTTTTCGATCTGGATCATCAGCAGGGCGTTGCGGGTATAGACCTTCACGTCGATGACCCGCGGCTGGGCATCCGGGAGCTGGCACACGGCGTCGATGGCGTTGTCCAGGGCGTTGCGGAAGATCAGGTACAGGTCGCCGGTCTGGATAAAGTCCAGGCTGGCCCCGTCCGCCACACACATCCAGGAGACGTGATTTGCCCGGCAGAGCAGGCTCCGCTCCTGGAGGACGGTGTTCAGCGTCTCGTTTCTCGTGTCGATCTCCTCATCATAGACGGTCAGGTTATCAGCGATCTCGTCCAGCAGCCTGTCCCGGTCGTCCTCGCTCTGCTCCTTGAGCATATCCGCCACCTGGTGCTTCAGCTCGTGCATCAGGTGGTTGGTTAGCTCCATCTCCCTGTGGGCCTGCTGGGACTGCTCATGGCGGAGGTGGCGGAGATAGTCCTGAATATCCAGCTCGTGCTGGAGGCTGATGGTCTCCTTCTGGCTGACCTGGAGCCACAGGAGAAAGCAGCAGCAGAGGATCTCGTACACCTGGCAGATGAGGAACAGCGGCTCCTGCCCGGTGAGGTCCAGCCCCTTGGCAAAGGAACTGATAAACGCTGACACAAAAAAATCAACAGGGTGGCGGATGTCAGGTTGAGCACGTTGAACTGGTAGGCCCCTTTCTCGCAGATGGGCAGGATGCACCAGAAATAGACCGCCACATAGGGCACCACGATGGTCACCAGCCAGAGGGTCGCATCCATTAAATCCCCCTCGCCGGGAATCAGCGCCGTCAACAGCAGGACCAGGGCGGAGGAGATATGCTGCACTGTCATGCTCAGGGCAGTGCAGTAGAGCGCCTCCCGGAAGGCGACCGGACACAGCAGCAGGAAAAAGGCCAGAGCCAGGGCGAAAAAGACGCCCATATAGATGAGGCAGCTCACCGTGGTATAGACGGGGTCCGTCCAGACGGCCTGTGCGCCGCCGCTGTTCATCACCAGCAGCGAAATGCCCTCCACTGCCAGGCAGAACAGCGTAGCCCGGATGCCAAAGCACTCCCGCTTTTTATGAGGTAGGGCCACCAGAAAACAGGCCAGCAGCATCTCGGTGACGAACCGGCTACTCCACAGCAGATCGAACAGCTCCATCACGTCTCCTCCCCTTCCTGCTCCACGCCGCCGATGTAGTCGGTGATCGCCTGGAGAAAGGCCTTGCGCCGGGGGCGGCTGATTTTCAACATATCCTGCCCGGCCTGTAGCTCCTTTTGCCCTATCCAGGTGACATAACGCAGATTCACCAAGTAGCAGTTGTCACACCGGACAAAGGGACAGCCCGCCAGCAGATCTTCTGCCCGCTTCATGGTGTCGCTGGTCTCATACACCCCGTCCTCCGTGTGATAGAGGAGCCGATGCTTGATGACCTCCACATAGACCAGCCGGGAGACGGGCAGCTTGCGCATCCCGTCCCTGGCAGAGATGAGGATATATCGTTCCTCCTTCTGCCTGAGCCGGGGGAGCAGCTGGTCCATCCGCAATTCAAAGGCGGGGTAGCTCACCGGCTTGACCAGGAAGTCCATAGCCTGCACTTCATACCCGCTGACGGCGTATTGGGCCATCCGGGTGACGAACACCAGGGTCACGTCGGTATCCACCTTGCGTATCTCCCGGGCGGTGGTCATGCCGTCCTTGTTGGGCATCTCCACGTCCAGAAAAATGAGGTCATAGGTGGGCTGGAATCCGTCCAGCAGCTCCGCCCCATCGTGAAAGAGACTGACCTGGAACAGCAGACCGTGCTCCTCCTGATATCGTTTTAAGTAGTCAGCGATCTGCTGGGTCGCCGCCTCTGCGTTGTCCACTACTGCGATGCGGATCATGGGTCTGCTCTCCTTTCTCTCCGGGGTGGCGTTTTCTCTGGCTCAATTGTAGCAGAAGATAGAGAAAAGTGCAATCAAAAACGACGGAACTTTACCCTTTCGTTACGATAGGACGCATGACGCCACGGCACACAAAAAGCCCCTGCAGCCGAGCGGCAGGGGCCAGCAGCCGGAACAGATCAGCCCGCAGCCTCAGTCCGGG
>JAJBUB010000008.1:24461-36269 GCA_020860575.1 Clostridiales bacterium | reverse complement strand
CTACGGGCCGGCGCCGTGGCCCGAAACCCCAGCGAGATACACCCCAGCGCACCCACGGCTACCAGGCCATAGTCGCTCCGGCTGAGAATGCTCCGGGAGCCTCCCAGCAGAAAGGCCACCAGGGCTAACTGGAACAGGCCGATCAACCCCCAGTTGATGCCGCCGATGATGCTCAGGACCAGAGCGATTTTATCCAACATCCGTATTCCCTCCTTTATCGATATCACGGCGGGAGCCGCAGGACAGCAGCCTGCGGCTCCCACGGGATTACTATGGTTCAGAAGGAGGGGAAATATGCGCGGACTGGCTCAGACGCCGCTGTCCTCCTCTACATCCAGGGAAAAATCAGCGTCGTCCAGCTTGGAAAAATCCGGGTCGGCGGGGACAGCAGGCACCCGCTTGAAGGGGTCATAGGCAAAACCATGGCAGCTTCCGCCGCCGGACATGACCCCTTTTTTCAGGCAGACTACCGTATTCTCTGCAATGGCGGTGCCGTGCTGGCAGTAGATACAGCGTGGCTCGATGTGATCTCGAAACAGCATGGAAAATTCCTCTTTCCTGGTGATGATACGTCTTTGACTCCTTCATTATACTCGTTCACATCGGCTTTTTCCACCCCTTTTTGTCAGCAAAAAGATCACGCCCAACCAGAGGGCGGCTCCCGTCCCCACAGACAGGGGGAGAAGGGAGAACAGATCAACGCTCTCCCCTGTCATGGCGGCGGGGAGCAGCTCCGGCATCAGCTGCGCGCCCGCCAGCGCCAGCCCGGCAGAGATCGTTCCCTGTAGCAGCTTGGCTCTTAGATAAGGCCCCAGCCGGAGACCGGAGCCGTCCAGAAGGGCGGCGGTCTGACAGTGGACGGATAACCCGCCCCAGCCCAGCAGAAAGGCGCAAATGGCCAGTCCATGGGGCGACTGTGTCCACAGCTCCAGAGAGCAGACTCCATTGGACAGCTCCAGCATCCCCGATAAGAGGGGGAATAGGAGAGAATCGGAGAGATCAGAAGGCCATGGAAGTGCCTGTAGCAGCCCGATAATGATGTTGAACAGTACGACATAGGCGGAGACCTGGAGTGAGGCGTCCAGGGCCTGCTTCACCGCCTGGGGCAGCAGAGAAGCGGCGGAGATAGACGGCGTATCTCTCCAACGACGTTTTCCTGTGGAGGGCAGCGACGCTCCCCGCTGGAGCAACCCCACAGCCAGTGCTGATGCAATGTGGACAGCCAGCAGAAAAATGCCGGCAGCAGCGCTGCCAAAGACGGTGTTCCCCGCTACGGCCAGGATAAAGGCAGGGCCGGAGTTGTTGCAGAAGCAGAGCAGCCGCTGGGCCTCTTCCCGGGAGAGCAGTCCTTCCTCCAGCAGCGTCCGGGCAGTCCCAGCTCCCACCGGATAGCCCCCCAAAATGCCCAGGGCCAGAGCGGCGCTCCCCGCACCGCTCACATGAAAGAGTGGCTCCATCACCGGGTCGAGCAGCTCTGCCAGCCGCTGACCCAGGCCCAGACGAACAGCCAGATTGGACAGGACAAAATAGGGAAACAGCGCGGGAAGGATCACCTCTCCGCACAGGGCCAGCCCTGAGCGGGCGGCGTCGCCTCCCGCCTGGGGAAAGAGCAAGAGTGCCAGGGCAAACACGACGGCTGTCCCGGCCATCAGTTTTCGGGCCATGACCGCACCTCCCTTGTCCCACAGCCTATGATGGAAAAGATAGGGATAGACCATATAGGAAAAAAATGGTATAATAGGGCGATCCTGTGAAGCGGGAAAGGAGTGAGCGCCAGTGGGCGAGAGATATCATCTGCTCGATGGCATCCGGGGACTGGCGGTGGTCAATATGGTGGCCTACCACTTTTTGTTCGATGTCTTTATCATTCAGGGCTTTCAGCCCGGCTGGCGGAGCATCCCCGCCGTCCACATCTGGCAGCAGTGCATCTGCTGGACATTTATTCTCATCTCTGGGCTGTCCTGGAACCTGGGCGGTCACCGGCTGAGAAACGGCCTGCTTCTCAACGGATGCGGCATTGTGGTGACGATCGTGACCCTGATTGCCGAGCCTGAGCAGGCAATCTGGTACGGGGTGCTGACGCTGCTGGGCTGTGCCCTGCTGCTGGCGACTGCGCTGGGGCCACTGCTGAAAAAAATACCGGCCATCCCAGGGGCGGCGGTGAGCTTTTTCCTGTTTCTCATCACCCGGACGGTGCAGAGCGGTTATCTCTCTCTGGGAGGTCAGATACTTCTGCAACTGCCGGAGCAGCTCTACTCCTCCGGCTGGCTGACGGTGTTCGGCTTTCCCGCCCCGGGCTTTACCTCCAGCGACTACTTTCCGCTGCTCCCCTGGTTTTTCCTCTACCTCACTGGTCTGTTCCTGGGTCGGCTGCTGCTGAACCGGCCGCCGGAGTGTCTGAAAGCAAAAATACCCGGCCTGAGCTGGGTGGGGCGGCATAGCCTGATCATCTATATGCTCCACCAGCCGGTGGCGCTGGTGTTGTCTATGGCCGTGGCTGCACTGGCATAGGGAGAAAACCGACGCCCTTAGTTGACAATTCGACGGGAGACGGCTACAATAGCAGGAGTGCGTTTCGCACACATTTGTGTGCGTGCCGAATATCAGAAGGAAGGAATCCGTCCGCTATGATGACATTGGAAGAGTTTAGAGATGCCCGCAGGGC
The DNA here is from genome assembly GCA_020860575.1 of Clostridiales bacterium. Taxonomy (GTDB): domain Bacteria; phylum Bacillota; class Clostridia; order Oscillospirales; family Oscillospiraceae; genus Onthomonas. Next base: position 33,604 of record JAJBUB010000008.1, on the reverse strand, counting down.
GTTGCAGGGCGTTTTGAGAGACACACACCTGATCCACTCCGCCTATTTTTCCCGGTGCTGCGGCAATCAGGTCTATTTCAAGCCGGAGAATATGCAGATTACTGGCGCCTATAAGATCCGGGGCGCTTACTATACCATCTCCACGCTGGATAAAGAGGAGCGGGAGCGGGGACTGATCACCGCCTCCGCCGGAAACCACGCCCAGGGGGTGGCCTACGCCGCCCAGAAGGCGGGCGTTCCCGCCACCGTGGTCATGCCCACCACCACCCCACTCATCAAGGTGGAGAACACCAAGAGCTACGGCGCACGGGTGGTGCTCCACGGGAGCAGCTTTGACGACGCTGCCGACAAGGCTGCCGAGATGTCCGAGGGGGAGGGTCTGACCTACATCCACCCCTTCAACGACCTGCGCATCGCCACCGGTCAGGGCACTATCGCCTACGAAATTTTCTCCGATTTGCCGGATGTGGACGTGATCCTGGTGCCCATCGGCGGCGGCGGACTGGCGGCGGGCGTGGCCACCCTCTCCAAGCTGCTCAACCCCCATGTGAAGGTCATCGGCGTGGAGCCGGAGGGGGCCGCCTCTATGAAGGCCAGTCTGGAGGCAGGCCATGTGGTGACGCTCCCCACGGTGGAGACCATCGCCGACGGCGTGGCGGTCAAGACCCCGGGAGACAAGGTATTCCCCTACATCCAGAAGTACCTGGACGGCATCATCACCGTCAAGGATGAGGAGCTGGTAAACTGCTTCCTGGACATGACCGAGAAGCACAAGATGATTGTAGAGAACGCCGGTCTGCTCACCGCCGCCGCCCTTCAGCACCTGGACTGCAAGGGCAAGAATGTGGTCTCCATTCTCACGGGAGGCAACATGGACGTCATTACCATGGCCTCCATCATCCAGCACGGTCTCATCAACCGCAGCCGTGTGTTCACCTTCTCGGTGCATCTTCCCGATCGGCCGGGAGAGCTGCTCCGGGTGGCGGAGCTGGTGGCTCAGCAGAACGGCAACATCATCAAGCTGGAGCACAACCAGTTCGTCAACATCAACCGTCAGCACGGCGTAGAGCTGAAGGTGACCCTGGAGGCCTTCGGAGCCACCCACAAGCGGGCCATCCTGGACGCACTCCAGGCAGACGGCTATGATGCGGCGGAGTGCAACACCTCATCTGTCTACGACGGATAAAAAGTGACCCCGGCAGCGCTCTGGGGGTAAGAAGGAGCGCTGCCGGGGCATCTATCGAAAGCGGCGTTGGGACAGCCTGGCATTTTCGGGGCTGGAGGCCGCATCACATCCTATGCCGTCCGGCCGCTTGCTGTTCCTGTCTATGACAATAACAGGAAAATGTGGCCGGAATATGGCAAAATGACCAACGCTCTGTGACATTTTTGTGAAGTGCAGGGCGGCTTACAGAAAAAGGAGCGTCTGACCATGCAATATCTTCCTCCTGCCCTGGAGCAGCTGGTGGAGCATTTCAACCGCCTGCCCGGCATCGGGGCCAAATCCGCCCAGCGGCTGGCCTTTTATGTGCTGGACCTGCCGGACCAGGAGGCGGAGTCCTTCGCCCAGGCCATTCTGGATGCCAAGCGCTCCATCACCTGCTGCCCGGTTTGCCAGAATCTGACGGAGGGGGACGGTCCCTGCGCCCTCTGCTCCAGCTTCAAACGGGACCACAGCATTGTCTGCGTGGTGGCAGACCCCAAAGACGTCATCGCCATGGAGCGCTCCGGGGAGTACAACGGCCTGTACCACGTTCTCCACGGGGTGCTGTCCCCTATGAACCATGTGGGGCCGGATGATCTCCGCATCAGCCAGCTGGTACAGCGGGTGGCCTCCGGAGAGGTGCAGGAGGTCATTATGGCCACCAACCCGGACACGGAGGGAGAGACCACCGCCATGTATATCAGCCGTCTGCTCAAGCCCTTCGGGGTAAAAATCACTCGACTGGCCTATGGCGTCCCGGTGGGGAGCCACCTGGAGTACGCCGACGACGCCACCCTGGCCCGGGCGTTGGAGGGGCGGAGAGAGATATAACGCAAGCAAAACAGGAGCGTTGCAGAACCGAAAGCTCTGCAACGCTCCTGTTTTTGCTTATTTCAGTTTCCAAGCCAGGTCCTTGACAAACAGCTCCTCCTCCAGCTTCTCCGGGGTGGTGTCCTTCGTGATATGGACAAACTCGATGTCCATCATTCTGGCCCAATCCCGCATCTGCTCAGCGGAGACGTCGTAGCTCAGTACCGTATGGTGCGCGCCCCCTGCGGTGATCCAGCACTCTACGCCGGTGGTCAGGTCCGGCATGGCCTTCCACATGACCCGGGCAACAGGCAGATTGGGCATGGGCATAATGGGCTTCACCGCCTCGATATCCTGGACGATGAGGCGGAGCCGTCCGCCCATATCGATCAGGCTGACCACGATGGCCTTGCCCGCCTTGCCCTCGAACACCAGCCGGGCGGGGTCCTTCTCGTTCATGCCGATGCCAAGGTGATGGGTCTCGATCCGGGGCTTTCCGGCGGCTACGCTGGGGCAGACCTCCAGCATATGAGCGCCCAGGCTGTACTCCTGGCCCTCCACCAGATGATAGGTGTAGTCCTCCATGAAGGCGGAGGCGCCGTTGCCACCCTCGCCCATTGCCTTCAAAATAGCGGTCATGGCGGCCACCTTCCAGTCGCCCTCGCCGCCGTAGCCGTAGCCCTGAGCCATCAGGTGCTGAGAGGCAAGGCCGGGGAGCTGCTCCATGCCATAGAGATCCTGGAAGGTGTTGGAGAAGGCCTTACAGCCCTCGGCGTCCATCATCTTCCGGATGGCAATTTCCTCTTTGGCCTGATAGCGAATGGCGGCGACATCGTCGGTAGCCACGTCATAGCTGGCGGTGTAGACCTCCATGAGAGCGTCGATCTCCGCCTCGGTGACGGCGTTCATCTCCTTCACCAGGTCGCCCACGGCCCAGGTGTTCACCTGCCAGCCCAGCTTGGCCTGGACCTCTACCTTGTCGCCCTCGGTGACGGCCACCTCACGCATATTGTCCCCGAAGCGCATGACCTTCATGTTTCTGGACACCGCCACGCCCACGGCGGCCTTCATCCAGTCGCCCAGTCGGGTCTGGACCTTCTCATCCTGCCAGTATCCGGCGATCACCTTCCGGGGCATCCGCAGGCGGGCGGCGATGAACCCATGCTCCCGGTCGCCGTGGGCGGCCTGGTTCAGGTTCATGAAGTCCATGTCGATCTCCTCATTGGGGATCTCCCGGTTGTACTGGGTAGCCAGATGGCAATAGGGCTTTTGCAGATTGGCCAGACCGTTGATCCACATCTTGGAGGGACTGAACGTGTGACACCAGGTAATGATACCGGCGCAGTTGTCGTCGTAGTTGGCCTCCTTCACCACGTCGGTGATCTCCTGATTGGTCTTGGCCGTCACCTTGTAGACCAGCTTATAGGGGAGCTTTTTGCTGAGCGTCTCCGCCATCTCGGCGGAGCGGGCGGCTACCGTCTCCAGCACCTCCGGACCATAGAGGAACTGGCTGCCCACGACAAACCAGAATTCGTACTGTCTCATCGTCTTTCCGTCCTTTCTATTCGTTATCACAGCGGCGCTGCCGCTGTCCGCTCTAAGGTCAGACCGGCCTTGGATTGGGCCAGGAACCGGTCAAAGCCCGCCACGTCCGACCCCTCCGGACGGAGGGTAGTCCCTGCCACCCCGGCAAAGACCCGATTGGCGAGAAAGTCCCCCAGGCTCTCCCCTTCTGCCCTGTCCGACATATAGGCGGCCAGCAGGGCCATACCGTAGGGGCCGCCCTCTCCCGCCGTCTCCATACAGGTGACGGGAGCGTTGCAGGCCGCCGCCATGTACTTCTGCCCCACCACCGGGGTCTTAAACAGGCCACCGTGACCGGTGAGACTGTCGATGGCCACGTTTTCCTGTGCCAGCAGGTCCATACCGATCTTCAGGGTGGACATGGTGGAGTAGAGCTGGGCCCGGAGGAAGTTTGCCAGCGTAAAGCTGCTGTCCGGGCGGCGCACCACCAGAGGACGGCCCTCGTCCATGTGAGTGACACCCTCGCCTGCCAGGTAGTTGTAAACCAGCACGCCGCCGCAGTCCGGGTCGCCCTCCAGGCTCTTTTCATACAGCTTCGTATACAGCTCCCCGGTGGAGACGCTGCCGCCGAACAGCTCCACCGTCTCCCGAAGCACGCCCACCCAGGCGTTCATATCGCTGGTGCAGTTGTTGCAGTGGACCATGGCCACCGGGCTGCCGGTGGGGGTGGTCACCAGATCCAGCTCCGGGTAAACACGGCTCAACGGCTTCTCCAGCACCACCATGGAGAAGATGGAGGTCCCGGCGGAGACGTTGCCGGTGCGGGGGGCCACCGAGTTGGTGGCGGCCATACCGGTGCCTGCGTCCCCCTCCGGCGGGGCCACGGGAATACCCGCAGGCAGCAGGCCGTCCAGTAGAGCGGAGCCTGCCTCGGTCAGCGTACCCGCGTCCTCCCCGGCCAGCAGCACACGGGGCAGGATGTCCCGGATGCGCCAGGGATAGCCCCGATCTGCGATCAGCGCATCGAAGCTGTCCAGCATGGCCTGGTCATAGTCCAGGACGGCGCTGTCGATGGGGAACATGCCGGAGGCCTCCCCGATGCCCAGGGCATTCACCCCGGTCAGGGCGTGGTGGACATATCCCGCCAGGGTGGTGATGTGGGCGATATCCTTCACATGGGATTCGTCGTTCAGGATTGCCTGATACAGATGGGCAATGCTCCACCGCTGGGGGATGTTGAACCGGAACAGGGCGGTCAGCTCCGCCGCAGCCGGGCCGGTGATGGTGTTCTGCCAGGTGCGGAATGGTACCAGCAGATTCCAGTCCTTGTCAAAGGCCAGATAGCCGTGCATCATGGCGGAGACGCCCATAGCGGACAGCCCCTCCACCTCGCCCAGGTTGGTCAGAGCGGTTTTCAGTCCCGCCCAGACCTCGTCCAGGTAGTAGGTCCAGACGCCGTTTTCATAGCTGCTGGCCCAGGTATAGTCGCCGGACTGTACCGGCTGGAACGCTTCGTCGATGGCTACCGCCTTGATACGGGTGGAGCCGAATTCGATGCCCAAGTATCTGTTCATAATGACCTCTTTCTTTTGTATTATTTCTTTTTTCTCTTGGAGCGGGCGATGGCGATGCTCTGCGCTACCAGGAAGATACACAGCATGAGAGCGCTCGTTGATGCCGACACGCGGCGATGGAGCGCCCGGCAATGTAGAGGATCTGTTCCAGTCCGACGCTGAGCGTAGTCGGCTCATATTCCCCTGACACCACCGGCTCCCGGGGCGCTGCGTCAGTTCCCGTCTTCGGTCTCCCAAACCTGATAGAGAGTGTGTCCGTCTCCCTGCCAGACGATCTCATACTTTTCCGCACAGGTCTCATTAAGGGAATTGCTATCCGGCAGCATGATGTATTTGCTCTTGACCGCATCGTTGGCGATTGCCGCGCTCAGATAGCTCTTGGTGCAGGTGCTTGTATTCATATAAACAGGGAGGCAGATCGTCGTTTGCAGATGGCTGGACTCCACCGGCTTGGCGATGGTGTTCCCCCAGGGGTCATTCTCGTCCAACTCCAATGTCGCCGCCAAGCTGGCAGAAAGCTCATCGGCATCCACCCCGTCGTCTGTCTGCGGAAGGGCAAAGGAGGACGGATTCAGGCACAGAGCCGTAACCACCAGGGCGATCTCCACACCCTGCCGAACGCCCTTGGAGACGGGATGGGCCTTCATACAAATCAGGTACCCGGAAAAGATGACAAAGGACAGCAGCATTCTCAGGCACTGGTCGATGGTATAGAGGATAATATCCGCCTCATAGATCATGCCGCCGATAACAAGGGTCAGGCCCATGAGCCACGCCGTCCGCCTGTCTCCGGTCACAATCCCCCGAACCGTCTCCGCCAATAGGATCAGCTCCTGGACAAAGAACACGACAAGAACGACTCCGCTCATTTTGCCGCCCTTCAGGTATTCAATTACAGAGCCTATGGCGCTGACATTGATCCGGAAGGCCTCAGAGAGAAATTGTCTGATCCCGCCGAAGCCGGACGTCACCATCTCCAGATATTTTGCCAGATTGTCCAACGTCTCAATGCCGCTGGAATAAAATTCTGCACGCCAGTGGTCGGTCAGATACCCCGCGGCAGTAAAGCAAATCCCGATGGCTGCGATCCCGCCCAGGAGCGAGACGACCTTGACCCACCGTTTCCGATCGCTGGTGAGGATATAATAGGCAGGAATCAGGAGCCAGGCATAGTGGAACGCCCGGAGCATCCCATAGAAGAGGATCAGCAGAGTCACACCCAGCAGGACCACATTTTCCTTCCACCGCTCATGTTTTCTTCCATCGAGCAGCCACAGGAAACAGGCCAACGCAACGATCAGGAATGCACAGTAAGAGGCTTCGCTCATCCCCGACCAGATATATCGCTCATAGACGAGGGACAAGGTCGACAGTGCAATCAGCCAAATCGTCTTTTTCCCGTCCGGCTTCACCAGGCGGAGGAACGCGGCATTGGCCAGGACGACCATGAGCACGTTGCAGTAATACATGAAATTGTGGGAGGTCAAGCCTGTGAGAAAGGACACGGCTGCATAGGGCAGATAGGTCAAAACGATATAAGCCCCGTAGGCCGGGATATCGGACGCCACCTCGTTATAGCTCTGCACACCGGTGGGCAATCCCTGGGTCCTCATGGTCCTCACTGCCCGGAGATAGCCGATCTCATCGTTCCATATCGTGTTGTACCCGTCCAGCCGGAATACGCTGGTCCCCGTGACCGCCCCCATAATCAGCACTGCGATCAGGGGCGAAAGGAGCAATATGCCCCATAAGGTCCTATGGGCAATCTTCTCCCGCTTCTGCCTGTCAAGTGTTTTTTCCAACCTGACCTCCTCCTATTCTCTTTTTTCTCTTTCTCTCTTTCGTCGGATACGGCGCTCACTCCACCGTCTTGAGGGATTCCACCATATCGATCTTCGTCAGTCTCCGTCCGGCCACCCAGTTCACCAGCAGGGCAAACAGCAGGGTCATGGCGACAGAGAGGACATAGCTCATGGGCTGGGCCGTCCGGCCAAACATGACCATCTCCACCTCCACGGTGGTGATGAGATAGCTGTGGAACGCCTTGCCCAGCACCAGACCCACGGCGATACCGATGAGGGTCAGGATGATGTTTTCCCGGAACACATAGTCCCGCATCTCCTTATCCCGGAAACCCAGCACACGGAGGGTGGCCAGCTCCCGCTGACGCTCGGTGATGTTGATGCTGGACAGGTTGTACAGCACCACAAAGGCCAGGACGGCGGCGCCGCAGATAATGATGATGACCGCCGGATAGACGCCGTTGAGCTGGTTTGCCACCGTCTCCCGGGCGTCGGTCATGTAGTAGATGCCGGCGATGCTGTCCAGATCCAGCAGACGGCTGCCCATCCCCTCCCAGTCGGCCTCGTCACCGTAGGAGAGCAGCACCTCAGCATCCTCCAGCCGGACGCCGAAAGCCGCCTCATAGGCGTCCTTGGTCAGATAGACATAGTGCTGGACATAATTTTCTACGATACCGGTAATGGTCACCGACCCCCGGTCGTCGCCGTTGACAATGGTGATGGTATCGCCCACCTCCAGTCCCAGCAAATCGGCAGTCTTTTCCGAGACCAGCGCCCCGTCGGACTGCATCTCCACCGGCTCCTGGGTGACCCGGTCGTGGAAGTCCCAGAAGCCGTCCAGATCCTCCGGGTCCTCCACCGCCAGAATATTGCCGGAGAGGGAGTAGGTGTCGCTCTCCAGCGTCACCGTATTCAGATAGACGTAGGTATAGCCGTCCAGCTCCTCCTCGTCCGCCAGTGCGTTTTCCAAATCCTGCTCCTCGTCCTCCGTCAGATCGCTCCCCAGATAGAGGATGGCGGAATAAGGGCTGACGTTGTCATACTGGAGCGTCAGGATGTCCATAATGGAATCCCGCAGGCCGAAGCCGGTGATGATCAGCCCGGTACACCCGGCGATGCCGATGACCGTCATGAACAGCCTTTTTTTGTATCGGAACAGATTGCGTACCGTGACCTTGTAGCTGAAGCTCAGCCGTTTCCATATAAAGGGGATATGCTCCAGCCAGACCCGCTTCCCCGCCTGGGGGGCCTTGGGCCGCATGAGAGAGGCGGGGGTCGCCCGCAGGGCGGTCAGAGCAGAGGCCAGCACCGCCAGGGTACAGCACCCAACCGCCGCTCCTGCGCAGCCCAGGGCAGTGGGCCAGGAGAAGGTCAAAACCACGCCGGGATAGTCGTACATGATCTTCCAGCAGCTGACAATGACCCACGGGATGCCGATTCCGCCCAATATCAGCCCGATGGCGCTTCCTATCAGAGAGGCGATGAGGCCATAGCCCACATACTTTCGGGCGATGTCTCCACTGGAGTAGCCCAGAGCCTTCAATCCGCCGATCTGTACCCGCTGCTCCTCCACCATTCGGGTCATGGTGGTCAGGCACACCAGCGCCGCCACCAGGAAAAAGACGGTGGGAAACAGGGTGGCCAGCTTGCCCATCCGCTCGGCGTCCTGGTCATAGCTGGCAAATCCGGTGTTGTCCGTCCGGTCCAGGATGTACCATTCCGCTGCATCAATCTCGTCCACCTCGGCCTGGGCGTCCTCAATCTCCTGCCGGGCATCGGCCAGCTCCGCCTCCGCCTCCGCTTTGGCGTCCTCATATTCCTGTAATCCGTCGGCATACTCTGCCTCGCCGTCGGTCAGCTCAATATAGGCGTCGGCCAGCTCGCTCTCGCCGTCCGCCACCTCCTGCTCTGCATCCGCAATCTTGTCCAGTCCGTCATAGTAGTCCGTCCACCCGTCGTCCAGCTCCTGCCGGGCGTCGGCAAGCTGGCTCTTTGCGGAGTCAAGCTCCGACCGGCTGCCGGACAGCGTAGCCTGTGCGCTGTCCAGCTGGGCGCGGCTGCTCTCCAGAACGGCCGCGCTCTCATCCAGCTCCGCCTTGCCGTCGGCGAGCCGACTTGCGGCATCGTCCAACTGGGTACGGCTGGCCTCCAAAGCGGCCTTGCCCTCATCCAGCTGGGCGCGGCTGGCCTCCAGGGTCGCCTTCGTCTCGTCCAGTTGAGCGCGGCTGG
>JAJBUB010000008.1:0-24361 GCA_020860575.1 Clostridiales bacterium | reverse complement strand
TGGGCGCGGCTGGCCTCCAGGGTCGCCTTCGTCTCGTCCAGTTGAGCGCGGCTGGCCTCCAAGGTGGCCGCTGTCTCATCCAGCGTGGCCTTGCTCTCATCCAGCGTTTCTCTGGTACTCTCCAGAGCGGCCCAGGTACTCTCCAGCTCTGCCTGAGCCTCCGCCAGCAGGGCGTCCGCCTCCTCATCGGAGTACCCGCTGTCGATCAGGCTCTGCCGCTGCTGCTCCAGGGCGGCAGCGGCGGCCTCATACGCCGTCACGCCCGCCTGGTACTGCTCCAGACCCGCCTCGTACTCCGCCAGGCCCGCCTCATATTGGGCAAGGCCCTCGGCGTAAGCCGTCTCCCCTGCCTCATATTGGGCAAGGCCGTCGGCATAGGCCGTCTTCCCTGCCTCATACTGGGCAAGGCCCTCGGCATAGGCAGTCTCCCCCGCCTCGTACTGGGCAAGGCCGTCGGTGTAAGCCGTCTCCCCTGCCTCATATTGGGCAAGGCCGTCGGCGTAGGCCGTCTCCCCCGCCTCGTACTCTGCCAGGGCGGTCTCATAGGCAGTCTCTCCAGCCTGATACTCCGCAAAGCTTTCCTCATAGGTGGTCTTGCCGGCCTCATACTGCTCCAGACCGTCGGCATAGGCGGACTCACCCTCCTGATATTCCGCCAGGCCGTCGGCATAGGCCGCCTCTCCGTCCTGGTACTCGGCTAATCCGTCGGCGTAATCCGCTTCCCCTTCATTCAGAGTGGTATAAGCGTCCGCCAGCTCGTCCTTTCCGTCGGCGATCTCCTGTCTAGCGTCCGCCAAATCGGACAGACCGTCCTCATACTCCTGCCAGCCGTCGGCCAGCTCCTGAGCGGCGTCATCCAGCTCTGTGGCGGCGTCGTCCAGCTCCTGCTGGGCCTCCGCCTCAGCGTCATAGTACTCCGCCCAGGCGTCGTCGATCTCCTCCTGGGCCTCTCCCTTGACCTCCTCGGTCCGGGCCTGCTCCCGCTCGGACTGGATCAGCTCCAGCCGCTGGGTATACTCCTCCACCAGAGCCTCATACTCATCCTCGTAGGTGTTCAGCTCTGTCGTCCCCTGGGTGCGGATATAGATATCGGTAAAGTAGTCCATGTCAAAGGCGTCCGCCGTCAGCACGATGATGGCGGCGACGCTGCCGTTGCCCAGAGTAGAGGTGCCCCGGGACATGGAGACATAGAGGGGGCTGGTCCCCGTCCCCACGATGGTGAAGGTAGTGACGCCCAGGGTGTCCTCATAGGTCCCCGTGCCTGTGTCCAGAGTGATGGTGTCCCCGATCTCCAGCCCCATGGTGGACAGGACATTTTCCTCCACCAGGCACTCGTCCGCCGCCTCGGGGAGACGTCCCTCGGTGACATAGGGCTGGTTGACACCGCTCTCGCTCAGACTCAGGGCCTTGACCGTCATGGTCTCCACGCCGCCGGTGGCCAGGGCGTCCACCCCATAGGTCCCCTCTGCCAGCAGCGTCCCCTCCGTCTCGGCAACGGCGTCCACGTCCTCCTGGGTCAGTCCAAGAGTTGACATAATATGAACATCCATCAGCTCCTGGGCATCCAGATAGGCATCCATGGAGGCCTTCATATCCGGGGCGGCCATCCGCAGACCGAACAGAAAACAGACTGCAATGGTCACAAGGATCAGGATGGAGAAAAACCGGCTCCGGGTGTTTTTGATCTCCCGGAAGAGATCGGTGTTCAGCGCTTTTTTCGACATAGGATCACCACTCGATCTGTTCCACCGGAGTGGGATGGTCGTTGGTGACGATGGAGGCCACCTTGCCGCTGTGGATGCGGATGACCCGGTCCGCCATGGGGGTCAGGGCAGAGTTATGGGTGATGACCACCACCGTCATGCCGTGCTGTCGGCAGGTGTCCTGGAGAAGCTGCAAAATCTGCTTGCCGGTGACATAGTCCAGTGCGCCGGTAGGCTCATCACAGAGGAGCAGCTTGGGATTCTTTGCCAGCGCCCGGGCAATGGCCACCCGCTGCTGCTCGCCGCCGGAGAGCTGGGCAGGGAAGTTTCCCATCCGGTCCTCCAGCCCCACCCGACGCAGCACATCCTCCGCCGGGAGAGGGTCCCGGCAGATCTGAGCGGCCAGCTCCACATTCTCCAGAGCGGTCAGATTCTGGACCAGATTGTAAAACTGAAAGACAAAGCCGATATCGTGGCGGCGGTACTCGGTGAGCTGCTTTGCCGTGCTGCCGCTGACGGTCTGCCCGTCCACGATGATCTCCCCGCCCGAGCAGCTGTCCATGCCGCCCAGCAGATTGAGTACCGTAGTCTTGCCCGCCCCGGAGGGGCCGACAATGACCACAAACTCTCCCTTTTCCACGGTAAAGGAGATGTCCGCTACCGCCAGGATCTCCACCTCGCCCATTTGGTATCGCTTGGAGACATGGTTTAGTTCGATGTATGACATATTGTCCCTCCTTGGGTTCAGTACGGCGGGTGGTTCCGCCGGTATCCTCAGTGAAACAGACCTACTGCATCATGGTAATCATATCATTCTTGAGGGTGAGATTCAACGGACATTTGTAAACAATTGCACACCGGCCGCTTTTTTCCCGTCGGCGCTCTTTTCTCCTTGCCACTTCAGCCGTTCTGGGTTAAAATAGCCTCAAGCTCATATAAAGGAAGTGTACAGATGAAGGACGGATTTCTTGCTGTCGCCGCCGGTACACCAGAGATACGGGTGGCGGACTGTGATTATAACGCCGGACAGATCATCGCCCTGATGCGGGAGGCTGCCGGGCGAGGGGTCAAGGTGCTGTGTCTGCCGGAGCTGTGCGTCACCGGCTACACCTGCGGCGACCTGTTTTTGCAGACGACCCTCCTCCGGGGAGCGGAGGCCGCTCTGGGCCGCATTTTGGAGGAGACGGCGGATCTGGACCTGGTGACCGCCGTGGGACTGCCCTATCGTCACCAGGGCAAGCTGTACAACTGCGCCGCCCTGCTCCATAAGGGGCGTGTCCTGGGGCTGGTACCCAAGATCAACGTTCCCAACTATACCGAGTTTTACGAGGCCCGATGGTTCACCTCCGGCCGGGAGCTGGGGGGTACGGATTTCTCTGTTCCCCTGTGCGGCCAGCAGCCGGAGTTCTCCACCGGTCTGGTGTTCCGGTGCGAAAACCTGCCTGAGCTGGTCATCGGGGTGGAGATCTGCGAGGACCTGTGGGTGACTGACACTCCCTCCACCCGGCTGGCCGCCGGCGGGGCGACCCTGATTTTGAACCTCTCCGCCAGTGATGAGATCGTCTGCAAGGACAGCTACCGGCGCAATCTGGTGGCCTGCACCTCCGGGCGGCTGGTCTGCGGCTATGTCTACGCCGATGCCGGGCGGGGGGAGTCCTCCACCGACCTGATCTACGGCGGACATGACCTGATCGCTGAAAACGGCTCCATCCTGGCCCAGCGCCGGTTCGAGACGGGGCTGACCGTCTCGGAGATCGACCTGGAAAAGCTGGTGCACGAGCGCCAGCGGATGAGTTCCTTCCCCGCCGCCGCCCCGGATATCTACCCGGAATATTTCACCCTGGAGCTGACCGAGACCGTCCTCACCCGGTATGTGGCCCCCCCCCCCTTCGTCCCCGCCGACCTGGGAGACCGGGCCGCCCGCTGCCGGGAGATCCTCACCCTGGCGGCTCTGGGCCTGCGCAAGCGGCTGGAGCACACCCGGGCCAGGACGGCGGTGATCGGACTCTCCGGCGGGCTGGACTCCACCCTGGCCATTCTGATTGCCAAGACCGCCATGGACCTGCTGAACCGTCCCGCCAGCGACATTCTGGCCGTGACCATGCCCTGCTATGGCACCACAGAGCGGACCAAGTCCAATGCCGTCCTGCTGGCAGAGGAGCTGGGGGCGACGCTGAAAACGGTGGACATCGGCCAGGCGGTCTCCGTCCACTTCCGGGACATCGGCCAGAGCATGGACGACCACTCCGTCACCTTTGAAAACGGGCAGGCGAGAGAGCGTACCCAAGTGCTCATGGACCTGGCCAACAAGACCGGCGGCATGGTAGTGGGGACCGGCGACCTCTCCGAGCTGGCGTTGGGTTGGGCCACCTATAACGGCGACCACATGAGTATGTACGCCGTCAATTCCTCCATCCCCAAGACCCTGGTACGCCATCTGGTGGCCTATGTCCGGGACGATGCGGCGCAGACGCAACCCCGGCTCTCCGCCGTCCTCCAGGACATTCTGGATACCCCCGTCTCTCCAGAGCTGCTGCCCCCGGAGCAGGACGGACAGATCGCCCAGCGGACGGAGGATCTGGTGGGACCCTATGAGCTCCACGACTTCTTCCTGTACTACGCCGTCCGCTGGGGCTTCCGGCCGGGAAAGGTCTATCGCCTGGCGGTATACGCCTGGAAGGGGCGGTACACGCCTCAGGTCATCCTCCGCTGGCTGGAAAACTTCTATCGCCGGTTCTTCGCCCAACAGTTTAAGCGCTCCTGCCTGCCCGATGGCCCCAAGGTCGGTACCGTCACTCTCTCCCCAAGGGGGGACTGGCGGATGCCCAGCGACGCCGTAGCCCGGCTGTGGCTGGATGAGGTAAACGAATTGAAAAAGAGAGAGGGAATCTGCTGATATGAACGTCTATCTGGATCTGTTTCTCACCTTTGCCCGGGTGGGGGTCTGCACCTTTGGCGGGGGCTACGCCATGCTCCCCATCCTCCAGCGGGAGGTGGTGGAGAAAAAGGGCTGGGCCACCGACGCAGAGCTGACCGACTACTACGCCATCGGCCAGTGTACCCCCGGCGTCATCGCCGTGAACACTGCCACCTTTATCGGTCACAAGTACAAAGGCATCCTGGGCGGCATCGTAGCCACCCTGGGGATGGTGTTCCCCAGCCTGGTCATCATCTCGGTCATCGCCGCCTTCCTCCAGAACTTTGCGGACAACATCTATGTCATCCACGCTTTTAACGGCATCCGGGCCTGCGTCTGCGTGCTCATCTTCAACGCTGTGATGAAGCTGCGCAAGTCCACCGTGATCGATATGCCCACCGCCGTCATCTTCCTGGTGGTATTTCTGCTCTCCGCCATCTGGGGCCTCTCCCCCGCTATCCTGGTGCTGGTCTGCGGGGTGATCGGCCTGGCCCTGAAGCTGATGCAGGAGCGCCGGGGCCAGAAGGGAGGGGATGAGGCGTGATGCTCTACCTCCGTCTGTTCTATGAATTCTTCAAGGCGGGCCTATTCGCCGTAGGCGGCGGCCTCGCCACCGTCCCCTTTCTCACCGACATAGGGGCCTCCACCGGCTGGTTCACCAATGCAGAGCTGGCCAACATGATCGCCATCTCCGAGTCCACCCCCGGCCCCATGGGGGTGAATATGGCCACCTATGTGGGCTTCGAGGTGGGGGGCGTCCTGGGCGCCGTGGTCGCCACCCTGGGCCTGGTCTGCCCCTCCATTATCATCATTATCGTCATTGCCGCCTTCCTGGAGAAATTCCGCAGCAGCAAGTATGTGGAGTACGTCTTCTACGGTCTGCGCCCCGCCTCCACCGGCCTGATCGCCGCCGCCTGCTGGGGGGTAGTGACCATCTCCCTGCTCACCGTGCTGAGCACCGAGGGGGCCGTTGTCACCTTCTCCCTGAACTGGCAGCTGGTGCTCCTGGCGCTGGTCGTCTACTTCTGCACCAACGAGGCGCACCTAAAAAAGCTCCATCCCATCATCTGGATCGCCCTGTCCGCCGTGGCGGGGATCGTGTTCCAGATGTGAACAATGCACAGTAAAGGCCCGGAGCCAAACGCTCCGGGCCTTTTCATTTGCTCTCACTGTGCCTTTTTCTTCGGATATGCCGCCCGGAGGATGTCCGTCAGCGACATCTGGAACAGGTTCAGATGCTCCTCCGCCCCCTCCGGCAGGATCAGGTCGCCGTTCGGCGCAAAGACGGCAAAGCACTCGTCCTCCGAGATGACGCTGTCCACCATACAGCTGTCTCCCAGGATGTCCCACGGGATGGTGCGGTAACGCTGAGACTGCCGAACCTGGATGGCGGCGGCATAGGCCTCCTGCCGGGTCCCCTCCGGGCATCCCTCCCTGGGCATCAGCATAGTAAACGCTGACCCCAGAGGCTCTGTGCAGGCGAACAACTCGCCGCTCTGAATGTCCATCAGCTCCTCCTGACCGTAAGGGACGCAGACGGCATAGAACAGTCCCCGCTCCCGCATCTGGCTGCAGACCTCTTCTGTCCCCTCCTCGTAGCGGACCACCGGCAGCAGATTGTAGAGGGGAGAGGCCTCTTCCAGCAGCGCCTCATCCCACTCCTCCGGAGTACAGAACAGGGCAAAGGCGCAGTCCTGGTACTTTCGGGGCAGGGCCAACAGCTCCGCCGCATTTCCCCGGGAGACGAGTTGCCAGGAGTAGATGCCCAGCTTCCGCCCCTGGTCGACGAGACTGCAATAGGCGTCCTCCTGGTCCAGGTATTGATCTCCGCTGACCATAATGGTGGCGAGCCAGGGGATATTATAGCCCTCGCTGGCCTCTATCCTGCGAATGGTCTTGGCCCCGCCGGTGCAGCTGTTGTAGCCCAGGTTCATCCCGAAGGTCATCAGCCGGTCGGTGTCCACCCGATTTACCAGATCGTAGACCAGCTCATAATAGGCGCTCTGCTCGTTCTGGAGCAGCCGCTGGGCAGACTCAAAAAACGCCCGTTGAAAGCGTCCATGGCAAAAATTCAGGGCCAGGTCTACCATATTCCGGATACCACGCCGAGGTGTGCGCTTTAGCTCCCTGATCGCCCCACGGGCGGTGACTTCGATCAAAATGCGGGGAATGTTGTTCTCCATCTGATCTGCTCCTTCCTATGCTGTCGCTTCGCTGTCAGTGTAATACACACCGCCACCGGAGGACAATGGACAATTTGAGTTGTATGTCCGAATCGGCATTTTTTCGACCGAAAGGGTCACGACATGGTGGTGAACAGTCCGTCCCTGGCCCGGACCAGTCCGTCCAGGAGGGCGTCCACCTCCCCCCTGCTGGTCTCCCCGGAAAAGGACACCCGGAAGGAGCCGTCCCGCTCCCCCTTGCTCAGGCCCATGGCGGCGTAGACGTGGCTGGGTTTTCCCCGGTGGCAGGCGGAGCCAGCGGAGACGCAGATCCCCATATCTCCCAGCACCCGCACCAGCACCTCCGCCTTGTAACCCGGCAGGGTCAGTGCCAGGATGTGGGGGGCGGTCCCCGCCCCGATGCACTTCGCCTCCGGGACCCGAAGGGCCAGCTGCTCCAGGGTGTAGGCCTTCAACTCCTCCATATGGGCCACGTCCCGGTCAAACTGTTCTTTCCCCTCCCGGCAGGCGGCGGCCAGGGCTGCGATCTGGGCGGTGGCCTCGGTGCCGGAGCGGAGGCCCCGCTCCTGCCCGCCGCCCAGAATGAACGGCTCCAGCCCCAGGCCGGAGCGGATATACAGAGCGCCCACTCCCTTGGGTGCGTGAATTTTGTGGCCGCTGACAGTCAGCAGGTCCACCCCCAGCTCCTTCGGGGTGAAAGGTATCTTCAAAAAACCCTGTACAGCATCGGTGTGAAACAAGGCCTTCGGCGCCAGCCGCCGGGTCAGCCGGACTGCCTTCCGGACGGGGAGGACGCTCCCCAGCTCGTTGTTCACCAGCATCATGGACACCAGCACCGTATCCGGACGGAGGGCAGCCTCCAGCGCCTCCAGGCTCACCGAGCCGTCCCGGTCAGGCGGGAGATAGGTCACCTCATAGCCCGCTTGCTCCAGACGGCGACATGGCTCCAGCACGGCGGCGTGCTCGATGGCGGTGGTGATGATATGCCTGCCCACCCGGCGATTTTTGTGTACGGCGGCCTGGATGGCCCAGTTGTCTCCCTCGGTGCCGCAGGAAGTGAAAACGATCTCCTCCGCCCGGCAGCCCAGAGCGCGGGCCACCGTCTCCCGGTCCTGCTTCAGCCGGGCGGCGGCCCGGCTCCCCAGGGGATACCGGGAGGAGGGATTGCCCCAGCCCTCCCGCATGGCCTCCAGCGCCGCCTGGGCGGCGGCCTCGCTCACCGGTGTGGTGGCGGCGTTATCCAGATATGCAGTCATTGACGCTTGCCTCTCTCACAGGGCCAGCTTTGGCCCGTATCAATAGATGATCTCCACCTCATCCTCGCTCACGCCGCAGGCCCGGCAGAAGTTCCGCCGGTCCTCCGGGTTACCCAAGAGCATGATCTCCTCCAGCTTACCCGTCTCCCGATCCCGGAGACAGGCGGTCTGCTCCCCGGTGCAGATGCTCGACCGAATGACCGGCTGCTGCCGGGCGGGGTCGTAGGCCAGGGACTGGGGCCGCTTCCGTCGAATCCACATGGGGACGCTCCTCTCTGGATGAAGGTGGAAAGATTTCCCTGTTTTCGGTATCAGTATTGTAGCAGTATTGTGAGGATTTTGCAAGGGGAATACAATTTGAAAAATAAGGGGATAAATTGCCCTCTTTGGCTCCCCTAAAATGGGGAGCCAGAGAAAAGCGGGCCGGACCCCGTCAGAGGCTCGGCCCGCAGGCGTATTCGGTTTACTCGTCCTCGGTGTCGTCCGTATCGGCCTCGTCCTCGGAGGTATCTTCCTCCTCCTCCGTCTCGCCGGTGAGGATGGACACCAGTTCGTCGGCGATGGCCTCCACGTCCTCCCGGTCGCAGAACAGGCGGGTCTCCCCGTTGAGCTCCACCAGGCAGGAGGAGCTGTCATACTGATAGAAGGTGATCGTCACTGTCTGATAGGTGTCCGTGTTCCGGTAGAAGGTGAACACAGCGATGGCGCTGCGCTCCGGTGTGGCGGAGTCGTCGCTGTCGGTGGAGGTGAGGTCGGTCAGATCGTCCAGCGTGTTCTCAATGTCCACTTCCTCGCCGTCCAGCAGCCAGACCGTCTCCTCGGTGGTCTCGCCGTCCTCGTCCTCCACCTCCTGGGTGGTACGCTCCACCGTATAGGTGACGTTGTCAATGGTGATCTCTGCGGAGGTGACGGTGTCCCAGTCCATCAGGAGGATGTCGTCCGGCCGGAGGTCGTCATAGCCGGTGTACAGTAGCACGTCGCACACGTCCGCGTCGATGAGATAGACCATCTGGGAGTCGGCAATGCGGGCATAGCAATAATCGCCCTCGTAATAGTCCCCGATCTCCAGGACAAAGGTAGCATCCCGCTCCTCCGTCTCGTAGATTGTCTCGCCGTCGTCGTCCGTCTCGCCAGTGTCCACCTGCACCGTCTCGGTGTAGGCCACCGTCACGGTCACTGTGGGATCGTTCAGCCCGTAGGCAGCCAGCTCGTCCTCATCGGCGTTATAGTCCACGCAGGACTCCCAGGAGAGGGACTGGACGTAATCCAGCAGCGCCTCGGTGGTGTCGTTGTCCAGGGTGAGATAGTCCTCCCCGTCCAGCAGGAACCAGGTATACTCGTCGCTGTAGGCCAGACCGCTGTCCTCCAGATAGTAGATGTCCAGCGTCTGGGTCTCGGCGTCCACCGTCACCTGGCTGATATCCGACAGGTCGGGAAGGGTCTCCATCTCGATCAGGTCGTACAGGCTGTAGGTGAAGGTAGAGAGGATACTGTCGTCCACAATGTAGACGTTCCCGTCACCGTTGGAGAGATAGTAGCCCCCATCCAGGGTGTTCTCGTCCCCGATGAGCAGCTCCGTCTCCTCCCCGTCAACCGTGACGGTGACGGTGCAGGCCGGCTCCTCCAGGCCGTACTCAGACAGCTCCGCCGGCTCCTCGATGGTCTTGGTGACCGTCACCTCCGCCAGAGCGGCGACCATGCTCTCCGGGTAGCTCTCATCCAGAGGGAAGCTGTCGTCATCGGCGTCGGTCCAGCTTTCCCCGTCGCTGGCCAGGGAGACCGTCTCACCGTCGTACGTCCAGGACAGGCCGGTGACGGCGTCCGTGTCCAGATCGGACAGGAGATAGACCGTCTCCACCTCCTCCACCTGATTGTCCGGGTTCAGGAGGGTGGCCGCTGTGGTGGCCAGGATGAGCACCAGCAGAACGCCCAGCAAAATCAGCAGCGTGGTACTGCGGCTTTTTCGTTTCATGCTCTCCGCCTCCTGGCCCAGATACAGATGCCGATCACCAGATAGATCACGGGTACCACGATAACCACAGCCAGGGTCATGGCGGAGGCCGAGGCGCTGTCGATGGTCAGATACTCAGAGACGATGCTCTTGCTGCGGATGGAGATGCTGCTCTCCTGACCACAGATCCAGTTGACGGCGTTGAGGAATAGGTTCTGATTGCCCCCGGAGACGGCGGTATTGGTGTCGTCGTCCAGCAAGGAGGTGGAACCCACCCAGACAATCTTGCTCTCCGACTCGTCGTCGTTGGTCTTGGTGATGGCCACCGCCAGGTTAAAGGGGCCTTCGATGTCCCCGCTCTCCTGAGAGTAGGTGGTCATGGCCCAGCCGTCCACCTTGGAATAGGCCTCGTCAGAGGTGGTCAGCAGAGCGCTGACGGAGAGGCTGTCGTCCAGGTCGTCGGCGATCTCCAGGCCCTGGGCGATGGGGATGAGTACATAATAATTGTCAGAGATGAGGGGAGAGGTGATGGTGTGGCTCTCCAGCTCAGGCAGCAGATAGTAGGGATAGCCATAGGCGTAGTTGCTCTGGCTCCCCTCCACCACGATGCCCTCCACCGTGGTCACGCCATAGTCTGCCATCAGGGTCTCCAGGTTGGTCAGAGCGTCGTCCTCCTCCGGAGTGTCGGTGAGCAGGAACAGATTGCCGCCTGCGGACAGATACTCCTGGAGCAGCTCCAGCTCGGTCTCGGAGATGTCGCTGGAGGGGCCGTAGATGAGGATACAGTCCGCGTCCTCCGGGACGGCGTCCACTGTCAGCAGGGACAGCTCCTCGATCTCCACATTCTCTTTTTCCAGGGCTGTCTCGAAGTCGGAGCTGAGGCTGGACTCCCCGTGGCCGGTGAGGACGTAGATCTTGGGCAGGTCGTCGCTGGTGACGTAGCTGATGGCGCTGGTCAGGTTGCTCTCCCCGGCGAAGCTGATGTCGTAGGTGCCGGTGGTGTAGTAATCGCTGTAGTCGTACTCGTAGAGGTCGCTGGCACTGACGGTGGTATACCGGTCGCCGCACTCCACAATCAGGTCGTTGTTGGTGGCCCCGTCCAGACCGTACTGAGTGACGAAGGTGGGATAGACGTCCGGGTCCTTCTTCACCACGGAGACGTGGTCGCTGAGGGATTCATAACGGCCCAAAAGGTTTTCCAGATAGGCGTCCTCGCTGCCGCTCTGGACCACCCAGTAGATGGTCACGTCCTCCTCCAGTCCGCCCACGATTTGCTCTGTCTGGGAGGAGATGGAGAAGATGCCGGTGGAAGTGGTGTCCAGCTGGAGGGGAGGGCGTTGACGAACAGGTTTACCATAATAGCGATGGCCAACACGATGGCCGCCGCCGCCACGCTGTAGCCGCCCACCCGGAAGGTGCGGGTGTGGAAACCTGCCCGGAATTTGGCCATATCCGGCCGGGGAAGCTGGAATTTCTTCTTTTCCGCCTTGCCCCCGGCCTGCTCATTGTTTTTCTTGCCGAACATCATTCACTCCACCTCCGCTTCTCCATGGACTGCACACACAGGAACAGGAACACGCCGATGACCGTTAGAAAGTAGACGATAGCGGTGATGTCAAAGACACCGTAGACGAACTGATAGAACCGCTCGTAGAGGGACATCCCCTCCATCACCTCGGCAAACAGCCCGGCGAAGCTGTCCTGGAACAGCAGATAACTGACGGTCAGCGCCACCTCCAGGACAACAATGGTCACCCAGGCGGCAAAGCTGTTCTTGGTCATCAGCCAGACCACCAGGCCCAGCAGCAGCACCAAAATGGCGAAGGCCACAAAGGAGGCGTAGGCGTCGCTGGAGACAAAGCTGGCCAGGGCGCTGATGAAGTAGTTGAGCAGCATGACCACAAAGCACAGCCCCGCCGACACCGCCTGGCTCTCGGTCAGGGAGGAGATAAACATCCCGATGGCGATGAGGGAGGCCCCCAGCAGGAAGAAGCCCAGGATGGTGCCATAGGCCTCGGGCAGATAGACGCTGCCAAAGGCGGAGAGCACCAGGGGATAGAGGCAGATGATGAGCATGGGGACAGCGAACACCACCAGCAGGGCCAGGTACTTCCCCATCACCACCTGGGTCATGCTCAGGGGCAGAGAGTAGAGCAGCTGATCCGTCTTCTGCTTCCGCTCCTCCGAGATGACCCGCATGGTCAGGATGGGGACGATGATGAGAAATACAAATCCCACATAGTACAGCACATACTCAAAGCTGGCCGAGGCCGAGCTGATGCAGATGGACATGGTATAGATGCCCGTAAACAGCAGCAGGAACGCTCCGAACACAAATGCAGTCACGCTGCTGAAATAGGAGGACAGTTCATGCTTGAAAATCGCTTTCATTCCGCTTCCTCCTCTCCCATCTCCATTTCAGCGGTCTGTTCCGGCTCATCCGAGGACTCCGCTTCCGGCTGGACAGGGGTCTCCGGTGCATCGGAGGTCAGCTCGATGAACACGTCCTCCAGACTGGCCTTGACGGTGGTCATACGCAGGATGGGCTTTGACGCCCCGCTGCACGCAAAGAAAATCTCCCGACAGGCGTCCTCGGAGCCGTCCGTCTCCAGCTCCACGTCGCAGCGGCCGGTCTCCGCCCGCTTGAGGCTGACCTCACGGATGTGCTCCAACGGCTCCAGCAGACCGACGGCCTCCTGCGGCTCCGCCTCCAGCGTCAGCTCCACGGTGGTCCTGCCCGCAAACAGCTGCTCCAGATTTTCCGGCGTGTCGCAGGCCACCAGTCTGCCCTTGGAGATGATCATGATGGTCTGGCAGATGGCCTGCACCTCAGAGAGAATGTGGCTGCTGAGAATGACGGTGTGGCTCTCCCCCAGGCTGGTGATCAGTTCCCGGATCTCGATAATTTGCCGGGGGTCCAGGCCAACGGTTGGCTCGTCCAGGATGATGACCTCCGGGTCGCCCAGCAGAGCCTGGGCGATGCCCACCCGCTGCTTGTAGCCCTTGGACAGATGCTTCATCAGCCGGTCGGCCACGTCGGTGATCTGGGTGGTCTCCATGACCCGCTGGATCTGGCCCTTCAGTTCTCCCCGGGGGATACGCTTGGCCTGGCCCACGAAGGTCAGGTACTCTCTCGGGGTGCGGTCCAGGTACAGAGGCGGCTGCTCCGGCAGATAGCCGATGAGCCGCTTGGCCTGGGCTGCGTCCTCAAAGATATCGTAGCCCCCCACCTTCACCTCGCCGCTGGTGGCGGCGAGACAGCCGGTCATAATGTTCATCGTCGTGGATTTTCCCGCACCGTTTGGCCCCAGAAATCCGTAGATCTGCCCCTTTCCGATGTGGAAGGACAGGTCGGAGACGGCGGTATGGTTGCCATACCGCTTGGTCAGGTGCTTGACTTCGATCAATGTAAACCCTCCTTTTCCGGCAGCTCTGAATGGTCCGGGCCGCCGGTGCGCCTCGTTTTACAAGGCTATTGTAGTTCTGCAATCTGAAAAGAATCTGAAATCCCGGGTCGCGGAGGCAATAATTCACAAAACGGTAACATCTCACAAACCGTTTGACTTTTGCCCGCCATTCCGGTACAATAACCGATGCAAGAGGGCTGGACAGCCGCGCGGATGGGGCGAAAGGCCCACCCGTGAGGAAAGTCCGGGCTCCACAGGGCAAGGATAACGGGTAACGCCCGCCGAAGGCGACTTCAGGACAAGTGCAACAGAGAGATACCGCCGGCTGATGCCGGTAAGGGTGGAAAGGCGAGGTAAGAGCTCACCGGTCGGCTGGAGACAGTCCGATTATGTAAACTCTATCCGGAGCAACACCGTGGGGGGACAGATGGTCGGCCCGGCCGTCCCCAGGAGGTGGCTGGAGCCTGGCGGCAACGTCAGGCCTAGATAGATGGCTGTCAAAACAGAACCCGGCTTATAGGCCCTCTTGTACCAACAAACCGCCGCGCCAACCGTTTTCCGGCTGGCACGGCGGTTTTTGCATCCGATGGTGGGAGAGTTCTTCCCCGCCCTTGCTTTTTTCCCTGTTTCAGGGTATACTTCATTTAAACACAGAAATATCAGGAGGGTCGCCCCATGTACATCCGCAAGCTGTTTGCCCAGAAGAGCTGTCTCTTCTCCATCGAGATCTTTCCTCCCAAACAGGTGCTCCACTGGCCCGCTCTCCAGCAGACCCTTCGGGAGATCCAGCCCGTTCACCCGGACTTCGTCAGCGTCACCTGCTCCGCCGGAGGCTCCGGCGTAGGGGGCGTCTCCACCGGCGAGGTGGCCTCCTATCTGAAAAACGAGATGGGGATGGAGCCGCTGGCCCACCTGACCTGTCTCGGCGGCGACCGGGCGGGCATTGAGGCCAGTCTGGACCAGCTGTTTGCCTCCGGCATTCAGAACCTGATGATTTTACGGGGAGACCGGAACCCCAACATTCGCCAGTACCACGATTTTGAGCACGCCAGCGACCTGGCCGCCTTTGTCCGGGGCAGGTACGAGGCGTTCGGCCTCTCCGGGGCCTGTTACCCGGACGTACACCCGGAAAGCCCCTCTCTCCGGGAGGACGTGCGGTATCTCCGGGTCAAGCAGGACAGCGGCGTGTCCCATCTGGTGACCCAGATGTTCTTTGACAACGCCCGCTTCTACCGTTACATGACCCGCATCCGCAAGGAGGGCATCGACCTGCCCGTCTCCGCCGGAGTTATGCCCATCGTCCGCAAGAGCCAGATCGCCCGCACCATCGCCCTCTCCAGCGCCACGGTACCCCCTGACTTCCAGGCGATTCTGGACCGGTGGCAGGACGACCCGGACGGGCTGTACAAAGCGGGCATCGACTATGCCGTGGGCCAGCTCCGGGACCTGATCGATGCCGGAGCGGACGGCGTCCACCTCTACGCCATGAACAACGCCGACGTAGTGCTGCGGGTGTATGACGGAATTAAGGATTTACTCTGAGCGGGAAAATCGAATCGAATGTAAAAGAGAGCCGATCCCATCCGGTGGGGTCGGCTCTCTCTGCCTACTTTTACCTGTCAGCCCTCTGCGCAGCTGAGCTTGGTAACGGAGCCGGTAATGGCTCCTACCGCGTCGCTGTCGCCGCCCTCTCAGGCGACGCTGCTCATGTGCCAATGTATCAGTCCAGCTTCAAATCTCCCTCTTTGATCCAGCCCTGTTTCCGGAACAGCAGGCCCAGCGCCCAGCAGATCACGGCGGGCAGGACAAAGCTGACCAGGATGAGGCCCACCCAGTCCATGGCGGTGATGGCAGTCTTGGTCCCGGCGGCGATGTCGCTGACCCAGCCGGAATAGACGCCGATCTGTCCCACCAGGCCGCAGGTCCCCATGCCGGAGGAGACGGCAGGGCCGTTCATCTCCAGTTGGAAGATACAGGTGGCGATGGGGCCGGTGATGGCGGCGGTCAGAGTGGGAGGGATCCAGATGCGGGGATTTTTCAGGATGTTGCTCATCTGGAGCATGGAGGTGCCCAGGCCCTGGCTCACCAGTCCGCCCCAGCGGTTCTCCTGAAAGCTCATGACCGCAAAGCCCACCATCTGGGCGCAACAGCCGGCCACAGCCGCGCCGCCCGCCAGCCCGGTCAGGCCGATGGCGGAGCAGATGGCGGCGGAGGAGATGGGCAGGGTCAGGGCCACGCCCACCAGCACCGAGACCAGGATGCCCATGAGGAAGGGCTGCTGCTCCGTGGCCCACATGATGACGGTCCCCACGGCGCTGGCGGCGCTGCCGATGGCAGGCGCCCACCAGGAGGAGAGGCACACGCCCACGGCGATGGTCACGGCGGGAGTCACCAGGATGTCCACCTTGGTCTCCTTGGAGACCGCCTTGCCGAATTCCGTGGCGATAATGGCGATGACGAACACCGCCAGCGGGCCGCCTGCGCCGCCCAGGGTGTTGGCGGCGTTACCAACGGCAATGAGGGAGAACAGCACCAGGGGAGGCGCGCCCAGAGCGAAGCCGATGGCCACGGCCATGGCGGGGCCGGCCATATCGGTGGCGTAGGTCCCCATCTCAACTAGAAAATCGACCCCCAGCTGCTGTCCCAGTGTCTTGATAATGGTGCCGATGAGCAGGGACGCAAACAGTCCCTGGGCCATGGCTGACATGGCGTCGATGCCGTAACGCTTGGCGGAAATTTCAATGTTCTTCCGGTGCAGGAAGGCCTTGACGGCCTCCCAGGCCCGTTTCAACGCTTCTTTCATACAGTTTCCTTCTCTCTGTGAATATTCAGGTGTCTTGACATGTGTCGATATCATTATATCTTCTTCCGTCAGATTGTCAATTCCCAAAAAAAGATGCAAACCATCCCCCATCCTTGTGCAAAAGGAGGAATTTGCACCTCCCCCTTTTCCGCCCTGTCCCCACCGCACCGTGTACCGTTTCGGCCTGAAGTCTGCAAAAAGTCTGTAAAATCCCGCAGGATAGCCTTGCCAATGGGGAGAAAAAGCGCTATGATGTTGCTATGCAGGTCGGAAAACGGTTCCGGCTTTGCACAGCAATATCGCATTATCCCATCAGACCCACCGGGTCATTTCATCAGAATGTGAGGGGTTTACATGGAAAACGCAGTGAAGCGCATTGGCGTACTGACCAGCGGCGGCGACTCCCCCGGCATGAACGCAGCGGTCCGGGCGGTGGTTCGGACCGCTCTCTCCCGGGGCATCGACGTCATCGGCATCCGGAGAGGCTGGAGCGGTCTGATCAGCGGAGACGTGTTCCGGATGGACGGGGACTCCGTCGCCCACATCATCAACCGGGGCGGCACCATCCTCTACACCGCCCGCTGTGAGGAGTTCAAGACCGAGGAGGGCCAGCAGAAAGCGGTAGCCACCTGCAAGCTCCTGGGCATTGAGGGCGTGGTAGCCATCGGCGGCGACGGCACCTTCCGCGGCTGTCTGGCCCTGTCCCGCCACGGCATTTCAGTGGTGGGTATCCCAGGCACCATCGACAACGACATCGGCTGCACCCACTACTCCATCGGCTATGACACTGCCGCCAACACCGCCATTGAGGCCATCGACCGGCTGAGAGACACCATGCAGTCCCACGAGCGCTGCTCCGTGGTGGAGGTCATGGGCCACCGGGCGGGGAACCTGGCCCTCTATGTGGGCATCGCCACCGGCGCCACCGCCGTACTGATGCCGGAGCATCCCTGGGACTTTCAGAAGGATGTGGCGGAGCGCATCCGCAACGCCCGGCTCCACGGCAAGAGCCACTTCATGATCATCGTAGCCGAGGGAGCCTTCAACAATGACGAGATCATGAAGAACCCCGGCAGCGCCGCCAAGGTGGCGGAGATGATCCACGAGGAACTGGGCATCGAGCCTCGCGTCACCGTTTTGGGACACATCCAGCGGGGCGGCTGTCCCACCGCCAGGGACCGGGTCACTGCCACCCGTATGGGCTACTGGGCGGTGGAGTGCCTGGCTGCCGGAAAGAACAACCGGGTGGTCTGTCACCAGGGTGGCACCATCTGCGACATGGACATGGAGGAGGCTCTGGAGGTCCCCCACAGCATCAGCGTCTCCGAGGAGCGGGTACTCCAGGCCATGACCGGCTTCGAGGGCTGATCAAATCGAATTTACAGTCAGCGTATTTTCATCTGCGGGCGGCTGCCACTCCGGCAGCTGCCCGCATTTTGTGTTTGCCCTCCGGAAAACCGGGGCAGAATAGCTGAAGGAAGCCCGGAATCGCCGCCTGACTCTTAAAATTTTGGAGAAATCAGAAGAAAGTGTAGATATTTGGCAGAAGTTATGATATAGTAACAGGTACTGGGCGGATACAGTGTGCCGTCCGGAAATCAGTGAAATGCAGGGGCGTCCCCCGGACCCCCTTACAATACGGGAGCAGGCCTATGGATAAAAAGAAAATAGGAATACTGATCGCCATACTGGTGGTGCTGATCGGCCTGGGGGCAGGCGTTTACATCTACTTTCAGGGAGATCACAGCGGCCCCAGCGTGACCCTGGTCAGCGATTTTGAGACCGACTATGGAGAAACCATCGGCCTGTATGACCTGGTGCGCTCTGTCTCGGACGAGAGTTCCTACGAAATCGCCATCACAGACGGAGGCGACGTCTCCGCCGACGGACTGTCTACCGTCTTTGAGGAGGCTGGGAGCTACACCGTGGAGATTACCGCCGTGGACGAGTATGAGAATACCACCGTCAAAACGGCCGCCGTCACCATTCTGGATTCCACCCCTCCCACCATCACCGCCTCGGATATCACTATCTCCCTGGGAGACAGCGTAGACTATCACACAGGCGTCACCGCCAGCGATGAGATGGACGGCAATCTCACCGGCCAGCTCCAGGTGGATACCAGCCAGGTGGACGAGACCACGGCAGGGGTTTATCCTGTGATCTACACTGTCACCGACAGCTCCGGCAACGAGGCTGTGCTGCGCATCGCCCTGACCATCCAAAACCCGGAGGCCAAGTCGGTCACTCTGAGCCAGCAGAGCCTCTCCCTGGACGGCAACGGTCACTATCAGCTCACCGCCACCATCTCTCCCAGCAACTGGACGGGGAGTATCGTCTGGACCTCCAGCAATACCGATGTGGCGGTCGTCTCTGACGGCCTGGTCTCCTGGGTGGGTGTTGGCAGCTGCACCATTACCGCCACCGCAGGGAGCGCCTCCGCTCAGTGCCAGGTGACCTGCGGCTATGTCAGCGTGACCTCCCTTAAGCTCAATGCAAGCGCGTTGGAGCTGGATTATCAGGCGAGCGAAACGCTGACCACAACCGTGATCCCCTCTAACTGGAGTGGCAGCGTGATCTGGACCACCAGTGACGCCGCCGTGGCCACTGTAGCCAACGGTGTGGTCACCTGGGCGGGCCAGGGGACATGCGTCATCACTGCCTCTGCCGACGGCAGAACAGCCAGCTGCACTGTGACCTGCAACCAGCCGGTGATCGAATCCATTGAGATCGATGAAGAGAGCCTCACTTTGGCTGCAAACAAGTCTTACACCCTTGCAGCTGCCATCACTCCCACCGATTGGGTAGGCGACGTGATCTGGAGCAGCAGCGACACCGCAGTTGCCACTGTTGACAACGGCGTGGTGACTTGGGTCGGCGAGG
Organism: Clostridiales bacterium; assembly: GCA_020860575.1. Classification (GTDB taxonomy): domain Bacteria; phylum Bacillota; class Clostridia; order Oscillospirales; family Oscillospiraceae; genus Onthomonas. The sequence goes on along the minus strand of JAJBUB010000008.1, from coordinate 5,258 downwards.
GTTCCTGCACCATCACCGTCGCTGCAGGAGAATGCACCGACAGTGTGGAGGTCACCTGCGAGGCAGAGTACTCCATCTGGGATGAGATCTTCGGCACCAGCAATGAAAATGAAGAGGATGAAGATACCGGGGATACCGGGGATGCCGGAAACACCGAAGATACCGAAGATACCGAAGATACGGGAGATACCGAAAACTCTGACACCGCCGGATAGAGCAGATCGGCAATTTGTTCGGCTCCGGGACAGGAGACCTCCTGCCCCGGAGCCTTTTTTACCGAAGGAGAGACTGTCCATGAACATCAACATACCGTCGGCGCCAATGGGGTTGATCCATCGTCTGAATGGGGCGGGATATGAGGCCTATGTTGTGGGCGGCTGCGTCCGGGACGCCATCATGGGCCGGACGCCCAGTGATTGGGACATCTGCACCGGTGCCATGCCCCAGCAGGTCATCGACCTGTTTTCCGATTATTCCGTGGCAAAGACGGGGCTTCAGCACGGCACAGTTATGGTCATTGAGGACGGAGTGGGCTATGAGATCACCACCTTCCGCACCGACGGGGCCTATTCTGACCACCGGCATCCGGACCGGGTGGAGTTTGTCTCCGATCTCCGGGAAGACCTGGCCCGGAGAGATTTCACCATCAACGCCATGGCCTATCATCCGGAGCGGGGTCTGGTGGACTGCTTTGGCGGCAGAGAAGACCTGGCGGCGGGACTTGTCCGCTGCGTTGGCGACCCGGACCAGCGTTTCCAGGAGGACGGACTGCGGCTGCTCCGGGCGCTCCGGTTTGCCGCTCGGTTTGGCTTTCAGGTGGAGACAGAGACAGGCGCCGCCATACACCGAAACCGCAGCCTGCTGGACAGCATCGCCGTGGAGCGCATCTTTACCGAACTGAAGGGCTTTCTGGTAGGACAGGGGGTCGCCCCCCTGCTGCGGGAGTACCGGGACCTCATCGCCCAGGTGCTGCCCGAGCTGGCGCCCATGTTTGACTTTGAGCAGCACAATCCCCACCACTGCTGGGACGTGTGGGAGCACACCGTCCGGGCAGTGGAAGCGGTGGAGCCGGAAATTGCGCTCCGGCTGACCATGCTGTTTCACGACAGCGGCAAGCCGGACTGCTTCTCCCTGGATGAAAACGGTGTGGGGCATTTCTACCGCCACGGACATCGGAGCGAGGAGCTGGCCGCGCAGATGCTGACCCGGCTGCGGTGCGACAACCGGCTGCGGAAGCAGGTGCTGCTTCAGGTGCGCACCCATGACCAGCCTCTGCCCCAGACCGAGGCCGCCGGACGGCGGTTCCTCAACCGGATGGGCGAAGAGGGGGCGCTCCGGTCCCTGGCCGTCCATCGGGCGGATATGCAGGCCCAGGCCCCGGAGACCTGGCCGGAGAAGCAGGCCCTGCTGGACAACGCAGAGAACATTCTCCGGGACCTGCTGGCAAAGCAGGCCTGCTTCGGCATCAGAGATCTGGCGATCAACGGCAACGACCTGCTCACCCTGGGCTATCGCTCCGGCCCCGCTCTGGGTAAGGAGCTGAACCGCCTGCTGGAGCAGGTGCTGGACGGGACCCTCGCCAATTGCCGGGAGGCGCTGCTGAAGCAGGGGGAGAAGGACCTCGTCACGCAGGAGAGGAGCTGATTTTATGTCAACCGATTGGAACGCCCTGCTCGCCGCCGTCCGCTCCGGCGAGGCCGCCGCTCTCACCTTTGAGACGGAGGACGGCCCTGTCATCCGCAGCTTTCGCCCCAGAGAACGGCTCATCGTGCTGGGGGGCGGACACATCGCCCTGCCCCTGTGTCAGTACGCCGCTGATCTGGGCTTCTCCGTCACCGTGGTAGACGACCGGCCCGACTTCGCCAGCGAGGGCCGGTTCCCCCAGGCGGACGCCGTCCTCTGCGACGATTTTCCCGCCGCCCTCCGCCGTCTGGCAGTCAACGGGGAGGACTATGTGGCCATCATCACCCGGGGACACGCCCACGATGCGGACTGTCTGCGGACGGTGCTGGAGGGGACGTTTCCCCGATACCTGGGGATGATCGGCTCCCGGAAGCGGGTGGCCGCCCAGTTCGATCTGCTGGAGGCGGAGGGGTATGACCGGGCCCTGCTGAACCGGGTCCACACCCCCATCGGCCTGGACATCCACGCCCTGACGGTGAAGGAGATCGCCATCTCCATCGTGGCGGAGCTGATTCAGTGCCGCCGGGTGGGGACGAGCTTCCGCTCCAAATCGGCAGTGCTCACCTCGGAGGACGTGGACCTGCCTCTGCTGGAGTTTCTGGCCCTGGACCCCGCCCCCAAGGCCCTGATGCTGGTCTATGAGACGAACGGCTCCTCTCCGGTGAAGTCCGGGGCGATGATGGCGGTGGACCGCTCCCTGCGCTCTGCCGGGACGGTGGGCGGCGGCTCCGGGGAACACGCCGTCATGGAGCTGGCCCGAAGCGTCATCGGCACGGGGACCTCCCGGTGCATCACCATCGACATGACCAACGACGTCGCCGCAGACGAGGGCATGGTCTGCGGCGGGCGGATGAAGGTTTTGATTCAGGATGTGGGATGATTTGTGTGTGGTATAGAACGACGCATATGGGTTATTGCTCCACTGTTCCCAGGGTAAAGGCGGGGGGAAAAGCAATCGAAATCGTGCGTCCAGACGAAAGCCCCTGGAGAAAGAATTTGAGCACTACTGCTTCATAATACGAAGTGAATCATAATTATGAAAATACAGGATCTATTGCCGATCGGCTCTGTCGTTCTTCTGAAAAACGGAGAAAAGAAATTGATGATCATAGGTATTATGCAAAGCGACGGCATGGGCCGCAAGAAGAAGAACTACGATTATTTAGGCGAGCTTTACCCGGAGGGACATCTTGGGGAGGGCGTTCATCAATACCTGTTCAACCACGAAGATATAGATGAAATCATTTTCCGAGGTTATGAGGATGCCGAGAGCGCGGTATTTCTAAAAAGGCTCTCAGACGAATATGAGAATGGGAGCGCCCAATGATTCTGCTGCTCCCTATTGGAAGCAGCCCCAACCCAGCCGTCACGCAAAATACCGACGCCTTGCCCACAATTCAACAGGAGCCTCACCCCCGCTCCGGGGATGAGGCTCCTGCTTTGTCCTGGGCCTATTTCTTTTTTGCCTTTCGGTAAGGGGTATCCTCCAGCGGGAGGGACTGCCGGAATTTGCCGTCGTAGCGGTAATAGGCGTGGGCGCAGGCGGGAGCGGTGGGGATCATGCACAGCTCCCCGCAGCCCTTAGCCCCTAGAGAGTAGGGCAGCTTATCCTCCTCCTTTGGCTGGCAGAGAATGACCTCCAGCTCCGGGGCGTCGGTGGCCCGCATGAGGCCGATAGTGCCCAGCTTGCTCTTGGGGTAGCCGTCGATGCATTCGAATTTCTCAGTGACGCCGTAGCCGATGCCCATGACCATGCCGCCCTCGATCTGGCCCTCCACCGACTGGATATTCACGGGAGTACCCACGTCAAAGGCGGAGACCGCCCTGGTGATTCTCCCCTGTTCGTTGAGGATAATGACCTGCGCGCCGTAGGAGTAGGAGACGTGGCTCACCGGGTTGTCCTTGATGGCACCCAGAGGGTCGGTTTTGGCGGAGTACTCCCCCAAAAACTCCTTTCCCTCCAGGGCCTCCAGAGAACCGTACTGCTCCAAAGCGGCCTTGAGCTGCTCCCCTGCCCGCCGGGCAGCCTCGCCGGTGACCACCGTCTGCCGGGAGGCGGTGGAGGTGCCGGAGTCCGGGGTGCGGACGGTGTCCGCCGTCTCAAAGACGAACAGGGCGGGGTCCAGGTCGGTGACGTGGCAGATCTCCGTCAGCGTCATCTGCCCAATGCCCTGGCCCATGCAGGAGGCGGAGGTGCGGATGTGTATCTTCCCCTCCTCCACCGACAGGAGCACCCGGCCGATGTCCTTCTTCCCCATACCAGTGCCGGAGTTCTTAAAGCCGATGGCGATGCCCGCATAGGGGTTGGAATAGTAAATATCCTTCACCGCCTCCAGACAGGCCACCATATTGGTGTCCGGCTCGGCCACCTGGCCGTTGGGGAGGCGGTCTCCCGGCCGGATGGCGTTCCGGCGGCGGAACTCCCAGGGGTCGATGCCGGACATCTCCGCCAGGAGATTGATGTTCATCTCGGTGGCAAAGCAGCTCTGACTGACGCCAAAGCCCCGGAAAGCCCCGGAGACCACATTGTTGGTATAGACCGACATCCCCAGAATGTCCAGATTTTGATAGTTGTACGGCCCCGCCGCATGGGTACAGGCCCGCTGGAGCACCGGCCCGCCCAGAGAGGCATAGGCCCCGGTGTCGGCGATGATGATGCCCTTCATGGCGGTGAGCCGTCCGTTTTCGTCGCAGGCGGTGGTGAATTCCATCTCCATAGGATGCCGCTTGACGTGGTAATCCAGGGACTCCTGACGGCTGTATTTCACCTTCACCGGCCGCTTTGTCACCCAGGCCATCAGGGCGGCGTAGGGCTGGACGGTCATATCTTCCTTGCCGCCGAAGCCGCCCCCCACCAACGCCGCCCGGACGTGTACCTTCTCCGGAGGCAGTTGGAGCATGGTGGAACACTCCCGCTGCACGTCATAGATGGACTGGCTGGTGGTGTAGAGGAGCAGTCCGTCCTCCCCCTCCGGCATAGCCACGCAGCACTCCGGCTCCATAAAGCCGTGCTCCTGCCAGGAGGTCTTATACTTCCGGGTGACCACATATTTGGAGCTGCGGATGGCGGCGGCGGCGTCCCCCCGGGACAGCTGAGCCTTTCCCATCACGTTGCCGTCCGGGTGAATCAGGGGTGCATCCCCCCGGAGCGCGTCGAAAGGGTTGGTCACCGGCTCCAGCTCGGTGTAATCCACTTCCACCAGAGCGGCGATCTCCTCCAGCTTCTCCTTTTTGTCGGTGGCCACCACGGCGATGACGTTGCCCACATATTTGGTGATGTCCCCCACGCCCATCATCACGTCCCAATCCTGCTTGATGTGGCCGATGATGTTGTGGGGTACATCCTCCTTGGTCAGCACCTTCACACAGTCCGGGTGGGCCTGGGCCTTGCTGATGTCGATTCGGGCGATCCTGGCACGGGGATATTTGGAGTAGACCCCTTTGGCGTAGAGCATCCCCTCCAGCTCGATGCCGTCGGTGTAGATACCGGTGCCGTTCACCTTCTCTTTTGCGTCGATGCGTCTGGCACGCTCGTTCATATGCAGGGTCTTGGGGGCAGGCGGGATGGGCTTGTG
>JAJBUB010000094.1 GCA_020860575.1 Clostridiales bacterium | reverse complement strand
CCCGCCAATGGCCCCTCCCCGGACGACGGGGACCCCATGCTGAACGAGGCCATCGACGTGGTGGTGGAGACCGGTATGGCCTCCGTCTCCATGCTCCAGCGGCGGCTGAAGCTGGGCTATTCCCGGGCCGCCCGTCTGGTGGACCAGATGGAGGAAAAGGGCATCGTCGGCCCCTTCGAGGGCAGCAAGCCCCGGAAGGTGCTGGTGAGCAAGGACCAGTGGGCCGAGATGAAGATGCGGGGCGGCACCGTCACCACCTTCGGCGAGGCCAGCGCCATCAGCGACGCCGCCGACCGGGAGGCCCAGGAATCCGTCGAGGCGGAGGACGTGGATATGCCGCCGTTTGAGGTGTGAGCAGCGCACCCCCTCACAAAACACGAACAAAAACAGGTGATACTTTTATGATAAAGCTCATCGTCTCCGACCTGGACGGCACCCTCATCCCCGAGGGGACGGGGTATCTGCCCACTGAGGTCAAGGCCCTGCTGGACGAGGTCCAGCGCAGCGGGCTGCATCTGGCTGTCTCCAGCGGGCGGCAGGCCCCCAGCATCCGCCGGGCCCTGTCCACCCTGGAGCGGGAGCCGCTCATCATCTCCCAGAACGGGAGCTGTATCTTCCGGGGGGACCGGCTGCTCTACACCGACCCCATGCCCCGCCAGGCCGCCCTGGCCGCCGCGGAGGAGGCATCCCGCTGGCCCCGGTGCGACGTGGTGCTGGAGACGGCGGAGCAGTGCTGGGTCTACCACGGCTTCAACGGCGTGGTGGAGGAACAGCTCCTCTCCCGGCGGTATCAGTACGCCGTCATCCACGACCTGGCGGACGTGGAGGGGGCCGTGGTCAAGGTGGCCTGTTACATCAAGCAGGACATCGATGGCTTTGCCTCCTGGGCCAAGGGGGCCTGGAGCGACCGGCTGCTGGTGGCCCGTTCCGGGGTGTCCTGGGTGGACTTCAACGTGACGGACAAGGGAAAGGGCCTGCTGGCCGCCTGCCGTCTGCTGGGCGTCTCTCCGGAGGAGACGTTGGCCTTTGGGGACAACCTGAACGACGAGCCTATGCTGGCCGCCGCCGGTAGAGGCTACTCCGTGGCCGGGGGCAATCCGGAGCTGACATCCCGGTATCCTACCTGTATCCACCCGTCGGAGGTCATTAAAAAAATTCTGCCCGAACGGGAAGAAAACGCTTGCATTTCCAAAATGACCGTGCTATAATATCAAAGCTGTCGATGAGAAGTCATTGCGGTATGCGGTAGTAGCTCAGTTGGATAGAGCGTTTGACTACGAATCAAAAGGTCGGGGGGTCGAGTCCCTTCTGCCGTACTGGAAAGCGCAGGTACGAACACCAAACTAATGTTCTATGCGCACACCTTTATCCTCAAAATAGAGATACCCCGGTAAGCGTTGGTAGCTTACCGGGGTATCTCTATTCCTGCATTTAGCTCCTCACTACGCCAGCCCCGCCGCTCTGTCAGCGGCCCTAAGTCAGCTTTGGAGCAATACGCGCCAGAATTTACGCACACTGTCGGCTGGAACGTCAATTTGCAAATAACAGGTGAAGAAAAAAGGAAACACGTAAAATGATATCACTGGCCACTAATCACTAGCTACTGCAATCACTGTCCACCAGACAATCGTCAAAAAACATACCCGCAGCTACTAGCAAAAGCCGCCCTGATATGGTATAATACCGATGTCTTATCATGGCCCGATCTCAGATAAACCGTTTACACCGTTTTGGCGTAGATTTATGTAGAATTTGTCGGTATATTGTTTCCAGCGAAAAACAATCCATCCAAAAGCAGCGTTTTGACGACAGTTTCCTTTCTATTTCTTGATATTATTATGATGGAAAATCTTGTTTCTCACAACAGGGGTTAGTATAGTAGGTTACTGCGGCGATCGCGCCGATTCTTCCAATCAGGGAGGTTTTTCCCTTGTCCTTTCTCAATACTCTGGGGAGTATTTTTGATTATCAGGCATTGCTGGTCCTGCTCATCCGGGCGGGGGTAGCGCTGCTCTGTCTCTCCGTCCACGAGTTGTGCCACGGTCTGGCCGCTTGGAAGCTGGGAGACCCCACCGCCCAACGGGCCGGGCGGCTCTCCCTGAATCCTTTGCGGCACATCGACCCTCTGGGCTTTATCCTGCTGGTGGTGGCGGGCTTTGGCTGGGCCAAGCCGGTGCCGGTGAATCCCAACTATTTCAAAAAGCCGAAGCAGGGCATGGCCATCACCGCCCTGGCTGGCCCCTGCTCCAACTTTGTCATGAGTATCCTCTCCGCCGCTTTGTTAAGCCTGCTCTATTCTATGGGAGTGGGCGCTACCGAGGCGGGCTTCTGGGTCATGGCGGCGCTGGCGGTGATGATGTGGCTGAATCTGGGCCTGGGGGTCTTTAATCTGTTTCCCATCCCGCCCCTGGACGGCTCCAAGGTGCTGTTCTCCTTCCTGCCCGACCGCATTTATAACGCCATCCTCCGCTATGAGCGGTATGTCATGCTCCTGCTTTTTGCCCTGGTGTTCTTTGGTGTGCTGGATACGCCGTTGAGCTATCTGATGAATCTGCTGGGCAACGGCATCTGCACCCTGACCGGCCTGCCTGTGGGCGTGCTGGCTGTGCTGCTCAACTTCATTTACGCCTGAGGGGTGAGGGGATGGACGCACCGCTTTATCATCTGGAGGGCGTGGTCAAGACCCGGACGGAGCCGACCGATTTCGACGGCCCTCTCGATCTGATCCTCGCTCTTCTGAGCAAAAACAAAATGGAGATCCAGGATATCCAGATCTCTCTCATCCTGGACCAGTATATGGCCTGGATGGATCGGAGAAAGGAGCTGGATCTGGAGGTCGCCAGCGAATTTGTGGCCATGGCGGCCCAGCTGGTCTACATCAAGACCCGTATGCTGCTGAGCATCCACGACGAGGAGGCTGTCTCCGAGATGGAGGAGCTGATCGCCTCCCTGGAGGAGCGACAGCGGCATGAGAACTTCAAAAAGATCAAATCGGTGGTCCCGGAGCTGCAAGGCCGTTATGAGGTGGGGCGTGACTGTCTCACCCGCCCGCAGGAGCCGCTCACGCCGGACAAGACCTATCGCTATGTCCACCAGCCGGAGGATATCCGCCAGGCGATGAAGGCCGTCCTCAGCAGGAGCGGGGAGACGCCTCCCAGCCCGGAGAAGGCGTTCCTGGGCATCGTTGGCCGGGAGCCGTACCCGGTGGCCAGCAAGGCCCGGGAGATTTTGGGCCGTCTGGTACACAGCGGCGTGACCTGTTTCAAGTCGCTGTTTCAGGGCAGCCGCTCCCGGTCGGAGATCGTGGCAACCTTCCTGGCTATCCTGGAGCTGTGCAAGGCCAGTCGCATCCGTCTGGCCGGGTCCGCCCGGGACTGCACCGTTATCAAAACCGACGCCCCGGCAGAGCCAGACGGCAGGACCGGGGCATAAACAGGAGCGTATATGGAAAAACTGGAAGAGAAAGAGCTGCTGTCCGCCCTGGAGGCCATCCTGTTTGCCGCAGGAGAGCCCATCACGCTGGAACGTCTCAGCCTGGCACTGGAGGCGGAGCCTGCCACCGTCGAAGAATGCTGCAAAAAGCTGGGAGACAGCTACCGCTATGAGCGCCGTGGCATCCGTCTGCTCCAGCTGGAGGGCAGCTATCAGCTCTGCTCCGCCCCGGAGTACGCCGGGCGCATCCGGAAGGCCCTGGAGCGGCGAAAGCCGCCTCAGCTCTCCCAGCCCGCCCTGGAGGTGCTCTCCATCATCGCCTATTATCAGCCCACTACCCGGGCCTATATCGAACAGGTCCGTGGGGTAGATTCCTCCTATACGGTCAACCTGCTGCTGGAGCGGGGGCTGATCGAGGAGGCGGGGCGGCTGGCCGTTCCGGGCCGTCCCGCCCTGTTCCGCACCACCAACCAATTCCTGCGCTGCTTTAACCTCTCCAGCCTGGAGGAGCTGCCGCCCCTGCCCCAGACCGGGGAGGAGGACAAGCTGCGCCAGGAGCTGCAACAGGCGAACGACCTGCGCCGTCAGGAGCAGGAGGACCCGCCGGAGCCGGAGGTGAAGCAATGAGATGACAGGCTGGATCATTTTTCTCACCATCCTCCTTCTGCTGTTTCTGCTGACGCTGGTTCGGGTAGGGGTGGAATTCTCCTACGGGGAGGAGGGCATTTCCCTGCGGATTCGGCTGGGTAAGATTTACATCACCCTGCTTCCCCAAAAGCCAAAGCCGGAAAAGCCGGAGAAGAAGCCCAAAAAGCCCCGGGAGGCAAAGAAGAAAGAGCCCCAGGAGAAACCGACCGAGGAGCAAAAAAAGGGCGGTCTGCCTCTGCCGCTGATGGAGCTGATCTCCCTGGCCATCGACGCCGTGGGACAGCTGCTCTCCCGGCTCCAGATCGACACATTGGAGATTCGATACACCATCGCCGGAAAGGACGACCCGGCCAACGCAGCCATCCAGTATGGGATGATCTGCGCCGGAGCGGGGGGCCTGGTGCCGGTGCTGGAAAATACATTCTACTGCATCAAGCGCCGGGACATCGACGCACGGGTGGACTTTGAAGCCCGGGAGTCCCTGATCTGGCTGCGGCTGGCCCTCTCCATTCGGATCGGCCAGGTGCTGTCCATCGCTCTGCGCCTTGGATGGCGGTTCCTGAGATCCTATCTCGCCCACCAAAAAGAACAACAGAAAGAAACACAGGAGGGAACAAACCATGGAACAGAAGCATCCGATCAATGACGTGCTGAACATGACGATGGAGCGGCTGAAGGAGATGGTGGATGTCAACACCGTCGTCGGCAAGCCCATCACCACCCCGGACGGTGTCACCGTCATCCCCATCTCCAAGGTCAGCCTGGGCTTTGCCTCCGGCGGGTCTGACTTTGCGCCCAAGAATCTGCCTGCGGACAAGGCCAACTGCTTCGGCGGCGGCTCCGGAGCGGGGGTCAGTGTGGTGCCGGTCTCCTTCCTAGTCATTCACGGGGACAATGTGCGCATTATCAACGCCAATCCCATGCCTGACGGCACGGTGGAGAAGGCCATCAATCTGGTCCCGGAGGTGGTGGACAAGGTCACCGCCGTCATCTCCGAGATGCAGAGCAAGAAGAAACCTGAGGAGGAGCAGGCCCAGTGAGCCGTTCTCCCGAGTAACATCAACTGAGGTGAAACAGCTTGAAGTTCAGAAAAGTTCTGGGGGTCGTCCTGTCTCTGCTGCTGGTGATTGGCATGATCCCCGCCGCCTCCGCAGCGGAGGACGCGCCGGAGGATTCGGCCACCTCCACCGTGGTCATGGACGCCTATACCGGCCAGATCATCTACGAAAAGAACGCCGACGAGCAGCGGCCCATCGCCAGCATCACCAAGATCATGACTGCCTACCTGGCAGTAGAGGACATGACCCTGGATGATGAGCGGCTGGACGAGGTCTATACCGTCTCTGAGCACGCCGCAAACTCTGACGAGGACGGGACCTCTCTCTATCTGGAGGCAGGGGACACCGTGACCCTTGAGGTGCTGCTCTATGGCACCATGCTCCGCTCCGGCAACGACGCTGCCGTGGCTCTGGCGGAGGCCTGTGCCGACGGGGATGAGGACGCCTTCATTGAGAGGATGAACGCCAAGGCGGAGGAGTTGGGGATGACCAACACCCACTTCAGCAATACCAACGGCCTGGTGGACGAGGACAACTACTCCACCGCCAGGGATATGGCGGTCCTGGCCCAGGTGGCCATGCAGAACGAGCTGTTTGCAAAAATCGTCTCCACCTGGTACATCGAGATCGGCGGCTACGAGATCGAGAACCACAACAATCTGCTTCAGCTCATGGACGGCTGCATCGGCGTCAAGACCGGCTGGACTACCCTGGCGGGGCGGACGCTGGTTTCCTGCGCCGAGCGGGACGGCTCCAGGTTCATCATCGTCACCCTGAACGACGCCAACGACTACGAGGATCACGAAAACCTCTATGACTGGGCCTTTGAAAACTATCCCGCCAACGTTCTCTGCGAGGAGGGCGAGGAGGTCGCCACCTTCCATGTGGGAAATCAGGATGTGCCTCTGCTGGCTGCCAGCACCCTGACCGCCTCTGTGGCCTCCTCTTCGGACGCTCCTATTTTGTGCAGCATCTCCCTGCCCAGCAAGGTCAGCGGCGCCGTCTCCAAGGGTGAAGTGGCGGGGACCGCCACCTACACGGTCAATGGAGAGGTCATCGGCACGGTGGATCTGCTCTATGGGGCCATTGTAGTCAACTGATGGAGGAGCGTATCAGTAAAATTCTCTCCGAATACGGGCTGCTCTCCCGCCGCCAGGCCGAGACCTGGCTGCGGGAGGGCAGAATTGCCGTCAACGGGGAAATTGCCTCTGTGGGCCAGAAGGCCGACCCGGAGCAGGACGAAATCACCGTGGACGGCGCTCCCGTGGGCCAAAAGCCGGAGACGGTCTGCCTCATGCTGAACAAGCCAAGAGGCTATGTGACCACCCTGTCCGACGAGCAGGGGAGACCCACCGTGGCCGACCTGGTGGCCGACTGCGGAATGCGGCTCTACCCGGTGGGACGGCTGGATCTGAACTCGGAGGGCCTGCTGCTCATGACCAACGACGGGAGCCTTGCCAACCGGCTGACCCACCCCAGTCATCAGGTGGAAAAGGAATACCAGGTCCGGGTCTCCGGCCCGGTGCAGCAGGCGGTCCCTCTGCTCCGTCGCCCCATGACGGTGGATGGGGACCGGTTCCAGGGGGCGAAGGTTTCCCTCCTGCACACAGAAGGGGAGACTGCGCTGCTCTCTGTCACCATCACCCAAGGCAAAAACCGCCAGGTGCGCCGGATGTGCGCCGCCGCCGGGCTGACTGTCCATCGCCTGCGCCGGGTCAGGGAGGGAAATCTCCGGCTCGGGTCTTTGTCCTGCGGACATTGGCGGTGGCTGACCGGGGAGGAGCTGGACGATCTACGGCGGGAGTAGATCTTAAATTTGCAAGAATAAAATGGAAACTTGCAAATTGCTCTTGCTTTTTTTCGGCTCCTTCGGTATGATATGCATAGAATTTGGAAAAGGGCGGTCAGAGAGGGCAGGCAACCCCGACAGCGTCGGGACGCCTGATTTTCACTGTCCGCGCCTTTTAGCAGTCTGTGTGTCAAATACACCACGAAGCCAGGGAAGGACGGGAGCGTATGTCCAGCGATATTTTGACAAATATCCAGGAGAACATGAGCAGCTTCTCCAAGGGCCAAAAGCTGATCGCAAACTACATTCTCAACTATTATGACAAGGCGGCCTTTATGACCGCCAGCAAGCTGGGCAAGACGGTGAACGTCAGCGAATCCACCGTGGTCCGTTTCGCCGCCGAGCTGGGCTATGACGGCTATCCCAGTATGCAAAAGGCGTTACAGGAGATGATCCGGAACAAGCTGACCTCGGTGCAGCGGATCGAGGTCACCAACGACCGGATCGGAGATCAGGATGTGCTCTCCACGGTGATGCAGTCCGACATGGACAAGATCCGCATCACCATGGAGGAGATCGACCGGGAGAGCTTTGCCAGGGCGGTAGACGCGATCTGCAACGCCCGGAATATCTATGTCCTGGGCGTCCGCTCCGCCAGCGTCTTGGCTGATTTCCTGGCATTCTATTTTCAGTATATCTTCGAGCGGGTCATCAACATCGACACCGTCTCCATCAGCGAGGTCTTTGAGCAGACCATCCATGTGGACGCCGACGACGTGTTTATCGGCCTGTCCTTCCCCCGGTATTCCAAGCGCACCATCACCGCCATGGAGTACGCCAGGAGCCGTGGGGCGCAGGTGGTGGCGATCACCGACAGCAAGGCGTCTCCTCTGGTCCCCCTGGCAGATTTTGCCCTGATTGCAAAGAGCGATATGGCCTCCTTTGTGGACTCCCTGGTGGCCCCCCTGAGCCTGGTGGACGCCCTGATCGTGGCGGTCAGCCGGAAGAAGGACAAGGAGCTCCAGGTGACCCTGGGCAAGCTGGAGGAGATCTGGGCCAAGTATGAGGTCTACGACAAGCCCTCTGGCAACTGATAGGGAGAATCCATTTGAACGAAAGACGTATCCTGGTCGTCGGCGGCGGACCTGCCGGTATGATGGCCGCACTGACCGCCGCCCAACAGGAGGGAGAGGTCACGCTTCTGGACCGGAACCGGAAGCTGGGGCGTAAGCTCCGTATCACCGGGAAGGGGAGATGCAATGTCACCAACGACTGCACTCCCGCGGAGGTGCTGCAAAACGTCCCTCGAAACAGCCGATTCCTATATAGCGCCCTGAGCCAGCTCAGCCCCCCCGACGTGAAGACGTTCTTCGAGGAGCTGGGGGTGCCACTGAAAACAGAACGGGGGAACCGGGTCTTTCCCCAGTCCGACCGGGCGGACGACGTGGCCGACGCTCTGGTTCGGGCGATGGAGAAGGCCGGTGTCCGCATCCGCACGGGTCGGGCGGTCGCTGTCCTGACGGAAAACGGCGCTGTCGCCGGCGTCAAACTGGAAAACGGGAGGCGGCTCACAGCTGACCGGGTCATCCTCTGCACCGGCGGCCTGTCCTACCCGGACACCGGCTCCACCGGGGACGGCTATACCATAGCAAAGGCGCTGGGCCATACCGTGGAGCCTGCCAAAGCCTCTTTGGTACCCCTGACGGCGGAGGACTGCTGCCGGTCACTCCAGGGGCTGAGCCTGCGCAACATCGCCATCCAGGTGAAGAACCAGGACGGGAAGGTGCTGTACCGGGATTTTGGGGAGCTGCTGTTCACCCACTTCGGCCTCTCCGGCCCGGTGATCCTCAGCGCCAGCGCCCATATGCGGGACTTTGAACATACAAAATATACGGTGGGCATCGACCTGAAACCAGCTCTGGACGACAAAACCCTGGACGCCCGGCTGCTGCGGGATTTTCAGCAGAACGCCAACCGGGATTTCCAAAACAGCCTGAATGCGCTTTTGCCGCAGAAGCTGATACCGGAGGTGGTCCGCCGCTCCGGCATCCCGCCGGAGACCAAGGTGCATGACCTGACCCGGGAGCAGCGCCACGCCCTGTTGCGGGTGCTGAAACAGTTCAGCGTCGCCGTCATCGGCCCCAGGCCCGTTCAGGACGCCATCGTTACCTCCGGTGGCGTGCGCGTCTCCGAGGTCGACCCGTCCACCATGGCGTCCAAGCTGGTCCCCGGGCTGTACCTCTGCGGGGAGCTGTTGGACGTGGACGGCTACACCGGCGGCTTTAATCTCCAGATCGCCTGGTCCACCGGCTATGCGGCGGGCTGCTGGTCGGTCTGGGACGAATGAGTTTGAAATCACATAAGGAGCGATTGCCTATGTCGTTTGTCAGTGTTGCCATCGACGGCCCGGCCGGAGCGGGAAAGAGTACCATCGCCCGGGCGGTAGCCGCCCAGCTGGGTTATCTCTATGTGGACACCGGGGCGATTTACCGCACAGTGGGGCTTGCCGTCCGCCGACAGAATGCAGACCCCCACGACGCCCTGGCAGTGGTCCCTCTGCTGGAGGGGCTTTCCGTGGAGCTGCGCATTCAGCCGGACGGGATCCAGCATATGTACCTGAACGGGGAGGACGTCACCCGTCCCATTCGGGAGCCGGAGATCGCCATGTACGCCTCGGCAGTCTCTGCTTTGCCCCAGGTCAGGGCCTTCCTGCTGGAGATGCAGCAGTCGCTGGCCAGGACCCAGAATGTAGTCATGGACGGCCGGGACATCGGCACCGTCGTGTTGCCTGACGCCACGCTCAAGATCTTCCTCACCGCCTCTCCGGAGGTCCGGGCCAGACGGCGCTGGAAGGAGCAGCAGGAGCGGGGCAATGAGGAGTCCTATGACCAGGTGCTCCGGGAGGTGCTACAGCGGGACGAACAGGATACCCATCGCGCCGTCGCCCCGCTGCGCCAGGCGGAGGACGCTGTTCTGGTGGATACATCAATGCTCAACCTGGAGGAGAGTATCTCCGCCATACTGGAGCTTGTAAAGGAGCGGGCGTCTCATGAGTGAGGAGCGGGAGAGGCAGGGGAAAAAGCTCCCCTACCGTACAGCAAAGCAGTGTAAGCCCTGGTACAATGCGGTCTATTGCATCCTTTTTGCCATCTACCGCTCCATCTATCACCTGCGTGTCATTGGCCGGGAGAATATTCCCGACGGCCCTGCGGTCATCTGCCCCCGGCACTGTACTCTGGCGGACCCGCCCATGGTTTGTTTCGGCATGACCCGGAAGCATTTTCCCCGGATCATGGCAAAGGAGGAGCTGCTGGAGACCCCTGTCCTGGGGTGGTTCCTCTACCGGATCGGCGTTTTCGGCGTTCGGCGGGGCAATAATGATATGTCCTCCGTCAAAAACGGGCTTCGCAGTCTGAAGGAGGGCTGCAAGCTCATCATCTTCCCGGAGGGTACCCGTGTCCACGAGGGAGAGCATGTCCAGGCCCAGACAGGGGCAATTATGTTTGCCCTGAAAACCGGAGCGCCTCTGGTGCCGGTGTATCTGACCCGGGCGAAGAAATTCCACCGGATGACCATGGTCTTTGGGGAGCCGTATCATCCCCAGATCGCCGGGAAAAAGGCGACCCCGGAGGAGATGCGCCAGCTGGCGGACGAGCTGCTGGAAAAAATCTATGCGCTGGAAAGCAGGATGCCGAAATGACCGTCACAGTAGCAAAGACTGCCGGATTCTGCTATGGTGTCAATCGGGCTGTGACCCTGGCGGAAAAGACCGCCCGGGAGGGGACGCCCTGCGTCATGCTGGGAGAGATCATCCATAACGAGCACGTCATCCGCCACCTGAAAGAGATGGGGATGGGGCAAATCACCCGCCCGGAGGAGGTGCCGGAGGGAACGTCCGTCCTCATCCGCTCTCACGGGGAGGCCAGGGCCGTCTACGATTGCCTGGCCGGACAGGGAAGTCCGGTCATCGACGCCACTTGCCCCAGCGTGGCCCGCATCCACCGTCTGGTGCAGGAGGCGGAGCAGGAGGGACGGCAGCCGGTGATCGTGGGCCTGCCCACCCACCCGGAGGTGAAGGCCATCGCCGGATGGTGTCGCAGCCCGGTGGTGCTGGAGGATGCGGAGGCCCTGGAAAAATGGCTGGCGGAGGACGAAAAAAGAGGCGAAATGCCGCTGACCTTCGTCTTTCAGACCACCTCCACCCGGACAACAATGAAAAATTGTGAAAATCTTGCAAAAAAACAGTGTACAAACGCAAAATTATTTGATACAATATGTATTGCTACCGCCCAGAGGCAGTCGGAGGCGCAGGAACTGGCTGCTCAGAGCGACGTAATGATCGTGATCGGTGACCACCAGAGCGCCAATACCCGCCACCTGGCCGAGCTGTGCAGACAGCAATGCGACCGCGTCTATTGGATCGAAGAAGCGAATGAGCTTCCCATGGACGAACTGGAGGGAGCATCTCGTGTTGGAATCACTGCGGGAGCATCTACGCCCGGGTGGATAATAAAGGAGGTCAAAACCAAAATGTCTAACGAAGTCAAAATGGAGATCGAGGAGTCCTTTGCTGAAATGCTGGAGAAGTCGATCAAAACTTTAAATACAGGAGATAAGGTCGTCGGTACCGTTGTGCAGATCACACCCACCGATATCCAGGTCGATCTCGGCACCAAGCATGCCGGCTATATCGCCATGTCCGAGTTCTCCGACGATCCCAACGTCAAGGCCGAGGATGTCCTCAAGCCCGGCGATCAGATCGAGGTCCTGGTCCTGCGGGTGAACGACAGCGAGGGTGTCGTCAGCCTGTCCAAGAAGCGCCTGGACGCCAACAAGAACTGGGAAGAGGTCGAGGCTGCCAAGGACAATAAGACCGTCATCGAGGCCACCATCCGCGAGGAGAACAAGGGCGGCGTCGTCGCCAACTACAAGGGCATCCGTGTCTTTATCCCCGCCTCTCAGACCGGCCTGCGCCGGAATGAGCCGATGACCGGTCTGGTGGGCACCACCGTCCGGATGCACATCACCGAGGTCAACCGCAGCCGCCGCCGTGTGGTAGGCTCCATCCGCAGCGTCGCCAGCGAGGAGCGGGCTGCCAAGAGCAAGGCCGTGTGGGACTCCATCGAGGTGGGCAAGCACTATTCCGGCACCGTCAAGAGCCTGACCTCTTACGGCGCATTCGTGGACATCGGCGGCGTGGACGGCATGGTCCACATCTCCGAGCTGTCCTGGA
>JAJBUB010000079.1 GCA_020860575.1 Clostridiales bacterium | reverse complement strand
GTTACCTTCAGCGCGTCAGAAATCAGTGAAGAATCTCTCACTAAGTATTTTGGCCTTGAAATCATGGACACATGGGGAGCGGCAGGTGATTATACTGGAACAATGCAGTATTCCTTTAGCTGTACACAAGATGATTAAAATTTTAGGGAGTTGGCAAGAGTCCAACTCCCTGATTTTATATCCCGATTTTTGAAATGATAGCCTGCGCCATTTCTGAATCTGTATACTTTATGAGGAATGGCAATATTTTATCAATATTTTTCTTTTTAACTCCACTGATTTCCCGTATATCCGACCAATAGAACGGCTTACCGTTGGACTCCGCCTCTAGCTTGCGATACGCCCATATAAGTTTTCTTGCCCAATTTTCCGCATAGGATTCTGTGTATTTTTCAAAAATGGCTTTACACTTGGAAAGATTATCAAGTCTATGCTTTGGCAACTCCAATTCTCGATAGATAACCTTCTCCGAAACCCTCTCCGGCCTGCCTATCTCGCTTGCGGCTCCCTCATATATATCACGGGCAATTTGTTCTAACATCGGAGCTAATTCGTCATCGTAGGCGTTCCAATCAATTGGCGCTTTGCCCTTCATATAATGAGAATCTTGTTCCTGCTCTATCTGTGTGGCGGTTAAAACTGGTGCTGTCAACTCATCCGCAGGCATCCCAAGAAAAAAAGCTATTTGGCATATCACATTAAAGTCAAAGCGGTTTCCTAAAAGAACACGCTGAATCTGGTGCATACTCGCTATATGTGATAATCCGATTGCTTCATAGTGTGCTTTCATGTCATCTGCAAGTTGCTTTGTGTATCTGGTCTTTCCAGAGGTTTTCATATATTTTGTTCGAGTCATGTGATGATACAACGCAGCGGCAACTGGAATATTATTTTCAAAATCTATCGGTGTGTCAAATACAGTTGTCAGATATTCATGATAAGCTAGTTGGAGCGGGTTCTCAATAATCTCCGGCTCAACTTTACCGATTTCAAGCTCAGCTGGAGATAGAGTGAAATCCTGTTCATCTTTGGCTTCCACCCTGGAATTCAGGAGTTTGCATTTATGCTTTACGCAAACCATCATATTCCGTATCTGGTGCTTTCTGTGCCAATACGCCTCACCGTATTCCTTCCTATCTTCCACTGCGCATAGTGGACAGTATTTCAAAAAGCGGTCTGCATCACTCCTTGGCAAAACAGGAAAAAGGTGGTGAACATCACAAAAGTCATGTCCAATGTGGAATAGTGCTATTTTCCGTTGCTCCAACGGAACGAATCGGGCATACTGTGGGAACATCGTATGATTTAAAATCAAATCGTCTATATTGTAGAGAGAGCTTATCTTTTCCAGCATATCAGGGTTCAGATGCCCGATGAATTCTTTGCTCGGATTATTACATCGTTTATATAAGATTTCCTGCAATGCCATCTTATGAGTGATACAGCCAGAATGAATGTAATAACGACAAAACCAGCTATAGACTAACTCATCAGGGTATATCTCCGGCAAATATGCAATCATACAGTAACCTCCTCGATAGAAAAATACTCTTTTAACAAATCAACCATGTTTTCACCATTTGATTTTGCCATTGCCGCCAAGTCAGCTATCTTTACGCCCACTTCAATATCAGTAGCAGGTTCACGGTTATAAGCTGCATTCCATGACTGTCTAATTGTTGTCCGTTGCTTCTGTTTGATTGTCGGCTGAATATAACCATGCAGCATTTCCAACCGCTTTTGGTAGGCTTCATTGAGTGCTTCTAAATCCAAAATCTCTGTTCCATTGAGAATTGCTATTTCCTGTGCATCGTGTATCAGCGAAACCACAATAGAGACTATGCCGCTGCTATGTTCAAAAAGCCACTCTATCACCGCATCGGTTATCTCTGTCTGCTGCTGTACATACTGGTAGGAATATAGCACCTTGCAGATACCAATAAATTCTGCTCCATATTCCATAGCTCCATAATGCAATCCCAAAGACCGTCTCGCAAGCTGCATGGCAGATTCAAAAAACACCGTGCATTCAGGGGTTCCCACCATGCAGATGGAAATACCAGAGTTATTGATTAGCTGCATCAGCATCCCGACAAGATTTTTTCCGTTTTTAGAGACAGCAACATTTTGAATCTCGTCAATAACTAGCAGCCCGATATGGTTTATTGCAATGCTACTTATCAAGCCTATCAAGGTATCAGTAGTTGTATTTCTGGATTTAGTGGCAGACGTGTAGTAGCTGCTCTGTAAAACCTCATCTACCTTGCGGAGAATTTCTAGTAACAGCCCTTTGACTGAGCAATCAAAGGGGCATTGCACCACCACGCATGGAATAATTCTTGTGTACGGCTTCTCCGCTTCTATCACTGGATTTTCTGTGATAATTTGAATGGCTCTGGTTATAGCAGAGGATTTTCCAATTCCGCTTGCGCCAAAAATCGTGAAGCTGTCAGCACCACCCATAACACCGCTATACTCCATACACAAAGTAGCTTTGTGGTTTTCATAGTATTGCTGAACCACAACTTTACTTTGCTTTTTTTGTAAACTGCGGAGCAACGCAAGATATAGTTTACTGTAAATTTCTAATGACATTTGAGAGGGAATGTAAATCTGATAAAGGTCTGCCAACGCTATTAAACGGTTTGCCTGGCATTCATTTCTGATAGATTCCTCATAGGCGGGCAATACCTCCATAGCAGAAACAAGCTCCTTTCCAGTTTTCATTTTCGGTAAAGAGAACAAAATGTTTCTTTTATCAAGCATTCTTAACACCACCCTTCTGCACATAATCGACGTGGTTTTTGCTTCGCTCTCTTTGACGGCTTTTGCGCACACCTTTTATATCAACATCTCCACCCGTGGCCGCAGTAGAAACAATAGCATCAATATGGCTTGCCAAATCTATTTTAGCTTGCATATTTGCCCTTTCCGTGGCTTTTACAAGGCTTTTCTGTTTGCCTCTAAGAGTTTCTACTTCCGTCAAATCCATGCCCTTAAAACGGCTCTCAATTAGTTCAAAACGGGTATACGTGCCATTATCAATTAGCCACACATATGATACATCATCTGGATTATAGGCAACTGTAGCCGTGCCGCCAGAGAGATATTTTTCTGTGAATCCCTCGTCCTTATATCGCATACCATTGACTTTTAACCCATTGCGGCTAAATCTTCCTTCTGTTCTTGGTAATAAAGTCAAAATAATCTCGTGACTTGTAACAGATATTAAGTCGGCGCTGTCCTGCGCTAATCCGTAGTTCCAAATGGCAGAGGCAAGCGGCTTTATACCTTCCTGCACCATGTTTTCTGTGTATGGAAAGTTTTCTATGGTTCTGCTTGTGTTGTAGTAAACAATGCAGCGGAGCAATATCGCCTCAAACTGCTTTAAGGTCAAGCAAGCATCCTTCCTGTAATCATGACTGCCTCTTTCCCGAAAGTCTGGTTCAATCAATCCTTTGCCCATCAAGTATGGCTTAAAATATCCCTGTATCAAGTCAAACGCCTTTTCGACATTGCCTTTTAGGTCTGGACGATAGGCGGGAAGATTAACCAGCGTAACGCCTAATTCTGATAATTGCTCAAAAGTTGCCGATACATATTCGTTTCCCATATCTGTCACTAACACGGCAGGGAGCTTATCGCAGTTCCAATCAGACTTATTGATACGAATACCGAACCTTTTGCAATGTTCCACCTTATCAGCTATGATGTTTAACATCAACCCTCTAAGACTGTAAACACCGCCCTCCCACAGCAGGGAATAACCGCAAACCATACTACTATAGCCGTCAACAGCAAGCACAAGAATTGGTCTACCAACCAGGCTTCCGGCTTCGTTGACGAGGTAAATATCACAGACAGTTGCATCTAGCATTGCAATGCCTATATGGGGAGCAAATTCCTGAATACCATCACCTAATAGCGGCCTGTGGTTCTTTTCATAATCTTTTACACCCGACCTGGCAATGAAATAAGTTTGCTTTTTCCGATTTTTCCTATAGAAATATCGGAACTGGTGTATTGTCGGGTATTCCTGCAACAGAACGCCAGTAGAGTCACAATACCTTTCTTTAAGCATATAGGTGTAGGCAGTTTGCAAACTGTTCTTATGCTGTGTATAGAAAAATTTATTGAGTGCCCATCTCATATTCTTTTCATCCGCTGTTAATTCTCTTTCATGGATGCATTGCTTTGGAGCAAGTACGCTGACATTTTGGTAAACTAGGTACAGCCACAGCAGATACTTGATGGTCTGATTGCTGACCTTGAAATACTCCGCCATCTTATTTACAGCCATACAGCGCTCTTTTTCAATGCCAATAAACGGCAATATTCCGGCAATCATTGAGAAGCGTTTATAGGCATAGCTGCGACTCTTTGCATCTAAATTTTCAATAGAGAGCGGGACAATTCCTGTTTGTTTCGACAAGGTAGCCTCATTGCATTCTTCATAGCAAGCAAGTGCTGATTCTTGCAACCACCGTGGAACACTTCTTTTCAAACAATCCACAATTAGGATGTTTCCTTCAGAAATGCCTAAAACACGGATAATTGTATCTTCTCCTTGCAACAATTCATTTTTCTGCATCTATAACCAACCCCCAATCTTGAATCCCTCGTTTCCTCCAATACTCTAAAGATGCATCTAACAGTCTTACAGTCATAGGCTTTAACAACAGTTTTCTATTGACGCACTCCCGTACCATTAAATCACCGTCAGATTTGACACAAACGAAATCTGTACTGTATTCGCCTATTTCTAGCCCATCGAGCGGAACATTACACCAAATCTCCGCAACCTCCGAACAGTTCTCCAGCATATCCAGGAATGAAAGCTGAATATCGCTGTAGGTTCTGCAAACTGCTTTCGATTTGCTGACAGACTTTTTTACGCATCTGCCCTTATAGTTCTTTTTGACCATAAACTATCCTTCCTGACTTTGCGGCAATCTCCCAAAACTGTCCCAAAAACGAAGTCAATCTCCCGAAAACAATGATTTTGGGAATGTAAAACTGCGAAAAAGGCTTAATTGTGTGAGCATTTACCGCATTTACATACAGAATCCATTCCCCAAAAACATACTTTTGGGATTTCACTATGTTATTGGGCAATTCCTTTTATCAAGTCCGATGCGATTTTCTTTATCAACCACAAGGGAAGGAATAAAAGGCGATAAAAATAGTATTTTATTGCGCAAAGTCCGCAAATTCAAGGCTTTTCTCTATGGTTTTGGTTAAAAAAAGACCTTGCAGAATTTCTTCCACAAGGTCTAATTTTGATATTAAATTTTGCCCTTTGGTTAATAAAGAGCATTACCCCTTAACAGTCAG
Organism: Clostridiales bacterium; assembly: GCA_020860575.1. Classification (GTDB taxonomy): domain Bacteria; phylum Bacillota; class Clostridia; order Oscillospirales; family Oscillospiraceae; genus Onthomonas. Next base: position 46,999 of record JAJBUB010000079.1, on the reverse strand, counting down.
ATACTTACTTGCGGGGGTTCTTGATGGCAGCCTGGGCAGCGGCCAGCCGGGCGATGGGCACCCGGAAGGGGCTACAGGAGACATAGCTCAGGCCGATGTCATGGCAGAACTCGATGGAGACGGGGTCTCCGCCGTGCTCACCGCAGATGCCGATGTGCATATTCGGGCGGACCTGACGGCCATAGTCCACGGCGATCTTCATCAGGCGGCCCACGCCACGGCGGTCCAGCCGCTGGAACGGGTCGTGCTCGATGATCTTCCGGTCCAGATAGGTGCCCAGGAACTTGCCGGAGTCGTCACGGGAGAAGCCCCAGGTCATCTGGGTCAGGTCGTTGGTGCCGAAGCAGAAGAACTCCGCCTCCTCGGCGATACGGTCGGCGGCCAGAGCGGCACGGGGCAGCTCGATCATGGTACCCACCTCATAGGGCAGATCCACGCCGGCGGCGGCGATCAGCGGGTCGGCCACGCCGGAGATGAGGCCCTTGACGTAGGTCAGCTCGCTCTTGGAGGCCGCCAGGGGGACCATGATCTCCGGGATGACCTTCATGCCGGTCTCCTTGTAGACGTTGAGGGCGGCCTCGATGATGGCCTGGGTCTGCATCTCAGCGATCTCAGGGTACTGGATGGGCAGACGGCAGCCGCGGAGACCCATCATGGGGTTGACCTCCTGGAGGCTGACGACCACGTTCTTCAGTTCGGTGAAGGTCATGCCCATTTCCTTGGCCAGGGCGGCGATGTCCTCGTCCTCCTGGGGCAGGAACTCGTGCAGAGGGGGATCCAGCAGACGGATGGTGACGGGCAGGCCCTTCATGGCCTTGAAGATGCCCTCGAAGTCGCCCCGCTGCATGGGCAGGATCTTGGCCAAAGCCTTCTTCCGCTGCTCCACGGTGGTGGCGACGATCATCTCACGGACGGCGGGGATACGGTCCTCAGCGAAGAACATATGCTCGGTACGGGTCAGGCCCACGCCCTGAGCGCCAAAGTTCAGCGCTACGCCTGCGTCGTGGGGGTTGTCCGCGTTGGCACGGACGTCCATCTGACGGTACTTGTCTGCCCACTCCATGATGGTGGCGAAGTCACCGGAGATGGTGGCCTCCTCGGTGGCCAGCTTGCCCAGATAGACGTTGCCGGTGCTGCCGTCGATGGAGATAAAGTCGCCCTCGTGGATCTCATGACCGGCGAGAGTGGCCACCTTGGCCTCCTCGTCCACGATGAGGGAGGCGACGCCGGCCACGCAGCTGCGGCCCATACCACGGGCCACCACGGCGGCGTGAGAGGCGCGGCCGCCACGGGCGGTCAGAATACCCTGGGAGACCTGCATGCCCACGATGTCCTCGGTGGAGGTCTCCTGGCGGACCAGGAGGACGGGCATCTCGGCGGAGTGGGCCTCGCAGTCCTCAGCGGTGAAGTACACGGCGCCGCAGCCTGCTCCGGGAGAGGCGGGCACGCCGGTAGCGATGGGAGTGGCGGAGGCCAGGGCCCCCTTGGTGAAGTTGTCGTGAAGGACGGCGTCCAGGCTGTTGGGCTCCAGCATGAGCAGAGCCTCCTGCTCAGAGATCATGCCCTCCTTCACCAGGTCGACGGCGATCTTCAGAGCCGCGCCGGGGGTGCGCTTGCCGTTCCGGGTCTGGAGCATATAAAGGTGGCCACGCTCGATGGTGAACTCCATGTCCTGCATATCCCGGTAGTGGTTCTCCAGCCGAGTGGCGATGTCCACGAACTGCTCATAGACGGCGGGGTTGACCTTTTTCAGCTCGGAGATGTCGGAGGTGCGGCGGATACCGGCCACCACGTCCTCGCCCTGGGCGTTCATCAGGAAGTCGCCGTACAGCTCCTTCTCGCCGGTGGTGGGGTTACGGGTGAAGGCGACGCCGGTGCCGGAGTCGTCGCCCCAGTTGCCAAAGACCATGGTCTGGACGTTGACGGCGGTGCCCCAGTCGGCGGGGATGTCGTTCATGGCGCGATAGACCTGGGCGCGGGGGTTGTCCCAGCTGCGGAACACGGCCCGGACGGCCTCCATGAGCTGGATTTTGGGGTCCTGGGGGAACTCCTCGCCCATGCGCTCCAGATAGAAGGCCTTGAACTGGCTGACCAGGTTTTGCATATCCTCGGTCTCCAGCTCAGAGTCCAGCTGGACGCCCTTCTGCTCCTTTACCTGGTCGATGATGTCCTCAAAGTTCCGCTTGGGCAGCTCCATGACCACGTCGGAGAACATCTGGATGAACCGACGGTAGGAATCGTAGACAAAGCGGGGGTTGTTGGTCAGCTTCACCAGGCCCTCGGCCACGGTGTCGTTGATGCCCAGGTTCAGGATGGTGTCCATCATGCCGGGCATGGAGGCCCGGGCGCCGGAACGGACGGACACCAGCAGGGGATTCTCGGGATCGCCGAACTTCTTGCCGTTCTCATCCTCCAGGATGGCAAGGTTTTTCAGGATCTCCGCCTGGATATCGTCGTTGATCTTGCGGCCGTCCTCATAGTACTGAGTGCAGGCCTCGGTGGTTACGGTGAAGCCCTTGGGAACCGGCATTCCCGCATTGGTCATCTCTGCCAGGTTGGCGCCCTTGCCGCCCAGCAGCTCCCGCATATCCTTGTTGCCCTCATGGAAGAGGTAAACATACTTCTTGCTCATAAGCACTCTCCTTTAATCAGTCGTTGTTTTCAGCCGTCCGGGACCCCGAACGGCTGCGTGTGGTGAATCATTTCCTGCACACTATGTATTATAGCGAAGTTGCCCGGAAGAATCAATCAATTTTTTGTAATTTTTCCGAAAAACTCCTTTGACCGCGTTCTCTTTTTCGTCTTCTTTTCCAAATTCTGTCGGACCCGAACGATCTGACGCAGACGCTGCCGTCCCATTCGCCTGTGGCAAATGGGGCGGCAGCCATTCGGGGCAATATTCCTGCCCGTTCATCATACGATCAAGTCCCAAAGGCCTCCGTCCGTGTCGTCCAGGGTCAGGCATTTGGCGCGATATAGGTCGAAGGCAGTCTGCTCCAGCGACTCGTCCTCCACGGACTCATAGCTCTCCGCCTTTTCCTCGTCGTCGCCCACCAGGCGGAGTACCACAGCGTCGCCCTCTTCCCCCTTCGTGGGGAGGAAAATCCCAAAGGTGTCGCCCAGTGCCTCCACCAGATCATCCAGCTCGTACACCGTCTCGCTGCCGTCCTCGTTTTCCACCGGGATGAGCACCCGCTTCTCGTCAGAGTCCAGAAACATCGCCGTCTCCCTCCTTCTCCAGGGGGTGGAGCCGCCGATAGGTGAGAAATCCCTCCAGGATGAGGGAGGCCGCCACAGCGTCCACCGTATTTTTCCGTTTCTTTCCGTGCCGCCCGTTCTCCGACAGGATGCGGTGGGCGTCCACCGTGGTCCGCCGCTCGTCCCAGAGGGTGACGGGAAGACCCGTTTCCTCCCGCAGCCGCCGGGCCAGCGCCTCGCTCTTCTCCGCCCGGTCCCCAAGGGTGGCGTTCATATTTTTCGGCAGGCCCAGCACCAATTCCTCTACCTGATGGTCCCGGATGAGCGCTTTCAGCTCCTCCACCACCCGGTCCTGGTCCCGGCTGTGGATGACGGTGGTGTACCCCGCCAGCATCCCCAGGGGGTCGGAGATGGCGATCCCTGTCCGGGCGTCGCCGTAGTCGATGGCCAGTATCCGCATGAGCCGCTCTCTCCTTTACCGTCTGTACCGCTCCGCCAGCTTCGCAAACACCGGCAGCGACCGCTCGATGCGCTCCGTAGGCACGCAGAAGGCAATGCGGACATGACCGGGACAGCCGAAGCCCCGTCCGGGCACCAGCAGCAGATCCAGCTCCTGTGCCGCTTTGGAGAACGCCTCGTCGTCCGGCTCCAGAGACTGGGGGAAGAGGTAGAAGGTGCCACCGGGAACCGGGCAGCGGTAGCCCATTTTGGTCAACTCAGTGACCAGCAGCCTGGCGTTTTCCTCGTACACCGACAGGTCGGCGGTCAGGTCGCAGCAGGCTCCCGCCACCCGCTGGAGCAGACTGGGGGCGCAGACATAGCCCAGCGCCCGGCCCGCTCCGGCCACAGCGGCATAGACGGCCCCACTGTCCTCCACGCTGCCGGGGACATAGACGTAGCCGATACGCTCTCCAGGGAGAGACAGGGATTTAGACCAGGAATAGCACACCAGGGTATTGTCGTACAGTTTGGGGAGATAGGGTACCTCCACTCCGGCGAAGGCGATCTCCCGGTATGGCTCGTCGCTGATGAGATAAATGGGATGTCCCCACCGGTTCTGCCGGTCCTCCAGCAGCGCGGCCAGGCGCTTCAGCGTCGCTTCGGTATACACCGCCCCGGAGGGGTTGTTGGGGGAGTTGACGATCACTGCCCGGGTCTTGGGGGACAGCAGTCCCTCCAGAGCGTCGAAGTCGATCTGGAAGCTCTCCGTCTCCGGTGGAACCAGCTTCATCACCGCCCCGGCAGTGTGGATAAACACCTGGTACTCCGGGAAATAGGGGGCAAAGACCACCACCTCGTCTCCCGGCTCGCACAGGCCCAGGAGACAGCAGCTCAGGGCGGCGGCGGCCCCTGCGGTGAGATAGAGCTGGTCCGCCGTGCAGTCCACCCCGAACCGCCGCCGGAGGGATGCGGCGATCTGTCCCCGGGCCACCGGGTCGCCAGGGGCGCTGGTATAGCCGTGGAGGAGGCAGGGGTCCGTCTCGTCCAGCAGGCGGCGGATGGTGTCGTTCACCTGGGGAGGCGGGGCCACGCTGGGGTTGCCCAGAGAGAAGTCGTATACCTTCTCCCGGCCCACCATGGCTGCCCGCCGGTTGCCGTACTCAAACAGCTCCCGGATCACCGACCGGGCCTGTCCATATTGCAGCATCTGTTCATTCATATCTGGTCGCCTCTTTTTCCCGGGACGAATTGCCCCGATGATTTTGATTTTATGTGCGTTTTACCCCGCCGCCTCTGCCAGCTCCGCCTCCCAGACGGTCTGCTCCGGCCAGCCGGTGGTGTCGAATTCCCCCCGGATGAGGGCGAAGTACCAGGTCAGCTTTTCCTGGATGTGAGAGCTGGCAAACCAGCGGTTCGGCCCGCTGCCCGGGTCGGCCAGCAGATATTCCATCAGTCTGGCCCGGTCCTCCGTGGGATAGGTGGTGGAGTAGGCGTCCACAAAATAGACGCTCTCCACGTCCCCGTTATAGTAGGCGGAGCCGTCAGCGGTATAGGTGGTGTCCCCCCACTCGTAGCTCACGCCGTTCTCGTCGATATAGGCATAGTGGTAGTCGAACCCCTCCGGGTTCATGCTGTTCCAGACATCCTCGTCCAACGCCAGCCAGAGCTGGTGATCCAAAATGTGCGTCAGCTCGTGGATCACGTCCTGGCTGCGGACATAGCCGCTGGCGTCCACGGCAATCAGCTCCAGGTCTCCCACCTGACAGGACAGCCCGCCGGGGTTGGAGATGTTCTGACTGGGGTCGTTGGGGGTCATGGCCCCGGAGAGGTAGATGCAGATGCCCCGGGTGTCGCTGCCCCCCAGCTGGGCCAGGTAGCCCTCCGGGTAGCGGGAAAAGGCCTCCTCCAGCGCGTCCAGAGCGGCGTCAATGCTGTCAGCGTCGTCGCAGACGGACAGGGTATAGTCCGGGAAAGGAGCCTCCAGAACCGTCTCTCCCGTGTAAATGTACACCCCGTACTGTTCCGACAGCTGGACAGCCCGTTCAGTGGAGTCATCGTACACCTCTGGCTGGAGCAGCGTTACCGACTCCATTTTCCTGCCGGTCAGGCTGTCCGCCCCGTAGTCCCAGAGAATAGGGGACAGGGTCCCGTCTGTCCACTCCAGATAGAGCAGACATCTGCCGGAGATTTGCCCCTGACGGGCGGGACAGAGCCAGCCCACATAGTCCGTCGCAGCCACCGACTCCGGATACTGGGTGAGCAGCGAGACGGAAAACGTCCCCTCGGCGTGCCGGGTCCCGGCGCAGACGGTGAGGGTGAAGTCGCTCATGGAGTTCTCCACCTCATCCACCGACACCTCCCATCGCTGGACGAGGCTCTCCCCACAGGAGCCGTCGTAGACGGCGGTTAGCGCCCCGGTCTCCACATCCATGACCAGGGTCACTTCCTGTCCGTCGGCGGTGTCGGCGGAGAGTACCGCCTGTCCCTGGGAGGTCAGCCCCTCCAGCCAGAGATAGAGGTAGTTCACCGGGACGGTACCCACCTGGGAGACCTCCAGGGTGTCCAGGTCCATCCGCCGGAGTCCGTATTTGCCGGAGGTGTACCAGTAAACAGCGTCCTGAGTGTAGACGCAGCTGTAATAGCTGGGGGAGCTGTCGTCATAGGAGACAGGAAGCTCCTTTGTCGTTCCGTTCTCCCGCACCAGGAGGCACTGCTCCTCTTGTCCGGAGCTGATGATAACGATGGGGTCGATGGAGATGAAATACCGGCTGCACCAGCTCCACTCCTCCGGATCGGAGGTATCGTTGGAGATCGTCTCCGACCAATCGAGTTGACATAATGTTCCAAGCACGCCTGTCTCCAGGTCCAGAGTGAGCAGGGTGTCCTGCTGTTCTCCGGTGAGAAAGAGGACGGTGCTCTCGTCCAGCAGGGCCATGTCGCCAATGTTCAGCCCGGACAGCTCCGGCAGCAGGCTCAGCTCATAGAACCCCTCTGCCCCCGGGATAGCCGCATTGGACAGGTCAAAGGGCTGCTCCTCCTGTTCAGCTTCCACAGGATTCTCTGTATCCGGGACGATGTCCGTCTCTCCGGACTGCTCCTGTCGGGGCGCGCAGCCGGAGAGGGCGATGGCCAGCGCCAGCAGGAGCGCGAGAATGGTCTTTTTCACAGGGGACACCTCCCTTTTGAAAAGGTCGTTTTCTACCCCTATGCTACTGTCTCCCGGGGAGATTGTCAAGCGGGAAGTCCCTAAAGAAAGAAGTGTTTAGCTTTGCTGCTTTAACGTGTGAAGTATACCATATTCCGGCACAAATGGCAATCGGGCATTTGGAGCGGCACAGCGCCTGTTTTGCGGGAGTGTCCCTCCCGGAAAGACCCTCTCCCGGTGAAAAAATTCGCTGAATTTCCCCATTTCGCCCTAAAACCGGCGGCAAGACCGGTTGACCGGACAATGGGAGTTGTGCTAAAATGACGAACAGTGAAATTTGCGTTTGGCGGGCATCGCCCGCCGGAAGCGCCGAGAGGGAAGCTGTTCATGAAAACCTTGATCGATCAAATCTCTGCCGTTTTGGCGGAGGGCTTTGCCGCTGCCGGGTACGATCCCGCCCTGGGCCGGGCCACCGCCTCCAACCGCCCCGACCTGTGCCAGTACCAGTGCAACGGGGCCATGGCCGGGGCCAAGCGGTATCACAAGGCGCCCCTGGTCATCGCCCAGGAGGTGGCGGCGGCAGTGGGGGATCACCCCATGTTCTCCAAGCTGGAGGCAGTCCGCCCCGGCTTTCTCAATCTGGATCTCAGCCCGGACTTTCTGGCAGACCGTCTGGCCGAGCTGGAGGCCGACCCTCTCCGGGGCGTGGAGCAGGCGGAGCAACCCCTGACCATCGTGGTGGACTATGGCGGTCCCAATGTAGCAAAGCCCCTCCATGTGGGACATCTTCGCTCCGCCATCATCGGGGAGAGTATCAAGCGCACCTGCCGCTTTCTTGGCCACAGGGTCATCGGGGACGTGCATCTGGGGGACTGGGGCCTCCAAATGGGCCAGATCATCACCGAGCTGCGTTGCCGCCAGCCGGAGCTGCCCTATTTCGACGAGAGCTTTGCGGGGCCGTATCCGGAGGAGGCCCCCTTCACCATTTCCGACCTGGAGGAGATCTACCCCGCCGCCAGCGCCCGGTGCAAGGTGGACGAGGACTACCGGAGGGCGGCCCAGAACGCCACCTGGGAGCTGCAGAGCGGCCGCCCCGGCTATCGCGCCCTGTGGCGGCACATCGTCAACGTCTCCGTCTCCGACCTGAAGCGGAACTATGACCGGCTGGACGTGGACTTCGACCTGTGGTACGGGGAGAGCGATGCACAGCCCTATATCACCCCCATGGTGGACGCCATGAAGGAGGGGGGCTACGCCTACCTCAGCGACGGAGCGTTGGTGGTGGACGTGCAGGAGGAGAGCGACACCCGGGAGGTCCCGCCCTGTCTCATCCTGAAGTCTGACGGGGCCGCCCAGTACGAGACCACCGACCTCGCTACCATCGTCCAGCGGGAGAAGGACTTCCATCCCGACCGGATGATTTACCTGGCAGACAAGCGCCAGGAGCTGCACTACGTCCGGGTGTTCCGCTGCGCCTATAAGACGGGGATGGTGGATCGGGACGGGTGCAGCCTGGAGTATGTGGGCTTTGGCACCATGAACGGCAAGGACGGCAAGCCCTTCAAGACCCGGGAGGGGGGCGTGCTTCGTCTGGAATATCTGCTGGAGGACGTGAGTCGGGCGGTCTACGAAAAGTCCAAGGCAGCCAACCCCAGCCTGTCCGAGGAGGAGCTGCGGGAGATCGCCGACAAGGTGGGCCTGGCGGCCATCAAGTACGGCGACCTATCCAATCAGCCCGCCAAGGACTATATCTTCGATATCGAGAAATTCACCGCCTTTGAGGGGAACACCGGCCCATACATCATGTATACCATGGTGCGCATCAAGTCCATCCTGGCCAAATACGCCGCCGCCTTCCCGGAGGCGGAGACCGGGCGCATCCTGCCCCCGGAGAGCCGGAGCGAGACCGGCCTGGCCCTGGCCCTGTGCCGGTTCAACGAGGCGGTGTACGAGGCCTATGACCAGAAAGCCCCCAGCCGTTTGTGCCGCTATATTTACGACCTGACCGGCACACTGAATCAGTTCTATGTGGAGCACAACATTATGAAGGAGCCGGACGCCACTCGTCAGGCGGGCTATATCGCCCTCATCCGTCTGGTGCTCCATGTGCTGGAGACTGCCACCGATCTGCTGGGATTCTCTGCCCCTGACCGGATGTGACAGGAGCTGCGGAAAACCAGACGATTTTCTGAATTTTTAACCTTTGTTCATGCTTTTTACGGATAAACGCAGTATGATACTGCCAACAGACACAGAGACAGAATGCCGCCGGAGCATACGGCTCCGGCGGATGCAGGAGGAATCAACATGACGGAGTCAGGCAAAAAGCGCCCGGCGCTGCAAAAGCGGTGGCTGGTGCTGGGGACGATTATTCTGGTCGCCCTGATTTTCCTGATCCCCTTTATCCAGGACGGCGGAGCCCGAGCGGATACCTCTGTGGAGGTGGAGACGGAGACCGCAGTCATCGGGACCATACGGGAGACGGTGTCCGCCTCCGGCAGCGTCCAGTCCGCCGACAGCGAGCCGGTGACCGCCCAATACAGCGGCGTCATCTCCTCGGTGGAGGTCAGCGAGGGAGACGTGGTGGAGGCGGGAGACGTGCTGGCCACCTATGACACCGACGATCTGACCGAACAGATCGTGGCCCTGCTGGAGCAGATCGAGGCGCTGGACGCCCAGCTGTCTGAGACGGAGCAGGGAGGCAGCGACCAACTCACCGCTGAGACTGCCGGCCTGGTCAAGGCGATTTATGCCGAGCGGGGAGAACTGGCCGGGGAGGTCACCGCTTCATACGGCGGCCTGCTGGAACTGTCCACCGACGGCCTGCTCCGGGTGGAGCTGACTTTGACGGAGGACGCCGACCTCCAGGCGGGAGACGCTGTCACCGTCACCCTGGAGGACGAGAAGATCGAGGGTACGGTGGACACGGTGGATACGGAGACCGGCGTCGCCGTTGTCACCTTCCCGGACAGCTCCGACCGCCCCATCGGGGGGACCGCCTCCGTCACCGGGGCGGACGAGACCGAGCTGGGCAGCGGGACCGTCGCCTCTAACAGTCCGGCACTCGTCGCCTGGGAGAGCGGGATGGTCTCCGCTATCCAGGTGGAGGTGGGAGACGAGGTCGCCGAGGGCGACCCTCTCATCCGCTGCGTGGACGAGACCTATGACGAAAGCTGGCTGACGCTGACGGAGCAGCGGGAGACGCTGGCAGCGGAGGTGTATCAGCTCCGGCAGTTCCGGGAGCGTCCGGAGCTGACATCGGAGTTCAGCGGCGTCGTCACCGACCTGACCCTGACAGCAGGGGGGACAGTGGAGGCGGAGAGCCAGGTCTGCGCCATCACCTCTACCAGCTCCTTCCAAATCGGGTTGGAGGTCTCCCAGCAGGAGGCCGAGCAGATCCAAATCGGCCAGACGGCGGAGCTGACCTTTGTCAACGAGGCCGATGAGGTGGATACCATTTATACCGGTCTGGTGGCCGAGATCACGGACGGGGAGGAGAATTCGGACGGGGAGACCGTATGCACCGTTACCGTCTCCCTGGAAAACGCCCAGGGCCTCCAGGTGGGAGACACCTGCGACGCCGTCATCGTTCTGGATGAGGCGGAGAACGCCATACTCGTCCCTGTCCAGGCGCTGACCATCCAATCTGACGGCACCCGTTCCGTGGAGATCGCCTATGGCGACGGATTGACCAGTGTGGTCACGGTGGAGGTGGGCCTGACCAGCCAGGATCAGGTCCAGATCCTCCGGGGCGTGGAAGAAGGAGACGAGGTGGTAGTGGCCTCCCGGGTGACTGAAACCACCGTATTCACCTTCTTCAACCACGAGTGGGTCATCGACCAGAGCGAAAGCGAATACTCCGTAGGCCCCTCCTCCCTTCCGGAGACGGAGGACAGCACGAACGACTAGTGGCTAGTGGTTCGTGAGGAGAAAAAGCTGCACCCTGCCGGGCTTTGCCCGACGGGGTGCAGCTTGCTTTATGGAGCGGCGATCAAAGGCCGATGATCTCCGCCCCCAGCGCCACCGCCTCCTCCCGGAGGTGGGTGGTCATGAGCAGCAGGCGGCCCCTTTGCCGCTCCTGCACATAGCGGATGACCCGTCCCCTGGTCTCCTCGTCCAGGCCGGTGAACGGCTCGTCCAGGAGCAGTACATCCGACGGGGCCAGCACCGCCCGGGCGATGGCCGCCCGCCGCTTCATCCCGCCGGAGAGGGTGCTGGCAGGCCGGTCCAGGCAGTCGGCGGGAAGGATGGTCTCCAGCTCCCGGCGAATGGCGGCCCGGTCCGGCTTTGGCTGCACCAGAGCTGCGTTGGTCACCGGGGAGAGATGTCCGCACAGCCGGTCCTCCTGAAAGACCATGGAAATTTTTGACTGGCCAAAGCCCAGAAGCCGCCCCTCGTCCGGCATCTCCAGCCCCGCCAGCAGACGGAACAGGGTGGTCTTTCCCCCTCCGGAGGGGGCCATGATCGCCACACAGGCCCCGGCGGGAAAGGACAGGCTGACCCCGTCCAGCACGGTCAACGGGCCGTAGCGCTTGCACAGCCCCTCACATCCGTAGATCATCGGTCCCCTCCAATCTTCGGGCGATGCGTCCCAGCAGCCAGAGAAACGCCCGTTCGAACAGGGCGCTCAGGGCCAGAATCACAAACGTCCAGGCAAACAGGTCGTCGATCTCCAGATAGATCTTGGCAAAATAGAGCTGCTGTCCGATGGAGTGAAGGGGGGTGCCGATGACCTCCGCCGCCACTCCGGATTTCCAGCTCATCCCCAGCGCCAACTGACACCCGCTGACCAGGGAGGGCAGCAGGGCGGGGAGATAGACGTACCGGAATCGCCGCCAGGGGGAGAGGTGGAACACCTGGGCCATCTCCAGCAGCTGCCGGTCCGCCCGCTCCAGCCCCTCCCTGGTCTGGAGGTAGAGGATGGGAAAGGCCACCAGAAAGACGATGAGAAAGGTCAGGTTCTGGGAACCCACCCACACCAGGGCCAGAATGACGAAGCAGGCCACAGGCACCGACTTCATAGCTGTCACCGCCGGGGCCAGGATGTCCCCCAACAGGGGAAACCGGTGGGCCAGCCCCCCGGCGACCAGTCCGGCGGCGAAGGCCAGAACAAAGCCTCCCAAAATGCGCAGGAAGGTGAACAGCACCGTCTGCCAGAATTCGGCGGTGACGACCAGGGCTAGCAGCGCCTGGAACGCCTCCGCGGGGCCGGCCAGGATGACGCTCTGGTTCACCCAGAGGCTGGCCAGCTGCCAGAGGGCCAGCCAGCCCAGGGCGATGAGCAGCTTTTTCAGCCTTGCCTTACCCAAGGTAGTAGAACTCGTCCCCCGGCAGCGTCCCGCCCACGGAGGAGGGCTCCAGGTCGTAGAGCACCTGGAGATAGGCGGAGACCATGTCCTCCATGTCCTGCCCGGTGACGCAGGTGACGTTGCAGTAGGGGATGGCGGCCTCCGCCACGGCGGCGCTCTCCAGAATGCCCAAGTCCACCATCCGCTGAGCGGTGGTGGCTATGTCCTCATTGGCGGCGGTGGTGCTGGTCAGGTGGTCGGCCAGGAACTGGGCCACTTCCTCCGGGTGCTCCTCCAGGAAGGCGGTGCGGACCACGGTGACGCCGGTGATCAGGTCGGTGTCGGACACGGCCCCCCACTCCTCGGTGAGATCGAGGACGATGGAGAAGCCTTCCAGCTTGTTCAGGGCGGCGGTGACGGAGGGCTGGGGCAGCAGGCCCACCCCCTCCGGGTCGGCAGTGAGGGCGGCGATGACCTCGGCGGCCTCAGACTGGTACTCCACATTCACGTCGTCCAGGCTCATGTCATGCTGAGCCAGGAGATACTGGAGCACATAGTCGGGGGAGGTCCCCTGGCCGGGGAGGTAGATCGTCCGGCCCGCCAGGTCCTCGATGGAGGCGATGGAGTCGTCTGCGCTGATGACGTAGAGGACCCCCAGGGTGTTCACGTCGATGCAGGTGACGCCCCCCTCGATCTTGGTGTTCCAGATGGCGGCGGCATTGGCGGGGATGAGGGCGATGTCCAGCTCACCGGAGACCATCTCGGTCAGCAGGGCGGAGGCGTCCGTCTCCATGGTAAAGCTGTAGTCGGCGGAGTCCCAGCTCATCATCTCGGTCAGGCCGATGGAGGTGGGGCCTTTCAGAGAGCCAATGCGGGTGACGACGGTTTCGGCCTTGGCATCCTCATCCGTCTCCTCCGGCTCAGCTTCGTCCTCAGCGTCTGCATCGGCATTCGTCTCGTTCTCCGCCTCCGCTTCGGCTTCCTCCTCTGCCGTGTCCTCTGTGGCGGCGTCGGCAGTCTCCTCTGCCGTGGTCGTCTCCGCCTCTGTGCCGCCGCAGGCGGCCAGGGCAAGCATCATGGCAAGGGCCATGAGCAGGGCAAGCAGTCTCTTTTTCATAGTAAATGTCCTCCTGTTTGTCTCCCTGAGCGTCAAAAACGTCCATGCCCGAGGGCATGGACGTAGTGCGGCCTTGCAGCATCCCGTCTTTCCCCGCAGCACAGCTTTGGCGTCAGTCTGATGTCGGGGATATGGTAGCATAAACCGGGAGAAAGCGCAAGAGGGTGATCGGGAAAAATAGGGGAGCCTTACAGCAGAGGGACTGCCGCATCCCGGCAGGCCTGGATGGTCTCCGGGTCCCAGACGGAGGACTGCACCTCGCCGATGTGGGCTTTGCCCAGCAGAAGCATACACAGCCGGGACTGGCCGATGCCGCCGCCGATGGTCTGGGGCAGCTCGCCCTTTAGGAGCATTTTGTGGAACATCAGCTCCCGGCGGTTGTCGCAGCCTGCGGCGGTGAGCTGACGGTCCAGGGCCTCCGGATCCACCCGGATGCCCATGGAGGACACCTCGAAGGAGCAGCCCAGCACCTCGTTCCAGAACAGGATGTCCCCGTTCAGGCTCCAGTCGTCGTAGTCCGGGGCGCGGCCGTCGTGGGGCTTGCCGGAGCGGAGAGGCGCGCCGATCTGGCTGACGAATACGGTCTTGTACTGCTGAACGAATTTGTTCTCCCGCTCCTTGGGGGTCAGGTCGGGGTAGAGGTCCTCCAGCTCCTGGCTGGAGATGAAGGTCACCTTGTCACAGAGGGGGGTCACGGCGCACATCTGACCGTAGATGTTGCGCAGGATATTCTGGGTGTCGCAGATGGCCCGGACGATGGAACGCACTACCGAGTGGAGGTACTCCTCCGTCCGGTCCCGGGGGGCGATCACCTTTTCCCAGTCCCACTGATCCACATAGACCGAGTGAAGATTGTCCAGCTCCTCGTCCCGGCGGATGGCGTTCATGTCGGTGACCAGGCCGGTACCTACCTGGAAGCCGAAGCGGTATAGGGCCATCCGCTTCCACTTGGCCAGGGAGTGGACCACCTGGGCGTCCCGCCCGGTGTAGGGGATGTCGAAGGAGACGGGGCGCTCCACTCCGTTCAGGTCGTCGTTCAGGCCGGAGGAGGCCTCCACGAACAGAGGGGCGGAGACCCGCCGCAGGTTCAGCGCGCCGCAGAGATGGTCCTCAAACAGCCGCTTGATGAGGCCGATGGCCTTCTGAGTGTCGTACAGATTCAAAATCGGGGTATACCCCTGGGGAATACAGTTCAGATTGGACATAGCAGACAGCTCCGTTTCTCATGAGACTTCTCTCAACCGGGCGGATGTCACAGACCGCCCACTGCCCCCTATGGTATCACGGTGAGGCGGCGGTGTCAAATGGGAAAGGGAGATTTTTCTGCCGATGTCCCGCGGCTCACTCCAGATTGAGCCGCTTTGTCAGCACCCACTGGGTCACAGCCCAGAACACGGCGCTCCAGACCAGGAAAAAGACGGTATACCCGACGGCGCCTGCCCTCATATACACGATCATGGTGTACAGGACGGAGGTGGAGCGGAGGGTGAGGGTCGCCGTCCAGCTCTCCACGACGCTGAGGACGAACCAGGTCGCCACCATCCCCACCGTCCGGTGGGCGGGCAGGAGCTGGCCAAGAGAAATGCTGGCATAGACCTGGAGAATGGCCGCCAGCAGCATAGACAGCAGCATCACCCCCGCCTGAACCATTTTCACTACCATCTCCCCGTCGGAGAACAGCTCCGCCAGGAAGTCGAACACCTCGCTCCAGTCGATGCCGGAGATGCCAGAGCTGACCAGAAGCAGCAGGAGCCAGGAGAACACCATGACGCACCCGGAGATCACCGTCCAGACCAGAGCGGGGATGCACTTGCCCGCCAAAATCTGCCAGGGGCGGACGGGCAAGGTGTGGAGAAGATAGCCCTCTTCCCGGAAGGTGCCGTTGTAGAACCGTTGTATGTTGAGTACGGTGGTGATGAGGACGACGGCGAAGAAGAACAGCACCGTGACCATGAGCAGCACCTGGACGATGGACACGTCGCCTCCGGCGTCGTCAAAGAGCTGGTCGGAGGCCCCTGTCAGGATGCACAGCAGCACCAGCACCCCATAGACCAGGCCGAAGGCCCGGCAGGTGGATTTGAACTCGTATTTGAACAGCTTAATCAGCATTTGAATACCTCCCGGAACAGCTCGTCCACGCTGGTCCCCCGCTCCTCCCGGATGTGGTCCACCGTGTCGTGGAGGACGATGGTCCCATCCCTGAGAAACAGCACCTCGTCCAGCACCGTCTCCACGTCGGCGATCAGGTGGGTGGAGATGAGGATGCTACCCTCCTCGTTATAGTTGGTGAGAATGGTGGACAGGATAAAGTCCCTGGCTGCCGGGTCCACTCCGCCGATGGGTTCGTCCAGTACATAGAGCTGGGCGTTCCGACTCATCACCAGTACCAGATGCACCTTCTCCAGCGTCCCCTTGGAGAGGGTGGTCAGCCGCACCCCGGCGTCCACCCCCAGCCGGGCCAGCATATCCTCCGCCTTGGCCCGGTCAAAGTCGGCATAAAAATCATGAAACAGGCTGAGACTGTCCCGGACCGTCATCCATTTGCCCAAAAAGGGCCGCTCCGGCAGATAGCTCACCACCGCCTTGCTCTCCGGCCCCACAGGATGCCCTGCCACGGAGATACTGCCGCCGTCCGGGGTCAGCAGACCGCAGATGAGCTTGATGAGGGTGGTCTTGCCCGCCCCGTTTGGTCCCAGCAGGCCGATGATGCGTCCCCGGGACAGATTCAGCTCCAGCCCCCGGAGCACCTCTGTCCTGCCATAGCGCTTGGTAAGCCCCCCGCAGGTCAGGATCGGTTGTTCTGTCATGTCGGTCACTCCTTCTTATCGTTGTCCGTTTCCCCGTCCGGGGCGGATTTGGTGTTCCAGTCCCGGAGCATGGTCTGTATCTCCTCCGGAGAGAAGCCCAGCCGGGCCAGTTGCTGTCGGCAGTCAGTCACATAGCTCCGGGCCTGTTTCAGCCGGAGATAACGGATGAGCTCTTCGCTCTCTGTCACCGTCCGCCCCGCCGTCCGCTGGGTGTAGAGTAGCCCCTGCTCTTCCAGCAGGCTCAGCGCCCGCTGCATGGTGTTGGGGTTGACGGCGGCCTCCTGGGCCAGATCCCGGACGGACGGGACGTGACTTCCCGGTGGGTACTCCCCGGTGAGGATGCGCAGCCGGATGACCTCCGCCGCCTGCAAATAGATGGGGGAGTCGCTCTGAAATCTCCACGGCATTTCAACCGTCCTCCTTCCTATGATTGTATTAAGATAATAATACAGTTTGAGGATGCCGTCAACCGGGGATGACGTCAATTAAGAAGTCTTACAGCAAAAATCGTCCCCTCCGAGGCAGCTCTGTCTGCTCGAAGGGGACGATCGTGTGTTTGATGCAGTTCCGGGTGGCGGTCAGCGCTTCTTTTTCTTGCCGAAGAAGAAGTTCTCCTTCTCCTCCTCACTGCTGCTCTTGCCGGTCATGGCCTCGTCGAAGGCCCGAAGGGCCTCCTTCTGCTCCCGGTTCAGGTTGGTGGGGATCTGCACCTTGACGGTGACGTACTGGTCGCCGCGGCTCTCGCTGTTGACCTTGTAGATGCCCTTTCCTCTCAGGCGGATGGGCCGATCCGGCTGGAATCCGGCGGGGAGGGTGTAGCGCACGTTGCCGTCGATGGTGGGGATCTCCAGCTCTGAGCCAAGGACTGCCTGGGCGTAGGAGACGGTGTGGGTATAATAGACGTCATACCCGTCCCGCTCGAAGTAGGGATGGGGGATCAGCTCCACGCTGACCAGCAGGTCGCCGTTGGGGCCGCCGTTCTGTCCGGCGTGTCCTTCGTTGGGAACGGAGAAGGCCTGGCCGTCGTCGATACCCCGGGGGATCTTGAATTTCCGGGTCAGGTTCCGGCGGATGGCGCCCTTGCCCTTGCACTTGGGACAGGGATTCTTGATGATCTTGCCCGTGCCGCCGCACTGGCCGCAGGGCTGGGTGCTGGACATGACGCCGAAGGGCGTCCGCTGCTGCACCTGCACCGTTCCGGTGCCCCGGCAGTTGGGGCAGGTCTCCGGAGAGGCACCGTTGGCACAGCCGGAGCCGTGACAGTCAGGACAGCTCTCCACCCGGGAGAAGGAGATGTCCTTCTCACAGCCGAAGGCGGCCTCCTCAAAGGTCAGGCGCACGCTGGCCCGGAGGTTCTGGCCCTTCCGGGGCGCGTTACGCCGGGAGGAGCTGCTGCCGCCGAAGCCGCCGCCAAAGCCACCGCCGAAGAAGGAGTTGAAGATATCGCCCAGGTCCACGTCGCCGGTGAAGTCGCCGTAGCCAGCGCCTCCGGCCCCGTAGTTGGGGTCCACCCCCGCAAAGCCGTACTGGTCATACCGGGCCTTCTTATCCTCGTCGGAGAGAATTTCATAAGCCTCGTTGACCTCCTTGAACTTGGCCTCGGCCTCTTTGTCGCCGGGGTTCATGTCCGGGTGATATTTCCGGGCCAGCTTCCGGTAGGCCCGCTTGATGTCGTCCTGGGATGCGGAGCGATCCAGGCCCAGGACCTCATAGTAATCCTGTTTGTCTGCCATGCTGTTCACTTCCTAATGGCATGATATATGGTGATAGACCGCCGTTCCGGGCGTGACAGGGGTCTGCCACGCCCGGTTCGATCTTTGCGTTGTAGAGAGAAATTCCGTCTTACTTCTTGTCGTCGTCGTCCACGACCTCGTAGTCGGCGTCGTAGTAGTCCTGGCCGTTGCCGTTATCGCCGGTGCTGCCGTTGGTACCGGCGTTGCTACCTGCGTTGGGGTCATAGCCTGCGCCCGGGTTGCCCTGGGGATTGGTCTGCTGATACAGCTTGGCGGAGATGTCATAGAATGCCTTCTGCAGCTCGTCGCTGGCAGACTTGATAGCGTCCACATTGGTCCCCTTCAGGGCATCCTTCAGGGTGTTCAGCTTGCCCTCCACGGTGGCCTTCTCGTCGGCGGAGATCTTGTCGCCCAGCTCGCTCAGGGTCTGCTCGGTCTGGTAGACCAACTGATCGCCCTGATTCCGGGTATCCACCTCGTCCTTCCGCTTGGCGTCCTCGGCGGCATACTGCTCGGCCTCCTTGACGGCCTTGTCGATGTCCTCCTTGGACATATTGGAGGAGGCGGTGATGGTGATGTTCTGGCTCTTGCCGGTGCCCTTATCCTGGGCGGAGACGTTCACGATGCCGTTAGCGTCGATATCGAAGGTGACCTCGATCTGCGGGATGCCCCGGCGGGCGGGAGCGATGCCGTCCAGATGGAAGCGGCCCAGGGTCTTGTTGTTGGCGGCCATCTCCCGCTCGCCCTGGAGGACGTGGACCTCCACGGAGGTCTGGTTATCCGCAGCGGTGGAGAAGATCTGGCTCTTCTTCACGGGGATGGTGGTGTTCCGGTCGATCAGCTTGGTGAACACGCCGCCCATGGTCTCGATGCCCAGAGACAGGGGGGTGACGTCCAGCAGCAGCAGGTTGGCGCTGGAGGGGTCGGACAGCACGCCGCCCTGGATAGCAGCGCCCACGGCCACGCACTCGTCAGGGTTGATGCCCTTGAAGCCTTCCTTGCCGGTGAGCTTCTTCACCGCCTCCTGGACGGCAGGGATACGGGTGGAGCCGCCCACCAGCAGCACCTTGGACAGATCGCTGGCGGAGAGCTTGGCGTCGCTGAGGGCCTGACGCACGGGGCCGGTGGTGGCCTCCACCAGGTGATGGGTCAGCTCGTTGAACTTGGCCCGGGTCAGGGTCACATCCAGATGCTTGGGGCCGGTGGCGTCGGCGGTGATATAGGGCAGGTTGATGTTGGTGCTGGTGACGCCGGACAGCTCGATCTTGGCCTTCTCTGCGGCCTCCTTCAGACGCTGCATGGCCATCTTGTCGCTGTGCAGGTCGATGCCGTTCTCCCGCTTGAACTCGCTGGCCAGGTACTCGATGATGCACTGGTCGAAGTCGTCGCCGCCCAGACGGTTGTTGCCGGCGGTGGCCAGGACCTCGATCACGCCCTCGTCCAGGTCCAGGACGGACACATCGAAGGTGCCGCCGCCCAGGTCGTAGACCATAATCTTCTGGGCCTCTTCTTTGTCCACGCCGTAGGCCAGGGCCGCAGCGGTGGGCTCGTTGATGATACGCTTCACGTCCAGACCGGCGATCTTGCCGGCATCCTTGGTGGCCTGACGCTGAGCGTCAGTGAAGTAGGCGGGGACGGTGATGACGGCGTCGGTGACCTTCTCACCCAGATAGGCCTCGGCGTCCGCCTTCAGCTTCTGGAGGATCATGGCGCTGATCTCCTGGGGGGTGTAGTTCTTGCCGTCAATGTTGACCTTGTAGTTGGTACCCATCTCACGCTTGATGGAGGTGACGGTCCGGTCAGGGTTGGTGATGGCCTGACGCTTTGCCACCTGGCCCACCATCCGTTCGCCGTTCTTGCTGATAGCCAGAACAGAGGGAGTGGTGCGGTTGCCCTCAGCGTTGGTGATGACGACGGGCTCGCCGCCCTCCATGACTGCGACGCAGGAGTTGGTCGTACCCAGGTCGATTCCGATTGTCTTAGACATTGTAAATTCCTCCAATATAATCAATCTTGATTTTACGAATTTGATCTATCCTCAGCCGCCCTCCGGCGGCAAAGGTGCTTTTTTAGTTGGCCACCTGGACCATGGCGTGGCGGATGACCCGATCGCCCATAATGAAGCCGGTCTGGAACACCTGAGAGACCACGTTCTCACCCAGGCTCTCGTCCTCCGTGTGCATCACGGCGTTGTGGAAGTTGGGGTCAAAGGGCTTGCCCAGGGCGTCGATCTTGTGAATGTCCAGGGATTCCAGCACCTTGACCAGCTGATTCATGGTCATCTCCACCCCTTTTAAGAACGCCTGATCCTCGGTGCCCTGGTTCAAGGCCCGCTCCAGGTTGTCGTAGACGGGGAGAAACTTCTCGGCGGCGTCCGCCTTGGCCTTGGAATAGGCCTCCGACTTCTCCCGCACCGAGCGGCGGCGGAAGTTGTCATACTCTGCGGCCAGCCGGAGAAGCTGATCCTCCCGGGCGGCCAGGTCTTTTTTCAGGCTTTCCACCGGGTCGGGAGCGGCGGTCTCCTCCTGCTTGGGGGCTTCCTCCTGCTCCACGGTCTCCTCGGCGGCAGTCTCCTGCTTGACCTCCTCCTGGGGCTCCTGCTCCGGGGCGGTGGTCTGAGACTCTTTTTCCTTGTTGCTCATTGACTGCGTTCTCCTTCAAACTAGTGATCTTCGCCCGCCGGTTCCTTGGGCGGATTCAGGGCCGGAGCCTCCCGCTTCTGGGGGATCTGGCTCTGCTGTGAACTGCTGAACATCTTGCTCAGGTTGTCCGCCAGGTAGGACAGCTTGGCGGTCACCTTGGCGTAATCCATCCGGGTGGGTCCGACGACGCCGATGACGCCCTTCATGCCCTCTCCGATGTCATAGCTGGCCAGGACCACGCTGGTATCCTTCAGCTCTTCCGCCACGTTCTCCGGGCCGATGAGGATCTTCGTATCCGCATCGCTCTGGAGCATGGGGGCGGACAGCTTGGAAAACGCCGGCTCGTCGGAGAGATAGGTCATCAGCTTGTGGGCCTTGTCGATGTCCTGATACTCCGGACTCTCCAGCAGGTGACCCACGCCGGAGGTGCGCACGGTGCTGTGTCCCAGCTCCTCCAGCACATCCATGGCGAAGGATACCACCAGGGAAATCAGTCCGTAGGAGGAGCCTGCGGCCTTCTCCGCCACCCGCATCAGCTCCGGATTCAGCTCAGAGAGGCTCTTGCCTGTAAAGGTAGTGTTCAACAATGTGTTGAGCAGCTGGAGCTGAGGCTCGGTGATGTCGGTAGGAAGATGGATGAGCTTGTTCTTTACCGCATTGTTGCTGGCCATGACCACTGCAATGAAGGAGTTTTTGTCCACCATCAGCAGGTCGAACCGGGTGATGGTGATGTCGTCGCCGCTCCCCGCCAGGGAGAAGGCAGGATAGTTGGTCATTTTGCTGACCAGACGGCCCGCCTGATCGATGACCCGATCCAACTCCTGCATCTTGCCGTCCATGGCTGCGTTGATCCGCTCCGTCTCCTGGAGGGACAGCTTGTGCTGCTCCATCAGCTCGTTGACATAGAGCCGATAGCCCTGAGCAGAGGGGATGCGCCCGGCGGAGGTGTGGGGCTGCTCCAGGTAGCCCTCCCGCTCCAGCGCGGCCAGCTCATTTCGTATGGTGGCGGAGGAGCAGGTAAGCTGGGCCTTTTCTGCAATGGCCTTGGAGCCGATGGGCTCCGCCGTCTCGATGTAGTTTTCCACTACCACTCGCAGGATCTTCCTGCGCCGTTCCGTCAGTGCCAATCGCCTCACCTCGCATATCTGAATACTTGTCTCTGTTTTAGCACTCCGTTTCCCTGAGTGCTAATGATACTATAGCACCGGGAATTCGGATTGTCAATAGGAGAAAGTATAAATAGTTTGTGAACAAGGAGGAAAGCTAAATCCAGGAAAATATAGGGAATGTCCGGCCATTTTCGCAAAACAGCGGCCCGTCTGATATATCAGACGGGCCGAAGGACTGCTAAAATCAGGCTGAAATTGGGCGGCACTGTGCCAGAAGCCCTAGAACCGCGCCAACGCCGCCCTCCGGATGGCCCCGGAAAAATAGAGGCTGCCCAGGGCGCAGACCCCGGTGTCTGGGCGGCACCGTTCCAGGGCCGCCTCCACGCCCAGCTCCACGGAATCGCAGCTTCGGGCGGGCAGTCCGGTGAGGCGGCAGATCTCCTCTGCCAGCGTCTCCGCCGGGAGGGAACGGGGGGAGGGAGGCGTCACCGTGACAAATTCCGCCGCCAGGGGCGCCAGGGGCGCGATCATGGAGGCGGCGTCCTTGTCCGCCATGACCCCCATGAGAAAGATGAACCGCCGCCCGGGATACCGGAGGGCCAGGCTCTCCGCCGTGGCCCGGACACCCTGGGGATTGTGGGAGCCATCCAGGAGAAAGGGCGGCTCCCGCCGGAGCAGCTCGAACCGCCCTGGCCAACGCACCGTCTCCAGCCCCTGCCGGATGGCGCTCTCCGGGATGTCCCACCCCCGGTTTCGGAGCAGCCGCGCCCCGGTGACAGCCAGAACGGCGTTCCGGGGCTGATAGGTCGCCAGCAGGGGGAGGCGTAGCTCGTTCAGCCCGTCGTAGTTCATCCGGGTGCAGTCCGGCTCCCAGGCCAGCACCTCCAACTTCATCCAGTCCGGAACGGTCAGGTGCGCTCCCTGCTCCCGGCAGACCTGGCAAATGACCTCGTCGGCCTCTTGTTCTCCACCGTAGTAGATCACCTGTCCTCCCGGCTTGATAATGCCCGCCTTGGCCGCAGCGATCTCCGGGAGGGTGCTGCCCAGCTGCCGGGTGTGGTCCAGCCCCAGGGCGGCGATGATCGCCAGGTCGGGGCAGTCGATGACGTTGGTGGGGTCTAATGTGCCGCCCAGGCCCACCTCCAGCACCACGATGTCGCATCCCTCCTCCGCGAACCAGGCTAGGGCCAGGGCGGTGATCAGGTCGAACTCGTTGGGGGTGTCCTCCATCTCAGCGGCGACAGGACGGACCCGCTCCGTCATCCGGCACAGGGCCTCGTCCGAGATGGGGACGCCGCCGATCTGGAACCGCTCGTTGAACCGCTCCAGAAAGGGGGAGGTGAAGCACCCCGTCCGATAGCCCGCCGCCTGCAACACAGAGGCCATACAGGCGCAGACGGAGCCCTTGCCGTTGGTGCCCGCCACATGGACAAATCGGAGCTGTTTTTGGGGATTTCCCAGCCCATCCAGAAGCGCCCGCACCCGGCTCAGGCCGGGTCGCTTTCCCTGCCAGTGGGTGGAGTGGATGTAGGTCAGCGCCTCTTCATAGGTCATGATTCATACCTCCCCTGGGCGACTGCCGGAGGGCGGGGAAGCGGAGGCTGATGCGCAGCACCGCCTCCAGCACAAAATAGAGCAGCAGGCTCTCGATGGGCCACAGAAGGGCGTTCTTCGCCGCCCGGAGAGGCAACAGCACCAAAAAGCCGTCTCCCCCGGTGAGAGAGAGCCAAAAAGTGTTGAGCAGCATATTGCACAGCAGATTGATCAGCCCCTTGGCGATAAAGCACCGGAGCAGCCGGAACCCCTTCCGCTCCGAGGGGTGGTAGAGCACCACGCCATAGATCAGCCCGCCTGCGATGGCCGTCAGGGTGTAGCCGGGGAAATAGGCCCCGCCCCCGGTGTTCATCAGATAGCCCAGCACGTCGGTACACACTCCCGACGCCATGCCCACCACCGGGCCGAACAGCATACCGATGGAGGCGTCGCACAGATAGCCGAAGGTGATGCGGAGCTGGGGGGTGATTTGGATGCGGATGTTCAGCAGGTCCAAAGTGACGCTGATGGCCACGAACAGGGCTGCCAGGGCCAACGCTCTCGGCTCTCTCAGCCACCGGGCGGAGGCGGCGAACAGGCCGTCCTCTCTCTCATGCTCTCTCATAGGTGACGCTCCTTTGTTTGGCAGGGCCACACAGAGCGAAAAACGGGATGCCCGCCGCAAAACGGCGCTGCATCCCGAAACGACTTCCCCGTGCGGCAGCGGGATGCGGGCTGGACACTGCTGGTTCTTCAACCGATTCGTCCGGCGGACAACTCCCCGTTCCGCCGGCACTGGGGCAGCCTGCGCTGCCTCGACACGTCCAGACCTACTCTGCCTGTCAGATTGTGCTCTTATTATAGCCCATCCGCCGGAAATTACAAGAGCATGGGCTACAGCGGATTGACTTTTTTGCCGCTCCGGTTTATACTATAGGTACAGCAAGGGGTGCTGCCCGGTAACGGTTGGCCCCTAGTTGTTGGTTACAGAAGTAACCGCCAGGTTAGGGTCCAGGGCGGTTACTTCTTTTTTGCCTGAAAGAACAGACCGACAATGCCGATAATCACAAGGCAGAATTGATAGAACTCTGATGTACTCATCGGGCAGCCCCCCTCTCCTGAAATCAGGGGGCAAAAGAAGCTGCCCCCGTGAAGGGGCCAACCGCCACCGCATTGGGCAGCACCCAGCCCCCGAAGGGGCCTGTCACAGAATAACACATCACCCGGCGAAAAGCAACAGGAACAGGCCGCAGGAAAGTCAGAATAGGTTTTTCACCCTGCCCTTGCACTTTTGGCCGGGACGCATTACAATATCCACAGGAAATTTGCACCCGGGAGGTCCTGCCGCCGTGTCTCTCATCGATCAGCACATCCACTCCACCGTCTCCTTTGACGGCCACAACAGCCGGACGGAGATGGCCCGGGCTGCTCTGAGCCGGGGCGTGAGCGTCCTGTGCTTTACCGACCACTACGATGTGGTCAACGAGAAAAATCAGCTCGTCCCCGTCTATGACTGGACTCCCGCCCGCCGTCAGCAGCAGGAGGCACTGGCCGCCCTGGGCGGAGAGATGGAGCTGCGCTACGGACTGGAGCTGGGCAACGCCCCGGCGGATTTCGCCGCCGCCGAGCGGGCGTTGCAGGAGCCTGGGCTGGACTTTGTTCTCGGCTCCATCCACAACGCCAGCGCCGTACTGGGCTGGCAGGACTATTATTATGTTAACTTCAAAAACCCAGAGCAGTGCTATCGCTACCTGGACGACTACTTTGACGGCCTGGAGGCCCTGATGGCCTGGGGCAACTTTGACGCCCTGGCCCACCTGCCCTATCCTCTCCGGTACATGGCCCAACGGGACGGACAGCCGGTGGGCCTGGGACCATATGAGGAGCGGGTCACCGAGCTGCTACGCGCCCTGATCCGCACTGACAAAGCCCTGGAGGTCAACAGCAGCAAGTCGGAGACTCTGATGCCGGAGTATGGCTGGCTGCTGGAGCGGTACCGTGACCTGGGCGGGACCCTGGTCACAGTGGGTACCGACGCCCACCGGGCCGCCGACACCGCCCGGGGACTGCGGGAGGCCTACGCCCTGCTGGAGAGCAAGGGCTTTCCCCGGGTGGCCCTTTACCGGAACCGGACGCCGGAGCTGGTGTCCTTTTCCCTGTGAGCTGTATATCACATATCACGACCAGCAGAAGGAGATACATCAAATGAGAGAGATCACCGCCGAACAGATCACACAGACCGTCCGGGAGCTATGTATCCGGGCCAACTGCCAGCTGCCGGAGGACGTGCGCTGCGCCATTCGCACGGCCCGGGAGACGGAGGTCTCCCCGGTGGGACAGTCTATTTTGGGAGACGTGGTGGAAAACTTCACCTTTGCCGGGGAGCGGCAGCTCCCCATCTGCCAGGACACCGGCATGGCGGTGGTCTTCTGCGATCTGGGCCAGGAGGTCCACATCACCGGCGGCCTGCTTTCCGACGCCGTCAACCGGGGGGTGTCTCTGGGCTACACCGAGGGGCATCTCCGGTGCAGCGTGGTGGAAGACCCTCTCCGCCGGGTGAACACCGGGGACAACACCCCCGCCGTCCTCCATCTCCGGCTGGTGGAGGGGGACCGGTTGACTGTCACCGTGGCCCCCAAGGGCTTCGGCAGCGAGAATATGGCCAGCCTCACCATGCTCAAGCCCTCCGTCACCCAGGGGCAGGTGGAGGATACTATTGTGGAGGCGGTGTCCCGGGCAGGCTCCAACCCCTGTCCACCGGTCGTCGTGGGCGTGGGCCTGGGGGGCGACTTCGAGCTGGCGGCCCTTCTCTCCAAGCGCGCCCTTCTTCGCCCACTGGATGAGGACAATCCGGACCCCTATTACCGGGAGATGGAGGGGCGTATTCTGGAGAAGGTCAACCGCCTGGGTATCGGCCCCCAGGGACTGGGAGGACGTACCACCGCCCTGAAGGTGAGCATCCTGGCCCACCCCACCCACATCGCCGGCCTGCCCTGTGCCGTCAACCTGAACTGCCATGTGGCCCGGCACGCCTCGGCGGTGCTGTGAGGGGCGACAAATCCTGAAAGGATTTTTGCAAAATTTACAATTTAGTCTTTTCCTTTTCCAAAAGTGTGGTATAATAGGTTCACAGAAGAGGACCCCCTCTTCTCCACGCCACCAGGAAGGAGCTGAATTGCAGTGAAATTCGCATTTATCGACAAGAAATCCCCTCAGCCGGAAAAGGTTCTTGCCTATGCCGAGAAAAAGGTGGGCAAGCTGGATCGGTACTTCCGTTCTGACGCCGAGGCGACCGTCCGTTTCCAGGAGAAGAAACGGGGCCAGGTCAAGCTGGAGGTCACTGTGCGTACCGGCAATGCTATCTTCCGCTCTGAGACCTATTCTGACTCCATGTATTCTGCCATCGACGCCGCCGTGGATACCATCGAGGGCCAGATCCGGAAGAACAAGACCCGCCTGTCCAAGCGTCTGCGCACCGACGCCTTTGACCCGGTGGAGTTCACCGGAGTGGAGAGTACCGAGCCTGAGGCTGACGCCCCCCTGGAGATCGCCCGGGCCAAGCGCTTCCCCCTGCGTCCCATGAGCGTAGAAGAGGCGGTGCTCCAGATGAACCTCCTGGGACATACCTTCTTCGCCTTCCGTGACGCCGACGAGGGCGAGGCGTTTGCCGTGGTCTACGCCCGTGAGGACGGAGGCTATGGATTGATCGTCGATCAGCCGTGAGAAAAGCATACACTGCTCTACGTTTCACAGTATAGCATTGAGGAGCCGCCCTCGGGCGGCTCCTCATTTATTTCGGCTTATGGTTGGTTTCCTGCCACCGCCTCGGCGACACGGATGCCGTCCACGGCGGCGCTGACGATGCCCCCGGCATAGCCGCAGCCCTCCCCGCAGGGATAGACCCCCCGGAGACTGGGCTGAAAATCGGCTCCCCGAAGCACCCGCACAGGGGAGGACGACCGGCTCTCGATGCCGGTGAGTACCGCCTCCGGGTCGGCAAAGCCGTGGAGCTTATGGTCGAACAGGGGAAGGGCGTCCCGGAGCGTCTCCGCCACATAGTCCGGCAGACACAGCCCCACGTCCGTCCAGGTCACTCCCGGCCGATAGGTGGGGCGAACCGCTCCCACCGCCGTTGACGGTCGCTGCTGCAAAAAGTCCCCCGCCAGCTGGGCCGGGGCGCGGAAACCGCCCCCACCCAGACGGAAGGCCTGCTCCTCCCACCGCTCCTGGAACCGGACTCCCGCCAGCGGGTCAGTGCCGGGATAGTCCTCCGGGCCGACCCCTACCAGAAAGCCGCCGTTGATGTTCTCTCCGTCTCTGGCCCGGCAGCTCATGCCGTTGGTCACCAGCCGCCCCGGCTCCGAGGCGGAGGCCACCACCGTTCCCCCGGGGCAGACGCAGAAGGAAAAGGCGCTCCGTCCACTGGGGAGGTGGCAGGAGAGGTGGTAGTCGCTGGGGGGCAAATGCTCCCATGCGGGACCGTACTGGGCCTGACTGATCGCCTGCTGACAGTGTTCGATGCGCACACCGATAGCAAAGGGCTTCTGCTCCATGGCAAGCCCCAGACCATGGAGCATGGCAAAGGTGTCCCGGGCGGAGTGTCCTGGAGCGAGAATCAGCCGGGAGGCGGGGAGACGTTCCCTCCCCCGCGCTGTTTCCAGAAGGACAGCGGTCAGCGCGCCGTCCTCGCTCTCCAGGCCTACCAGGGTGGTCTCAAACCGGATCTCACAGCCCAGCCGGAGCAGTTCTTCCCGAAGATTGCGTACCACCTGCCGGAGTACATCCGTCCCCACATGGGGTCGGAAGGACCAGGCCACGTCTGCGGGCGCGCCCATCTCCACAAAGGTATCCAGCACGGCGGAGATGCGGGGGTCGTGGGTGCCGGTGGTCAGCTTGCCGTCGGAGAAGGTACCCGCGCCCCCTTCGCCAAACTGGACATTGGAGCGGGGGTCCAGTACTCCGGTGGCCCAGAACCGCTCCACATCCTCCTGCCTCTGCTCCACAGGGCGGCCCCGCTCTACCACCACAGGCGGGATACCCGCCCGGGCCAGAAACAGAGCGGCGAACAGGCCCGCAGGTCCCATGCCTACCACCACAGGCCGGGGGCCGGAACAGGGAACGGCCTCCGGGAAACGGTAGGGTACGCGCTCCAGCCTGCGCACCGTGGGTCCGGCCCTGCGCAGTACACCCTCCTCGTCCGATACCCGGACATTGACGGTGTAGACCATGTGGAGGTCGCTCTTGCGCCGGGCGTCGATGGACTGTTTGACCAGCTGAAGCTCCCGGATGTCTCCCCGGCCGATGCGAAGGGCCTTGGCGGCCCGGCGTTCCAGCTCCTCCTGACCTGCGCCCAAGGGGAGCCGGAGATTGCTGATTTGAAGCATAAAATCACCACCGTATCGCAGGACGGCTCGGGAGCCGTCGGTCAATCAAAATCAGGAGCGCTCTGGAGAGATGGGGTGCTCGGCGTTATTCTGAGCCGAACACATCGTTCTTAAACTGTTCCCATGCGTCCTCGTGTTCCACATAGTACAATGGGCAGAGCTTTCCCGTCACGTCGTAGTGTCGGATGACCTCATCCCGTCCCAGGTCGTAGTAGTCCGCCAGAAAGGCCACCAGCTTCACCAGGGAGTCATAGGTCTCCTGGGTAAATGCTCCGTCCTCTCCCGGGTGACAGCACTCGATGGAGATGGTATCCGAATTGCGGTCATTGGAGCAGTAGGCGATCTCGTCCAAGGGGACGCACTGAATGATCTCCCCCTTCAGACCGATGACGAAATGGCTGCTGGCATGGGCCTCCCCTGTCTCGGCCAGACCCTCGAAGTAGTTTCGGTTGGCCTGAGCGGTGGTGCCGGGGTTGCCTACATAGTGGACGATGATGCCGTTCACCGTCTCCAGCTCAATGCCGGGACGAGAGTATTCGTTCACCGTGAGCAGATCCACCGTCACCCAGTCCGGCATTTCCGGCGGCTCCTTGTGTTGGGAGAAGAGGGAGGTCAGGTCAATGCCCGTGTTCTCCCCGGCGTCATTTTCTGCATCTCCCAGGGAAAGACTGTCTGATGTATACAGAAACACGCCCAGCCCCACCGCCAGAACCAGAATCAGCAGCACCGGCGGCCGCCTGTGCCGTCTGCCGCTATATTGAGATGTCCACCGTTTCGTCCGCATATGACCGCCCTCTTATCCCTTGCGCTTTGAGGACAAGTATAGCGCACTCGACCGAATATGGCAAAGCTCGACGGCCTGTTTTCAGAAAAAGTTAAGAAAGAGGACGAAATGTCCTTTACCGCCCCTCCTGCCGCTCCAGCCAGAAGATCAGCGCCGCCACGTCCGCCGGGCTGACCCCGGAGATGCGGGAGGCCTGGCCCAGATTCAGAGGGCGTATCTGATTGAGCTTTTGCCGGGCCTCGATGCGCAGGCTCTGTATCTGGTTATAGTCCACGTCCTCCGGCAGCGTCCGCTCCTCCATCCGCTGGAACTGGGCAATCTGCCGGCTCTGCCGCTGGATATAGCCGTCGTATTTCAGCTGAATTTCCACCTGCTCCGTCACCAGCCGGGGCAGCCGGGGCCGCTCCGGGTCGAAGGGGGCAAGGTCGTCATAGCTGATTTTGGGGCGGCGCAGCAGAGCGGAGAGCTTTGCCCCGGAGGCGGGGACGCTCTCCCCCCGCTCCTCCAGAAAGGCGGCCAGCGCCGGGGTGGTGGCCGCTCCCGTGTGCTCCAGCCGTTCCAGCTCCCGGTCCACCTGGCGGTACTTCTCCAGCACCGCCTTGTACCGCTCCCGGCTCACCAGGCCCAGGCGATAGCCTACCGGGGTCAGCCGCTGGTCCGCGTTGTCCTGCCGCTGTATCAGCCGATACTCCGTCCGGGAGGTCATCATCCGGTAAGGCTCGTTGGTGCCCTTGGTCACCAGGTCGTCGATGAGCACCCCGATATAGCCCTGGTCCCGGCGCAGGACCAGCGGCTCCCGGCCCAGCAGCCGGAGGGCGGCGTTGACCCCCGCCACAAAGCCCTGGGCGGCGGCCTCCTCATAGCCGGAGGAGCCGTTGAACTGTCCCGCCCCGTAGAGACCGGAGATCTTTTTACACTCCAGGGTGGGTAGCAGCTCGGTGGGGTCCACGCAGTCGTACTCGATGGCGTAGGCCGTCCGGGTCATCTCCGCCCGCTCCAGGCCGGGGATGGTGTGGAGCATCTCTACCTGCACGTCTTCCGGAAGAGAGGAGGAAAAGCCCTGGACGTACAGCTCCTCCGTGTTCAGGCCCATAGGCTCGATAAAGAGCTGGTGTCGCTCCTTGTCCGCAAACCGCACCACCTTGTCCTCAATGGAGGGGCAGTACCGGGGACCGACCCCGTGGATGACCCCGGAGAACAGGGGAGAGCGGTGGAGATTGGCCCGGATGATGTCGTGGGTGCGCTGATTCGTATAGGTGAGGTAGCATACCGCCCGGTTCTCCGGGACGGTTTCCGTCTGGAAGGAGAAGGGAGCCGGGTCCGGGTCCCCCTCCTGGCGCTCCATTTTGGAGAAGTCCACCGTCCGCCGGTTCACTCTGGGGGGCGTCCCCGTCTTAAAACGCCGGAGGGAGAGGCCCAGCCGTTGCAGGCTCTCCGTCAACTTCAGTGCCGCCTGTAGCCCGTCCGGGCCGCTGGTCTGGCTGACCTCTCCCACGATGGTCCGTCCCCCCAGATAGGTGCCGGTGGCAACCACCACCGCCCGGAGGTCGTATATCGCCCCGTTTCGGGTGCGGACGCCGGTGACGTGGCCGTTCTCCGCCAGAACATCCGTCACCTCTGCCTGTTTCAGGGTCAGGTTTTCCTGTTGCTCCAGGGTTTGCTTCATGACCTCCTGGTACCGCCGCCGATCCGCTTGGGCGCGGAGGGACCAGACAGAGGGACCCTTGCCCCGGTTGAGCAGCCGGTACTGGATACACGCCTTATCTGCCGCCCGGGCCATCTCGCCTCCCAGGGCGTCCAGCTCCCGGACCAGGTGGCCCTTGCCGGTGCCGCCGATGGCGGGGTTGCAGGGCATATTGCCCACGGCGTCCAGGTTGACGGTAAAGCACACCGTCCGCAGTCCCATCCGGGCGGCGGCGAGCGCCGCCTCGATCCCGGCGTGACCGGCCCCGATCACCCCCACATCATAGCTGCCCGCTCGATAATCCATGTCGCTTTTCACCTCTTATTGTCCGTACAGAACAGCCCGGGGCCACCTTGCAGCGGCTCCGGGCTGAAAAGGTTTTCCCGTTACACTGGGAGATAATCCGCCTTGACCACGCCCTCCAGCTCGTCATAGGGCAGGGTAAACTCGATGATGCCGGAGGCATAGGGGCCGATCACATAGGGGTCGGCCAGAAAGACCACGCCCTCCGTCGTCAGCAGGAACTGCTCGTCGCTGACCACATCGGAGAGGCTCTCCTGAACGGTGTCCATGTCGAACACCAGCTCGCTGTATGCCTCCGTCCCGCACAGCTCTGCCACCCGTTCCAGGGCGTAGGTGGGGAAATCCGCTCCGCTGGCGGAGAGAAAGGCCAGGGACAGGCGGGAGCCGCTCTGGACGTCGTAGCTCCGGCCGCAGGAGAAGCTATAGCCATGGGCACCGCCGGAGTAGCTGTAGCCACTGAACCGAATGCTAAGCACCTGGCTGTCGCACCGGACCACCTCCGCCGTCAGCTGGGACTCGTAGGCATACCAATCCCATCCCTCCTCCACGGAGGCCTCGTAGTCCGCGTCCACCTGGGCCTTCAGCTCGGAGTTGGCGGTGCCGGTCTGGCTCAGCAGGGCCTGGAGGTCGGCGTTGATGCTCTCCTCCACCTCTGGCTTGCCCTCCACGGAGACGGAGATGCTCACCATTGTCACCGTCAACAGCTCAGTGCCGTCCTCATAGGAGTAAGAGCCGTCAGTGACAGCGATGCTCACGGTGGGGACGACAGTGGCGGTCACTCCGTCAGCGTCTCCGACGGTCTCAGCCCCGACTGTATCCTCCGGCGCTTCTGCCTCGGCAGCGGCATTCGCCGCAGCAGAGGCGGCGTCGTTGGCAACGGCCTGGGCATCCTCCGCCGTATCGGACGAGACGGCAGCGCTTTCTGTCATATCAGTTTGGGTATCCTCCGTCTCTGTGGCTGTCCCGCCGCAGCCCGCCAGGGCAAACAGCAGACACAGGCAAAGCAGCAAGGCGAGGCCCCGGATCAACCGTATCATGGCCGTTCCTTTCCCGCAGGCGTTACCACACCAGCGTTGCAAAATAGTCCTCCGGAGTCTCCGCCCGGCGCATCAGCTCCACGCTCCCGTCCTCCCGGAGCAGCAGCTCGGCGGAGCGGAGGCGGCCGTTGTAATTGTAGCCCATGGAGAAGCCGTGGGCGCCGGTGTCGTGGATGACAAGAATGTCCCCGATCTCCAGCTCCGGCAGCATCCGGTCCACGGCAAACTTGTCGTTGTTCTCACAGAGAGAACCCACCACGTCATATTTGTGGTCACAGGGAAGGTCTTCCTTCCCCATGGCGGTGATGTGGTGATAGGCTCCGTACATGGCCGGGCGCATCAGGTTGGCGGCGCAGGCGTCCACTCCGATGTATTCCTTATAGGTGTGCTTCTCGTGAAGGACGGTGGTGACCAGGTGACCGTTGGAGGCCAGCATATACCGGCCCATCTCGGTGTAGATGGCCACATCTCCCATACCGTTGGGGGTCAGGATGGACTCGTAGGCCCGGCGGACTCCCTCGCCGATGGCGGCGATGTCGTTGACGGGCTGCTCCGGGCGGTAGTCCACCCCCACCCCTCCGGAGAGGTTGATGAAGGAGATGTGGCAGCCGGTCTCCCGCTGGAGGTCCACCGCCAGCTGGAAGAGCTGGGCGGCCAGGGCGGGATAGTAGTCGTTGGAGAGGGTGTTGGAGGCCAGAAAGGCGTGGAGACCGAACTCCTCCGCCCCCAGAGCCTTTAGCCTGCGGTACGCCTCAAAGAGCTGCTCCCGGGTCATGCCATACTTGGCGTCCCCCGGATTGTCCATCACTTGGAAGCCCTCCTTGCTCTCTCCCAGCTGGAACACCCCGCCCGGGTTGTACCGGCAGGAGATACGCCGGGGGATAAAGCCTAGGGTTTGCTCCAGAAAGTCCACATGGGTCAGGTCGTCCAGGTTGATGGTGGCCCCCAGCCGGTTGGCCAGGACAAATTCCTCTGCCGGGGTGTCGTTGGAGGAGAACATGATCTCCTCCCCGGCAATGCCGCAGCGGTCGCTCATCATCAGCTCCGTCAGACTGGAGCAATCTGTGCCGCACCCCTCCTCGTGGAGGATCTTCAAAATACGGGGGGTGGGGGTAGCCTTCACCGCAAAGTATTCCCGAAAGCCGGGGTTCCAGGCAAAGGCGGCGTTCACCGCCCGGGCGGTACGGCGGATGCCCGCCTCGTCGTAGATGTGGAACGGGGTGGGATAGGTCTTGGTGATCTCCCGGAGCTGCTCCAGGGAGACAAAGGGTGTCTTCTGCATGGCGGCGTTCTCCTCTCTCTGTTTCCCCTATATACTACGCACTTTTTTCCCCGTTCGCAAGGGTCAACTGAAATTTTTTAACTGTTTTGGCTCTGACGACAAAAACAGAGGGGTGAAACGGCCATTTTTCCGTCAGATGGGGCGTTTTGGAAAAAGGATTGCCTTTTTTGTGAAAGCTGGGTATAATAGGGTCAAATGTAAGGCGGGGAGGTGAAAACCGGTGTATGACATTCTCATCCTCGGGGGCGGTCCGGCGGGGCTGTCCGCCGCGGTGGCGGCCCAGGGCCGGGGAAAGCGGTGCCTCGTCCTCTCCAACCCCGGAACGCAAAATCCGTTGAGCAAGGCCCCTGCCATTGACAACTACCTTGGCCTCCCCGGCCTGAGCGGCGGGGAGCTGATGGAGCGCTTTCTCCGTCACGCCCTGGACATGGGGGCGGAGCTGCGCACCGGGCGGGCGCTGTCCGCCATGGCCCTGGACGGGGTGTTCTATCTCACTGTGGGCAGCGAGGTCTATGAGGGCCGAAAGCTCGTCCTGGCGGGAGGCGTCCAGCGGGGACAGAAGTACCCCGGCGAGGAGGCTCTCCTGGGCCGGGGGGTCAGCTACTGCGCCACCTGCGACGGGATGCTCTATCGGAAAAAGCCGGTCATCGTTGTCGGCCGGGCCAAGGACGCCCCTCTGGAGGCCAACTACCTCCGGGAGATCGGCTGCCAGGTGACCTATCTCAGCCCGACCCAGCCGGTGGGCCTGCGGGAGGACATCCCTTATCTCCGGGCGGGGCGCATCTCCGTTTTGGGAGAGAGCGCCGTCACCGGCGTGGAGGCGGAGGGTGCGGTGCTGCCCTGTGACGGGGTGTTCATCCTCAGAGAGTCGGTGGCCCTGGCGGACCTGCTCCCCGGGCTGGCAGTGGAGGACGGCTATATCGCCGTGAACCGCCGGATGGAGACCAATCTCCCCGGGGTCTACGCCGCCGGGGACTGCACAGGAAAGCCCTTACAGATCGCTAAAGCGGTGGGGGAGGGCCTCATCGCCGGAGAGGCGGCGGCTGAGGCCCTGGAATCAGAAAACTTCTGACCCGCCGGAATACAGAAAGAAAGGAAAATTCATATGTCCGAGCTGATTCATTTTGATCAAAACACCTTTGTAGAGACTGTCGGCGCCGGAGGCGTGGTGGTCGTGGATTTCTGGGCCACCTGGTGCGGCCCCTGCCGGATGATTGCCCCGGCCATCGAGCGGCTGGCGAAGGAGTTCGACGGACAGGCCACGGTGGGCAAGGTGGACGTGGACCAGGAGGGGGAGCTGGCCGCCGCCTACGGCATTATGAGTATCCCCTGCGTCATCGTCTTTAAGGACGGGCAGGAGTTCCGGCGGCTGGTGGGGGCGCAGCCCTATGCAAACTTTGCCGATTTGGTCCGGTCCGCCCTGGAGTGAGGTGCTGAAGGATGGAGAGCAACTCCTTTTGCGAGGTCCTGGTGGCGGTCAAGCCCACCAAGTGGGAGAACATCCTCAGCAAGGTCCTGTGGGTGATGACCTTTGTCTACCTGGCTCTGGGCTTGATTTACCTCATCTTCCTGGCAATCTTCCTGGTGTTCCTCATCGCCGCCCTGCTCTATCGGCGGCACCTGCGCCTGGAGTATGAGTATCAGTATCTGGACGGCAGCCTCCGTATTGACCGGATCAAGAACCGCTCCAAGCGGAAGCGGCTGGGGGTGTACGCCATGGAAAACCTGGCGGTCATGGCTCCGGAGGGCCACGACCGGCTGACCCCCTATCTCAGCCGGAAGGACGTGAAGACGTTGGACTACAGCAGCCATGACCCCGCGGCGGAGCGGCGGTACATCCTGGTGTTCCAGGGGGGCGGCGTCGTCCAGCCCCTGCTGCTGGAGCCGACCGAGGCCATGATCCAGGCCATGTGGCGGACGGCCCCCAGCAAGGTGGTGCGTCCGGCGAAGCAGCCGTGGTGAGGACCGTATCACTCCATAGGTTTACAGCGACCAAAAGGCCGCCTGCTCCTGTTGGCAGGCGGCCTTCTTTTCCTTCCCTGTTGCGATAAGCTCGGACCCGGAGGACGATACGGGGAAAGAGGGCATTTATGAAATACACCCGTAAGACCGGCGGAGGAGAGGGACGCCCTGCAAACCGGCCTACCCATTGACAAAGTAGGTAAATGCTGGTATAGTCATAACAACCGATATTTGGAAAAGAGGTCGTTCCCATGAGCAGCCAAAAGTATAAATTTGAGACTCTTCAGCTCCATGCGGGCCAGGAGCAGCCCGATCCTGCCTCCGACGCCCGGGCGGTACCCATCTATGCCACCACCTCCTATGTGTTCCCCAGCAGTCAGAACGCCGCCGATCGGTTCAGCCTGTCGGCCGGGGGCAACATCTATGGCCGCCTGACCAACTCCACCCAGGCTGTCTTTGAGGAGCGCATCGCCGCTCTGGAGGGAGGCGTGGCCGCTCTGGCCGTGGCCTCCGGCGCCGCCGCCATCACCTACACGGTCCAGGCTCTGGCCAAAGAGGGGGAGCATATCGTTGCCCAGAAGACCATCTACGGCGGCACCTCCAACCTGCTGGGACATACCCTCCCCATGTACGGCGTCAGCACCACCTTTGTGGACGTTCACGATCTGGACGAGGTGGAGAACGCCATCCGGGAGAACACCAAGGCGATCTATATCGAGACCCTGGGCAACCCCAACTCCGACATCCCCGACATCGACGCGGTGGCTGAGATCGCCCATCGGCACGGTCTGCCCCTGGTCATCGACAACACCTTTGGCACTCCCTACCTCATCCGGCCCATCGAGCATGGGGCGGACATCGTGGTACACTCCGCCACCAAGTTTATCGGCGGCCACGGCACCACCCTGGGCGGCGTCATCGTGGACGGAGGCACCTTCGACTGGGCGGGGAGCGGCCGTTATCCCTGGCTCTCTGAGCCGAACCCCAGCTATCACGGAGTACGGTTCACCGATGTGGCCGGGTCCGCCGCCTTTGTCACCTATATCCGGGACATCCTGCTCCGGGACACCGGCGCAGCTATCTCCCCCTTTGCCGCCTTCCTGCTGCTCCAGGGCACCGAGACCCTGTCCCTCCGGCTGGAGCGCCACGGGGAGAACACGAAAAAGGTGGTGGAGTACCTAGTGAATCATCCTCAGGTGGAGCGGGTGAACCATCCCTCTCTGCCGGACCATCCTGACCACGCTCTGTATGAGAAGTATTTCCCCAACGGTGGTGCGTCCATCTTCACCTTTGAGATCAAGGGTGGCCAGGAGGAGGCCTTCCAATTCATCGACCACCTGAAGATCTTCTCCCTGCTGGCCAACGTGGCCGACGTGAAGAGCCTGGTCATCCATCCCGCCACCACCACCCACGCCCAGCTCTCCGACGAGGAGCTGGCGGATCAGGGGATTCGGCGCAACACCATCCGCCTCTCCATCGGCACCGAGCATATCGACGACATCATCGCCGACATGGAGCAGGCCTTCGCCGCGGTCAGGGGATAAAGAGCCTGAATAGGGCTAATATCTGTAAAACTTTTGCAAATCATATTGCACTCCCGCCCAAAAAAGAGTACAATACAGGTATCATACCTGGAAACGTACCGGGAGGAGGCAATACGGATGAAAAACTATAACCCCATTCTGGCGGGGAACGACACCACCCAGCGGTTTATCACCTTTGGGGAGCTCATGCTCCGGCTGACCCCGCCCAACTATGCAAAGATACGGGTGACCTCCAGCTTTGAGGCCAGCTACGGCGGAAGCGAGGCCAACATCGCCATGGCTCTGGCCAACCTGGGGGTGGACAGCACCTTCTTCAGCGTGGTGCCCAACAACAGCCTGGGCAAGAGCGCCGTCCGCTGGCTCCGCTCCAACGACGTCCACTGCACCCCCATGATCCTCTCCACCCCGGAGGAGACGCCCACCCATCGTCTGGGGACCTATTATCTGGAGACGGGCTTCGGCATCCGGGCCAGCAAGGTCACCTATGACCGGAAACACAGCGCCATCACCGAGTATGACTTCGACAAGGTGGACCTGGACGAGCTGCTGGAGGGCTACACCTGGCTCCACCTCTCCGGCATCACTCCGGCCCTGGCCCCCAGCTGCGCCGATTTCACCCTGAGATGTATCCAGAAGGCCAAGGAGAAGGGGCTGACCGTCAGCTTTGACGGCAACTTCCGCAGCCGCCTGTGGACCTGGGAGGAGGCTCGGGACTACTGCACGAAATGCCTGCCCTATGTGGACGTCCTCTTCGGCATCGAGCCGTACCACCTCTGGAAGGACGAGGCGGACCACAGCAAGGGGGACTGGAAGGACGGCGTTCCCCTCCAGCCCAGCTACGAGGAGCAGGACGAGGTGTTCCAGCACTTTGTGGAGCGGTATCCCAACCTGAAGTGCATCGGCCGCCACGTCCGCTACGCCCACAGCGGCAGCGAGAACAGCCTGAAGGCTTATATGTGGTATCAGGACCACACCTTCGAGAGCAAGCTGTTCACCTTCAACATCCTGGACCGGGTGGGCGGCGGCGACGCCTTCGCCAGCGGCCTGATCTACGCCATGATGCACAACTACAGGCCCATGGACCTGGTGAACTTCGCCGTGGCCAGCAGCGTCATCAAGCACACCATTCACGGAGACGCCAACATCACCGATGACGTGCAGTCTATCCGCAACCTGATGAACATGAATTACGACATCAAACGGTAGGGAAACCGATATCGGAAACGTTTCTTTTATTTCCGTCCGAAATTTGACCACCGCCCCCCGACCCCCGGGGGGCGGCTTTTTTGCACTGTGCCGAAAAGTGTGAACGGGCCGTTAAAATCAAACGTAAACGATTGACAGCACACGTTTGATTTGCTATACTCTGGCTCGAATAACAGGAAAGGAGGCAGTGCCCTATGGAACAGGGGCAGAAAAAAACAGACGAGCGCTGCTTTGGACCAGAGGGCCGGATCGACGTGGGTGGGCTGATCAAGCGCATCAACGACACCATGGAAAAACGGGCCAACAGCGAGCTGCAAAGCCATGACGTCACCTTTTTTCAGTTCAAAATGCTGTTGACCTTGCATTGTTTGAAGAACGGTACGGCGACGCTGAAGGAGCTGGAGCACTATTTCGGTGTGGCCCAGTCCACGGCGGCGGGGGTGGCTGTCCGTCTGGAGCGGAAGCAGCTCATCGAGAGCTACCCGGACCCCAACGACCGGCGGGTGAAATGCGTCCGCATCACCGAGGCGGGCCGCGCCCTCTGCGAAAACCACCGGGCGGCCATGGACCAGGGGGAGAGGGATATGCTCTGCTCCCTCAGCCTGGAGGAGCAGGAGCAGTTAAAGAGTCTGCTGCTCCGGGTCTATCGCGCCCTCTGCGACGCCCCCGCCGGGGGCGAAATTCCTCTGAAAGGATGAAGAAAGCATGCTGAAAACACTTATGGGACAGATTAAGCAGTATAAGCGTGACTCCATTATCTGCCCCATCTACACGGCCCTGGAGGTGTTTCTGGAGATTTTGATCCCCTTCATCACCGCCGCCATCATTGATCAGGGCATCGAGGCCGGGAATATGCAGAATGTCATTTTCTATGGTATTGTGATGTTGGTGATGGCCTTTTTGAGCCTGTTCTGTGGGATTCAGGCGGGCAAATACGCCGCCTCGGCGTCCACCGGTTTTGCCTGCAACCTGCGGGACGCAATGTTTGAGCGGGTGCAGGGATTTTCCTTCACCAATATCGACAAATACTCCACAGCCGGACTGGTGACCAGGATGACCACTGACGTAACCAATGTCCAGAACGCCTACCAGATGATCATCCGCATTGCCATCCGCTCTCCGCTGACGCTGATTTGCAGTATGTTCATGTGCTTTTATATCAATCCCAGTCTGAGTACGGTTTTTCTGGTGGCTCTGATTTTTCTGGGCGTTATCCTGGCGTATATCACCGCCAAGTCCATGCCCGCTTTCCAGCGGGTGTTTGCCAAGTACGATGACCTGAACGCCAGCGTCCAGGAGAATGTCTCCGGTATCCGGGTGGTTAAGGCGTTTGTCCGGGAGGACTATGAAGACGACAAGTTCACCAAGGCGGCGGAGAACCTCTACCATATGTTCGTCAAAGCCGAGTCCATCCTGGCCTTCAACAACCCGGTTATGATGTTGACCATCTACGGCTGTATTATCGCCCTGTCCTGGCTTGGAGCCCAGTATATCGTGGTCGGGTCCATGACCACCGGCGAACTGACATCCCTGTTCAGCTACGTCATGAGCATGATGATGAGCCTGATGATGCTCACCATGATCTTCGTCATGATCTCCATGTCCCTGGCCAGCGGCAAGCGGATCGCCGAGGTGCTCAACGAGAATCCGGATATGGTCAATCCCCAGGAGCCTGTGATCGAGATCACGGACGGACGCATCGACTTCGACCATGTGAGCTTCGCCTACCGGGCCAGCGGCTCCGGTGAGGACGTGCTCCACGACATCGATCTCCACATCCAGTCGGGGGAAACCGTCGGCATCATCGGCGGCACCGGCTGCGGCAAGTCCAGCCTGGTGAACCTGATCTCCCGGCTCTACGACGTGACCGACGGCTCCGTGAAGGTGGGCGGCCGGGACGTGCGGGAGTACGACATGGAGGCCCTGCGCAACCAGGTAGCCGTGGTGCTACAAAACAACGTGCTGTTCTCCGGCACCATCCTGGACAATCTCCGCTGGGGCAAGGAGGACGCCACCGAGGAGGAGTGCCGGGAGGTTTGCGAGCAGGCCTGCGCTGATGAGTTCATCCAGCGGCTTCCCGATGGGTATAACACCTGGATCGAGCAGGGCGGCACCAATGTCTCCGGCGGCCAGAAGCAGCGTCTGTGCATCGCCCGGGCCATGCTGAAAAAGCCCCGGGTGCTCATCCTGGACGACTCCACCTCCGCCGTGGACACCGCCACCGACGCCAAAATCCGCCAGGCCTTTGCCCGGCACATCCCCGGCACCACCAAGCTCATCGTCTCCCAGCGTATTTCCAGCGTCCAGGACGCCGACCGTATCCTGGTGCTGGAGGAGGGAAGGGTGAACGGATTCGACACCCACGAGAACCTGTTGAAGAACAATGCCATCTATCGGGAGATTTACGAGGCCCAGATGGAGGGCGGCGGCGACTTCGACCAGCCCGCCTGACACGGAAAGGAGAGTGATTCCCTATGGCAAATACCGTAAGTAGCCGTCGGCCCGCAGGCCCCGGAGGTCGGGGAGGACGTCCCGCCTCCATGAAAATGGACCGGAATCAGTTGAAATCACTGGGGCGGGTGATGAGTTATACGCTGAAAAACTATAAGTGGTCCTGCCTGATCGTGGTGATTTGTATTCTGGTCACTGCCCTGACTACCCTGGCGGCTACCCTGTTTATGCAGACTCTGATCGACGATTATATTACCCCGCTGACGCAGGCAGCCAATCCGGACTTTGGACCCCTGGCCCAGGCGC
Organism: Clostridiales bacterium; assembly: GCA_020860575.1. Lineage (GTDB taxonomy): Bacteria > Bacillota > Clostridia > Oscillospirales > Oscillospiraceae > Onthomonas. The sequence goes on along the minus strand of JAJBUB010000079.1, from coordinate 6,043 downwards.
TTGTGGGACTGTCAGCAATACTGGTGGTGGGCGTGCTCTGCTCCTATGCCCGCAGCAGAATCATGGTCAACGTCAGCCAGGGCACTCTGAAGCGGCTCCGGGAGGATTTGTTTGTCAATATGGAGTCCCTGCCCATCAAATACTTTGACACCCACGCCCACGGCGACATCATGTCGGTCTATACCAACGACGTGGACACCATGCGACAGGTCATCAGCCAGAGTATGCCTCAGCTCATCAACTCGGTCATCACCCTGGTCTCCACCTTTGTCAGCATGATCGTCCTCAGTATCCCTCTGACCCTGGTGTCGGTGGCCATGGTGGTCGTCATGCTCCTGGTAAGCACGCGACTCAGCGGACAGTCCGGCAGATACTTTGCAAAACAGCAGAAAGATTTGGGCACTGTCAACGGCTATATTGAGGAGATGATGCAGGGCCAGAAGGTGGTCAAGGTGTTCTGCCATGAGGACAAGAGCCTGGATCAGTTCCGGGAGCTGAACGACCAACTCCGGGACAGCGCCAACAACGCCAACAGGATCGCCAACATTATGATGCCCATCAACTCTAACCTGGGCAACATCAGCTATGTCCTCTGCGCAGTGGTGGGGGCAGCGCTGGCTCTGAACGGCAACTTTGGTCTGACCATCGGTACCCTGGTCTCCTTTCTGACGCTGAACAAGAGCTTCTCCCAGCCCATCGCCCAGATCTCCCAGCAGCTGGGCAGCATCGTCATGGCCTCCGCCGGCGCAGACCGGGCCTTCTCCCTGCTGGACGCCCAGCCGGAGGTGGACAACGGCTATGTGGAGCTGGTCAACGCGAAGGAGAATCAGGACGGCACCCTCACCGAGACGCCGGAAAAGACAGGCGTCTGGGCCTGGAAGCACTTCCACAAGGCGGACGGCACCACCACCTATGTGCGTCTGGAGGGCGACGTGACCTTCGACGGGGTGGACTTCGGCTACGACGACGACAAGATGGTGCTCCACGACATCCGGATGTACGCCACCCCGGGCCAAAAGATCGCCTTCGTCGGCTCCACCGGCGCAGGCAAGACCACCATCACCAACCTGATCAACCGCTTCTACGACATCCAGGACGGCAAGATCCGGTATGACGGCATCAACATCAACAAGATCAAAAAGCCGGACCTCCGCCGGTCCCTGGGCATCGTCCTCCAGGACACCCACCTGTTCACCGGCACCGTCATGGACAACATCCGCTATGGACGGCTGGACGCCACCGACGAGGAGTGCATCCAGGCGGCGAAGCTGGCCAACGCCGACGGCTTTATCCGCCGCCTGCCCGACGGCTACCAGACTATGCTCACCGGAGACGGCAGCAACCTGTCCCAGGGCCAGCGGCAGCTGCTTGCCATCGCCCGGGCCGCCGTGGCCGATCCCCCGGTGCTGATCCTGGATGAGGCCACCTCCTCCATCGACACCCGGACGGAGCGGCTGGTGCAGGAGGGCATGGACGCCCTGATGAAGGGCCGCACCTCCTTCGTCATCGCCCACCGGCTGTCCACCGTCCGCAACGCCGACTGCATCATGGTGCTGGAGCAGGGCCGCATCATCGAGCGGGGCACCCACGACCAGCTCATCGAGCAGAAGGGCAAGTATTATCAGCTCTATACCGGCAACGCCATCACGGCGTAAGCCCGGAAAACAGAAACAGACCCGGCGGGGAGGCTTCTCCCTGCCGGGTCTGTTTGCGTCCTATTTTTCATGCACCTGCTTGCCGGTGAGGTGTTCGATGGTCAGGGCGATGAGCTGCGCCCGGTCGCCGTGCTTTTCCAGCGTCCGCTCCCACTCCTCCGGCGAGGGATAGTATTTCATCCCCAGCCTGATGAGCTGCCGACGCTTCCGGTCCGGGTCGTCCACCAGCTCCGCCCGGCCAAAGGCGATCACGGAGACCAGCGTCCAGGCCCAGTCCCCCTCCTTCTGATAGCCGGTGTTCCAGGTGGTGAAGCACACCTTGTCACAGGCCCGGAGGGAGTCGAACCGGTGTCCCGCCTTTGCCCCGTGGAGGTAGATCTTCCCGTCCTCCGGGTCGTAGTAGAAGTTCATGGGGATGCCGTAGGGATAGCCGTCGTCGCCGTTCACCGACAGGACGCCCCGGCGCTCCGTCTCCAGCAGACGGATGCACTCCTCCCGGCTGACCGCCTGTTTTGACCGTCTCATCTCACGAAACATGGGTCGTCCTCCTCATTCCCAGCTCTTCCACACGTCCGGGCAGTAGCCTACGGTGGCCTGCTTGCCGTTGCGGACGATGGGGGTGCGGAGCAGACTGGGGTCCTCCAGCAGATGCTCCAGCTTCTGGCTGTCCAGGGCCAGATAGGAGAGCATGGCGGCGTCCGGGTGCTTTTCGTCGATGAGGTTTTCCAGCCCCACCGCCCGCACCACGGCGGTCAGCTCTCCCCGGCTCATGCCGTAGCGGAGCAGATCGATATTCTGAAACTTCACCCGGCGCTCCTTGAAGTAGCGCTGGGCCTTTTTTGTGTCAAAGCACTTGGATTTGCCGAAGATCTGGATGTTCATCCCTGTCCCTCCTCCGGGACCAGCTCCCGCCGGAGAGCGTGGTATTTCGCCCGCATCTCCGATGCCTTGCCGCAGGACATTTTGCCCTCGGTGCAGCCGCCGCAGACGCAGCCCGGACCCATGTTCTCAAAAAGGGCCGGGGCCACAGGATAGACCAACCTGTACATCTCCTCCGCCAGAGCGCGGATCTCCCACTGTGCCCGGTTGCAGCACCGCACCCGGAAGAAGTTCTGGAGGCTCCTGGCGTTCATGGTGACCACCATTTTCGTCTCACAGGCGTTGGGGAGGACGAACCGGGCGTCCTCGTTGGCCAGCTTCTCCGCTTTTTTGTCCGCCTCCTGTTCAGAGAGCCCCTGAGCCATCAGCTCCTTCCAGTGCTTCTCCTGGAGGGCGGCGGCGATGTTGAGGTAGTGCTGCCCCTCCTCCTCCATGGCCTGGAGAAAGGCGGTCTTGGCGGCGGGGTCAGACTCCACCTCCGGGGGGATGACAAAATGAAAGTCGTCCAGCCGGACGTACCGCTGGCTCTGGACGGAGTAGGAGGCGATGCGGTGCCGGGTGATCTGGGCCAGCAGGGAACGGGACACCCCCTCGATGGCGAAGGTGAAGGAGGCGTGCTCGATGGGGCTGGCGTGGCCCAGACCAGCCAGCATGCGGACAAATTTGGCGTCCTTTTCCGGGGTGGATTTCTCCAGCAGGGCGTCCACCCCTGCGGCGGAGTAGCACAGCCGGGCGGCGGCGGCCACCACCCGCTCCGGCTCCGGGGTGTGGGCCAGCAGCTTGACGTTGAGCATCTTCAGGACCTCCTATGGGATAGCTTTATTATGGCTTCGGTAAATTCCAGCGGTAGCGGGTGGCCAGCACCCGCAGGAGAAAGGTGACGCAGACGCCCACGGCGATGGTCACGGGACGGCTGGCTCCCACCTGCTCCAGCAGATAGAAGGAGGCGGACCCGGCCAGAGCCGCCAGGGCGTAGATGTGTTTCGTCAGAATAAAGGGGATGTCTCCCAGGATGATGTCACGGAGCAGACCGCCGCCCACGGCGGTGATCATCCCCATGGACAGCACCAGGAACCACCGGTGTTCATAGCCCGCCTCCATGGTCACCAGGGAACCGGCCACGGCGAACAGCCCCAGTCCCAGGGCGTCCACCAGATTGTTGGCCCGCTCCACCATGGCTTCCTCCCGTTGCCACACGTCCTTGTGGTATCGGGCCAGGAAAAAGACGAGGAGGGCCATGAGCAGGGCGATGATCACCCCCGCCCGGTTGGAGAACATGGCGGGAGGGGTCTCCCCCAGCAGCACGTCCCGGAGCATGCCCCCGCCCATGGCGGTGACCACCGCCAGAAAGAGAATGCCGAACAGGTCGGCCCCCTTCCGGCAGGCCACCATGGCCCCGGAGATGGCAAAGGCCGCCGTCCCCAGCAGGTCACAGAGGCGGTAGGCGATATCGGTCAGCAGCATGACGACACCTCACAGATAGACGGGCCAGCTCATCAGCCAGTAGCCCATGACGCCGGACAGGATGCCCAGCAGCGCCCCGGCGACGACATCCCGGGGAAAGTGGACGCCGCCCACCACACGGCAGAGGGCCAGCACCACCCCGGCCAGGAGAAAGCAGATTCCCACCGGGGGCAGCAGCCAGAGCAGAGTCATGGCGATGACAAAGACGGAGAACACATGGCGGCTGGGAAAGCTCTTGCCACGGGTGTTCTTGTGGATGAGAGGCTGAATGTCCAGCACCTCATAGGGCCGGGACCGGTTCCAAAGGCTCCGAAACAGGGAGACGATGGCGAAACTGACCCCGGGCACCAGCAAAACGGGCATCCAACGCAGGTCGCCCCGGAAAATCAGCGTCAGCAGACACAGGGGGTAGGTCACATAACACACCAGGGGGATGGCGGTGTTCACCGCCAGCAGCGCCTTTGTCCGCCCCGGTGTGCGGAAGGGGGCAGAGAGGTGCTCATACTGCTCTTTGGTCATGGGGCGTCCTTTCCGGGCGCTGCCTCCGGCAGCACCGGCAGACCGGTGAGACGGCGGCGCACCATGTCAAAGGCGGCGAGGACGGCGCTGTTGCGCACCCGGTCCCGGGCAGTTCCCAGGTGAGTCTCCTTCACCCAGACCCGGTCGCCGTGGGCCAGGCCGATGTAGACCAGACCCACCGGGTTGCCCCGGTCGTCCGGGTCGGGACCGGCTACCCCGGTGACGGAGACGGCCAGGTCGCTGCCCAGCACCCGGCAGGCCCCCAGGGCCAGGGCCTGGGCGGTCTGGGGAGAGACTGCTCCAAACGTGTCCAGCGTCTCCTGGGGAACCCCCAGGACACTGTGTTTGACCTCGTTGGTGTAGCAGACCACCCCGCCCTTGAACACCTGAGACGCCCCGGCCAGGTCGGTCATCCGCTTGGCGGCCAGGCCCCCGGTGCAGCTCTCGGCGGTGGAGAGGGTCAGCCCCTGCTCCTGGAGCAGCCGGGAGACCTGCTCCTCCAGACTGCTCACGTCCACCCCGTAGACCAGATCGCCGAACCGGCCCCGGAGCTCCTGCTCCACCGGCTCCAGCATGGCCCGGGCCTCCGCCTCGGTGGGGGCCTTGGCGGTGATGCGCAGCTCGCACTCCCCCTCCTTGGCATAGGGGGCCAGGGTGGGATTGTGCATGGAGAGCATCTCCTCCCGGAGCTGGGCCTCCATGGCCGCCTCCCCGATGCCGTAGAGCTTCAGAGTGCGGGACTCGATGACCCCGTCGGAGAGAGATTTCAGATAGGGGACGACCCGGTGCTCCAGCATGGCCCGGCACTCTCTGGGGGGGCCGGGGAGCATAATGACCCGGACGCCTCCGGCCTCAAAGGCGCAGCCGGGGGCGGTGCCCCAGTCGTTGTCCAGCACGGTGCAGCCCTCAGGGAGCATGGCCTGCTGGAGATTGTTGTCCGTCATGACCCGGTGGGGCAGCTTGAGCCGGAAATACTCCCGGATGCGTTCGGCGCTCCGCGCGTCAAATACCAGCGACTTGCCAAAGGCGTCCGCCAGAGCCTGTTTGGTCAGATCGTCGCAGGTGGGGCCGAGACCGCCGGTGGTGATGATGATGTCCGCCCGGTGTCGGGCGACCTCCACGGCGGCCCGCACCCGCTCCGGGTTGTCGCCCACCACCGTATGATAGTAGACGTTGATGCCCAGGGCGGAGAGGGCCTGGGAGATCATCTGGACGTCGGTGTTGCAGATGTTGCCCAGGAGCAGCTCGGTGCCCACGGCAATCAGCTCTGCGGTATGGGGCATGGTCGTTTGCCTTCTTTCTGGAATGGGGGTGAAATGGGGGGCGGATTCGCCGGGAGATTTTCACAAATCGTCGGTGCATACTGCTCTCCCCCCGTCACGGCTTCGCCGTGCCACCTCTACCGCTTTGCGGCACTTCGCCTCAAGGAGGGAGGCAAGGGTTTGCTGCATCCCCTCTTGGCTCCCTCTTAGAGGCAGGGAGCGAAGCGGAAGTGCCGCTTGACGGCGGAGCTGGCTGCCCGAAGG
>JAJBUB010000033.1 GCA_020860575.1 Clostridiales bacterium | reverse complement strand
AGCCAGGACACCGCCGCCATTCAGAACCTGCTCATCACCTCCCTCAACCGCTCCCTCTCCCCCCAGATCACCCGTCACGGGGTCCTGGTGGAGATCTACGGCGAAGGGGTGCTGCTGCTGGGGGAGAGCGGCGTGGGCAAGAGCGAGACCGCCGTGGAGCTGATCAAGCGGGGGCATCGGCTCATCGCCGACGACGCCGTGGAGATCCACCGGGTAGGGCCCAACTCCCTCATCGGCATGGCGCCGGAGCTGATCCGGTACTATGTGGAGCTGCGGGGCATCGGCGTCATCGACGTCCGCCGCCTGTTCGGTATGGCCGCCGTCAAGGACAGCCAGGAGATCAACCTCATCATCAACCTGGAGCAGTGGAAGGAGGGGATGCTCTACGACCGGCTGGGGCTGGAGAATATGTACACCTCTATCCTGGACGTGGAGCTGCCCACCCTCACCATCCCGGTGAAGCCCGGGCGCAACCTGGCCATCATCATCGAGGTAGCCGCCATGAACAACCGACACAAAAAGATGGGCTACAACGCCGCCCAGGAGTTTACCGACCAGATCAACCGGCATTTCGACGAGCAAATCGCAGAACGTCAGACAGAACTGTAAATCACCTCAGTAAAAACAGAGGGAGGGTTCTTCATGGTACGCATTGGCATCGACGTAGGAGGCACGAACCTGGTGGCCGGCGTGGTGGACGGCCAGAACCGCATTTTGTCCCGGGCCAGGGTCCGGGCCGCCAGCTGTCCCACCCCGGAGGAGACGGTGGCCGCTCTGGTCCGCATCTCCGGAGAGGCCCTCCAGGGGGCGGGCGTCTCCCAGGAGGAGGTGTCCTCGGTGGGCATCGGCATCCCCGGCCTGGTGGACGATCTGACCGGGTACGCCGTCAAGGCGGCCAACGCCCCCTTCGACCACACCCCCGTCCGGGCGCTGTTCCAGGCTCTCTGGGACGTGCCGGTCTACCTGGAAAACGACGCCTGCTGCGCCGCTCTGGGGGAAGGGGTCGCCGGGTGCGGCCGGGAGAGCAACTTCTTCATGATGTTTACCCTGGGCACCGGCGTCGGCGGCAGCTACCTCCAGCGGACGGGCAACGGCATCCGCCTCCAGGGTACCGAGATGGGCCACATGGTCCTCCGGGCGGGGGGTTATCCCTGCCCCTGTGGCCGCCGGGGCTGCTGGGAGCAATATTCCTCCGCCACCGCCCTGAAGCGCCAGACCCGGGAGGTGATGAACCTCCACCCGGAGAGCAGTATGTGGCCCCTGTGCAACTGGGATCTCACCAAGGTCAGCGGCAAGACCGCCTTTATCGCCATGCGCCAGGGAGACGAGACCGCCACCTGTCTCACCGCCCGCTATCTCTCCGACCTGGCCGACGGCCTGGCCAATGCCGTCAACATCTTCTCCCCGGACATGATCTGTCTGGGGGGCGGGGTCGCCAACGAGCGGGAGGAGGACCTGCTCCTTCCCCTCCAGCGCCTGGTGGACGAGCGCACCCACGCCCGCCAGGGGGCGGGGAAAACCCGTCTCGTCAAGGCCCAGTTGGGTAACGACGCCGGTATCGTGGGAGCGGCCCTGTTGGAGCTGCCCAGGGTGTGAGACGGAGGTCGAACACATGAGCGAACGGGAAGAAGAGCGCCATTCCATGGAACCCCCGAACAACAGCGCCGACACGGGCAGTCGCAGACGGCCTGAGGTCATTTTGAGCGCCGTCTACCTGGGCATCTGGACATTTGCCCTGTTGGTGTTCTGGTGCTTTACCGACAGCTCGGACGCCATGGGGTTCAGCCTGGTGTTCCTGTGGGTCGTGCTGCCGGTCGCCACCTTTGTCGTCTCCCTGCTGATCGGCAAAAACGACCTCTGGGGCAGGCACAAATGGTGGGCGGTCCTCGTCTTTGGGCTGATGTATCTTCTGGCGGAATACGCCACCTTTGGCCTTGCCTACATGATCGCCGGCTCCTTCGCCCGGCTCAGCGCCCCGAGACCCGGTATGCTGCTGGCCGGCGGGTTGATCTCCGCCCTGGGGCTGGGTATCGGCAGTCTGCTCGGGCGGGGCAGGGCGAAACAGGAGCGATGAGCCTTTCCTGCGCAGTAAGTCAACATGCGAAGCCTGAACGGAGGTATCTGCGATGGACAAATGTACCGGTTTTATCGTCATCGGCGTCATTTTGCTCGCGCTGGGCGTTCTGAATTGCAGGGGCGATATCTCGTCTGTCCACTGGTACAACAGAGCCAGAGTGTCAGATGAGGACGTTCCCAAATACGGTAAATGGATCGGCATTGGGACGTGCATCATAGGCGGCTCTGCACTGGTGACCGGTGCGCTGGAGCTTTTGATGCAGGACTCCATTGTGGAGATCGTCGCCCTGGTTGGCATCCCCGTCGGCCTGGTCGTCATGCTATACGGACAGTTTAAATATAACAAGGGTCTGTTTTGACCTGTCCCTTCAAAATCCCCACCAGGAGGTGCGCCGCCACGTGCGGCCGCACCTCTTTTTTGTCCTTCTCTTTTCCCCCCTTGCCGCATACAGTGCTCTCAGAAGCTTTTTCCGGGAGGTGTCACTGTGGCAGACCATTCGGCGTCCCTCACCCGCTCCACCATGATGCTGACGGCGGTGGGGCTGGTGGCCCAGCTTTTGTCCTTTCTCTACCGGGTGGTGCTCTCCCGGCTGGTGGGGGCGGAGGTCATGGGGCTGTATCAGCTCATTATGCCCGTCTACTCCATCTTTCTCTCCATCGCCGTCACCGGCCTGACGGTGGCGGTGTCCTCCCTCTCCGCCCACTATGAGGCACTGGAGGACCGGCCCTCTGTCCGGCAGCTTTTGTGGCTGGGGCTGCGGGGGCTGGTGGCTCTGTGGTTGCCTCTGGCCGCCGTCACCCTCCTGTTCAGCGGGCAAATTTCCGGCCTGCTCCTGGGGGACAGCCGCACCCGGCTGGGGCTGGTGCTGCTGCTCCCCGTCCTGCTGCTCACCGGGGTGGAGAATCTCACCAAGCATCACTTCTATGGCATCGGGGAGGTCCGCCTCCCGGCGGCGGTGGAGCTGGGAGAGCAGTTCGTCCGCACCGCCGCCGTGCTGGGGCTGGTGTGGTGCCTGCTCCCGGACGACCCCGCTGTCGCCGTGGCCCTCATCGTCCTGGGGATGCTGGCCAGCGAGGTGTTCTCCTCCTCCACCCTGACCGTCCTCCGCCGGAGGCGGGAGCGCCGCCTCCCGGTTCAGGCCCGCTCCGGCCGTCCCGCCCCCGGCCTGGGCCGGGAGATGGTGCGGGTGGCGGTTCCGGTGGGCCTGACCGCCCTACTGGGCAATCTCATGGCCTCGGCCAACTCCGTCCTCATCCCCCGGAAGCTGGTAGCCGCCGGGCTGACCCAGGCCGCCGCCATGGAGGAATTCGGGGTGGTCTTTGGCATGACCGTCCCCATGCTCAACCTCCCCTCCGCCTTTATCAGCGCCCTGACCCTGGCCATCGTCCCCCGGCTCAGCCAGTGCCAGGCCATGCACCGGGGCCGGGAGTGCCGGGAGAAGATCTCCAAGGCCATTCTGGCAGCCTCCGTCATCGTCCTCCCGGTCACTGCCCTGATGGTGACGCTGGGACCGGACCTGGGGCGGCTGCTCTTTCAAAACGAGGGGGTGGGCAGGTACATTCTCCCCCTGTCCGTGGGGGTGGTCCTGAACAGCTATGAGTCCGTCCTGGCCTCCATCCTCAACGGCATTGGCCGTCAGAGCCAGTCCGCCGCCGTCAGCCTGGGCTGCGGGGGGATACAGCTGCTGTGTACCTGCCTGGGGAGCGGTCTGACGGGCTTCCTCTTTGGGCTGATGTTGTCCTCCCTCCTGGGGGTAGCTCTTCGGCTGGGGCTCATCGTCCGGCACACCGGATTGCAGCTGAACCTGTTCCAGTCCTTCTCCGCCCCTGCTCTGGGGGCGCTGCTGGCGGGTCTGTGCGTGCGGCTGCTCTACCGGACGCTGGCGGACTGTCCCGTGCTCGTCAGCCTGACCGCCTGCGCCGGGGCAGGACTGTTTCTCTATTTCACTGCTCTGTGGATGATGGACGTCCACCCCCTCCGGCTGTTTCATCTTGTCCGCAAATAGACAGCGACAACGCCGCCTGCTCTTATAGAAAAGCAGGCGGCGTTGTGATGGGATTTTCCGGTCATTCCTCGATCAGCTCATACTCTCTCGTCCCGAAGCCCAGGGCCTCGGCGGCCTCGATGGTGTGGACGCCGTTGCGGGAGTTGATACGCTCCAGCAGATGATCTCTGCCCGGGTCGTCGGATTGGAGTACCAGGTCGATGCAGGCCTGGTCGATGGCGATGGGGTCGGTGGAAGCCAGGATGCCAATGTCCTTCATGCAGGGGTCCTCCGCCACGGCGCAGCAGTCGCAGTCCACCGACATATTCTTCATGACGTTGATATAGGCCACCTGGCCCTGGAAGTGCCGATGCACCATAGAGGCGGCGTCCGCCATGGACTCCAGGAACCGGTCGTGGTCGGCGGTCCAGATTTCCGCCGGGACACCCGCCCCGTGGATGTAGGCCTTGCCAAAGCTGGAGGCGCAGCCGATGGAGAGCTGCTTCAGCGCCCCGCCGTAGCCGCCCATGGGATGGCCCTTGAAATGGGAGAGCACCAGCATGGAGTCGTAGTTGGCCAGGTCTTTGCCCACATAATCCTTCTGGATGATTTTGCCCTCCGGGTTCTCCAGCACCATGTCCGGCCCCTCGGCGTCCAGCAGGTCCACTGTGAAGTACCGGCTCCAGCCGTGCTTGTTCAGCAGACGCGAGTGCTTCTGGGTGGTGTTCCGGGCGCCCTCATAGGCGGTGTTGCACTCCACCACCGTCCCGTTCACCTGCTCGATCATGGGCCGCCAGAACTCCGGACCCAGGAAGTTCTGGTTGCCCTCTTCGCCGGAATGGAGCTTGACGGCGACCCTGCCGGTCAGCTCCACCCCCAAGCGGTCGTACAGCTTCGCCACCGTCTCCGGGGTGATCGTCCGGGAAAAATAGACCGTTGCGCTCATGTTGCTTCGCTCTCCTCTCGTCACTATATTATTCATCTGAAAACCGTTCCAGCCAGCTTTGCAGCTCTCCGAACCACTCCGCACACCGGAACCGAAACTCATACGTCCCGCTGTCCTGGGTGATGAGGGAGATCTGGTCCTCCGTCAGCCCCAGGGAGGTCTCCGCCACCTCCTCCACGCCAGCCGAGCAGAGGGGCGGATAGACCACACACCACCAGTTATGCCCTTCTCCCCCGCCGATCTCCACCCGGAGGGTGGGGTAATACCCCGCCGGGAGAGAGAAGTCTGCATAAGTCCGGGTGGGGAACCAGTCCGTCTCCAGAGTGGCGATAACGGGGGAGTCATATCCCGCCGCCCGAACGGCCTGCGTTCCTGCCTGTTCCAGCTCTTCCAGCGCCCCGGAGAGCGCCGTCTCCGCCTCCTGTTGAGAAGTCGCGCCCTCCAGCAGCGGCTGGGCGCAGGCCAGGACAGCGTCCCGCACCTGGAGCTTCAACGCCTGGTCCTCCTCACTGTCTGAGTTTGCCAGCACATGGAGCCGCAGGACCTGACCTGCCAGCGCCTGCTGCTCTCCGCCCCCCAGAGAGAGGGCCAGCAGGAGCAGAGCCACAGCCGCCATCAGCGCCCCGCCCCAACGGCGAGACGTCACATTTCGTTTTTTCATATAAAACACCGTCCATCCAGAGAAATCTGTTCTGTTTTCTCCAGTTTAGACAGTGTTTTTCCTGTTTATACCGGCTTCGTTACAAAGGTATCCCGCCAGCTTGCCCCCAGCTCCGCTGCGGCGCTGTTTGCATCTGCCTCGGCGCGGAAGATGCCAAAGACGGTGGGACCGCTGCCGGACATACAGGCCCCCAGCGCCCCGTGCTGAATGAGGACGTTTTTGATCTCCTGAATGACGGCCTGCCGCTTGGGGGGTAACGCCTGCTCAAAAACATTGAACATCCGCATGGCGACCCCGTGGAGATCCTGTCGTTCCAGGGCGTCCATCAATCCCGCCGTGTCCGGGCGGCACCGGATCTTCACCCCGTCGATGGCCCGGAACAGCTCCGGGGTGGAGACGGAGAAGCCCGGCTTGCACAGGACGATATAACACTCCGGCAGAGCGGGCAGCACGGTGAGCCGCTCCCCCCGGCCCTCCGCCAGAGCGGTGCAGCCCAGGACGCAGTAGGGCACGTCGGAGCCTACCTGCTCCCCCAGGACTGCCAGCTCCTCCCGGGACAGGCCGGTGTCAAACAGTCGGTTCAGCCCCCGGAGAACGGCAGCTCCGTCGCTGCTGCCCCCGGCAGTACCGGCGCAGACGGGGATATGCTTTTCAATGCGGATGTCCAGCCGGGAGATGTCCGCTCCCGTCCGGGCGGCAAAGGCGTGGGCGGCGATGGCGGCGATGTTCTTCCCGTCTGACGGGAGAAAGCCCAGGTTGGTGGAGAGGGTCATGCCCTCCCCCGTCTCCCGGAGGGTCAGCGTCACCCGGTCACACAGGCTCACCGACTGCATCACCATTTTCAGGTCGTGAAAGCCGTCCTCCCGGCGGCCCAGCACGTCCAGGGACAGATTCAGCTTGGCCCAGGCCGGTTCGGTCAGGACGTTCATTTGATCCGCCTCGCCTCCAGATAGAATCGCTTGTCGTGGGCCTCCCCCATAGAGAAGGTCTTGCGGGGCAGCACCCCGTCAAAGATGACAGTGGGGAACAGCTCGTCCTTGCCCATGGCCGGGAGAAGGAAGGCGATATTCCCCGGCCTGCTCCCCAGCTCTCTGGCCACGTCCTCCCCGTGGATGTAGTCCACCATGGAGGCGTCGGGCAGCCAGCCGTCCAGAAAGCTCTGGAGGGTGCCCACCGCCAGCTGGCTGGTGGGATGAGGGACGGTGACGACCCCCTCCTCCCCTGCCAGGGCATAACGGAAGGACTGCCCCTCCCCTGCGCCCAGGTGGGCGCCGGGATAGTGGGCCAGCAGGTCGTTTAGCAGAGCGTGGCCGTCCACGCCGAAGCAGACCCGGTGGATGGCCTCGAACTCCAGGGATTCGTCGTGGAGATTGCCCAGCTCCACCAGGGCATACCGGGCCAGCTCCGCACCGGGCTGACCCTTTTTCTCCTCATAGGCCGCCTTGGCGGAGGCCAGGGAGTGGTTGCCATCCCCGATGGCAAACAGCATGGGCGGACGGCCAGGGGCGTTGTACTTCGCCTCAAAGAGGGCAGGGTCGGCCAGGGCGGTCAGCTGGGCCGCCACGTCCTCCATCTGCTCCCCGGTGAGCCGGTAGCCGGTGATGTGTCCGCCCCGCTCCATCAGGTCGAAGTCGTAGACCTGCTCCATCTCCCCGCTCTCCGCCGTCAGATGCTCGATCACCTGGCAGTCCGGGTCGTCCAGCAGCATGAGAACGTGGGGCAGCTCCAGAGCAGCGTTCCGCCGCACCGCCACCCGGGGCGGGATACGGGAGAGCACCGTCCCCTCAGTGGCCCGGATGAGGGCGGCGTTGCCGGGGGTGTACTCATACCGCTCCAGGTCCACCACACCTACCAGGCCCCGGCGGAGCCTGCCGTTGTCCAGCCAGCGCTCCACATAGACTAGGCTGTTCTCCAGCAGGCGGAACCGGTCCGAGGCCAGATAGTCCTCCATGGTCCGGTTGATCGTCCAGATATGCTCCTCCCGGTCCGGTCGGTTCAGCTGACTCTCCGGAAGAACCAGATGCAGGCTGGAGGGGGCGTCTCCTACATAGTCCGCCACTCTGGCCCAGTACTCCGGCTGAGAGGTGTACTGGTCGCAGGCCACCACGCTCCACCTGGAGAGGTCGCAGTTCTGGGGGATGAGGATGTCTGCCGGGCCAAAGCCCAGGGCTTCAAACAGAGGGTTCATCGAACGGCTCCTTCGTATGGAATAAGGGATCGAATCAGTCCATCGCCTTCCGGATGGCGGCCAGCAGGTCGTCAAACTCGGTGTAGGCCGCCAGCTCCGGGTGGTCCGCCTGGATCTGAGGGGTACTGCGGAAGAGAAAGCCCGCCTTGCTGGCCTGGATCATGGCCAGGTCGTTGAAGCTGTCCCCGGCGGCGATGGTATCATAGCCGATGGACTGGAGGGCCTTGACGGTGGTGAGCTTGGATTTTTCCACCCGCATCCGATAGCCGGTGATCTCCCCGTCCGGGGCCACCTCCAGGGTGTTGCAGAACAGGGTGGGCCAGCCCAGCTTCTCGATCAGGGGCTTGGCGAACTGCTCAAAGGTGTCGCTGAGGATGATGACCTGAGAGAAGGTCCGCAGCTTGTCCAGAAACGCCTTCGCCCCCGGCAGGGGGTCAATGGTGGCGATGACCGCCTGAATCTCCTTCAGGCCCAGGCCATGCTCCTTGAGGATGCCCAGGCGGTATTGCATCAGCTTGTCGTAGTCCGGCTCGTCCCTTGTGGTGCGCCGCAGCTCGGGGATGCCGGTGGCCTCGGCAAAGGCGATCCAGATCTCCGGGACCAGGACGCCCTCCATATCCAGGCAGGTGACGTACATGGTAAATTCCTCCTCTATTTGACTGGGTCAGTTCTGGAACTGCTTCAGGAACCGGGCCAGACGCTTCAGCGCCTCGTCCAGGTCCTTCATGCTGGTGGCGTAGCAGCAGCGGGCGAAGCCCTCTCCCCCGGGGCCGAAGGCAGAGCCGGGGATAATGGCCACCTGCTCAGCCTCCAGGAACCGGGTGCAGAACTCGTCGCTGGTCAGACCGGAGACTTTGGAGACGTTGGGGAACATATAAAACGCTCCCTTCGGCTCAAAGCACTCCAGTCCCAGCTCCCGGAAGCCGTCCAGCAGGAACCGCCGCCGTCCGTCGTACTCGTCCCGCATGGCCTCGATGTCCCCGTCGCCGTATTGCAGAGCCTCGATGGCGGCGTACTGGCTGGTGGTGGGGGCGGACATGATGCCGTACTGGTGGAGCTTCACCATCTGGCTGGAGATCGCCTTGGGCGCGCACAGATAGCCCAGCCGCCAGCCGGTCATGGAATAGGCTTTGGAGAAACCGTTGACCACGATGGTCCGGTCGTACAGCTCCGGCAGGTTGGCGGGGGAGACGTGGTGGCCGCCGTAGGTCAACTCTGCGTAAATTTCGTCAGAGATGATCATAATGTCGGTGCCCTCCAGCACGTCCGCCAGGGCCTTCAGGTCAGCGCGCTCCATGATGCCGCCGGTGGGATTGCAGGGGTAGGGCAGCACCAGCACCTTGGTCTTGGGGGTGATGGCGGAGCGCAGCTCCTCCGGAGTGAGGCGGAACTCGTTCTCCGCCTTGGTCTCCACATAGACGGGGACGCCGCAGGACATACTCACCAGCGGACCGTAACAGACAAAGGAGGGCGTGGGGATGATGACCTCGTCCCCCGGCTCGATGAGGCAGCGCAGGGCCAGGTCGATGCCCTCGCTGCCGCCCACCGTGACCAGCAGCTGGCTCATGGGGTCATAGGTCAAATCGAACCGGCGCTGGAGATAGGCGGCGATCTGCCGCAGCAGCTCGGAAAAGCCCCGGTTGGGGGTGTATTTGGTCAGTCCCTTTTCCAGGGAGTAAATACCGGCGTCCCGGATGTGCCAGGGGGTGGGAAAGTCCGGCTCCCCGATGCCCAGGGAGATGGCGTTGGGCATATCCTCCAGCAGGTCAAAGTACTTCCGAATTCCGGAGGGGGGTACGTCCTGAATCCGCTGGTTCATAATACCGTCATAGTTCATACGAAGTAAAATCCTTCCTCCTGCTTCTCAGGTTTCTTGAAGATCAGGTGGTTTTCCTTGTACTTCTTGAGGATAAAGTGAGTGGCGGTGGACTTCACCTCGTCGATGGTGGACAGCTTGAGGGAGACGAACCGGGCCACCTCCTGGAGGCTCCGGCCGGAAATGATCACCGTCATGTCGAAGTCGCCGCTCATCAGGTAGCAGGACTCCACCTCCTCGTACTGGTAGATGCGCTCCGCCACCCGGTCAAAGCCGTTGTCCCGCTGAGGCTCCACCTTCACCTCGATAAGTGCGGTGACGTCCTGGCGGTCGGTGGCGTCCCAGTCGATGACCGCCTTGTAACCCATAATGATGTGCTTGTCCTCATAGTCACGAATGGCCTCCTCCACCCGCTCGGGAGAGGTGCCCACCATGGCGGCCAGTTGCTTTTTGGACAGGGTGCAATCCCCCTCCAGCAGCCGAAGCAGATTATCCATGTCAAATCCTCCTGTCTGAACCTGCCGGTGCGGCCCGGCAGACTGTTTTCGTCCTGATGGGTTATATCCGTCGGGATACGAATATACAGCAATTATACCTTGTCATTGCAATAATTACAAGCCCCACGGCCAACAGAAATCCCCGGCGCAGCCGCAGGGCCGCACCGGGGAGATTGTCTGTTGTCCTATGTAGCGCTGTCCATTACCAGGCCCGGCGCACCGCCACGATCGACTTGTAGTAGACCGAGCAATAGGTGATACCATAATCCGAACCAAGGGCGCTGAGCAGCAGACCGTTGCCTGCATAGAAGCCCACATGGCCGGAGTAGACCACAACATCCCCCACCTGCATATCGGACACGCTCACCGCCTTGCCCCAGCTGGCAAAGGAGCCGGAGTACCGGGGAGAGCTGATGCCGAAGTGTGCCAGGATCTGGTGGACAAAGCCGGAGCAGTCGACGCCGCCCGTCAGGCTGTTGCCGCCCCAGACGTAGGAGTTGCCCACAAACTGAGAGGCGTAAGAGATGATAGATGCACCGGTAACGCTGGAGCCGGAGGACGAGCTGCTTGTATCCGTCGAAGTGTCCGTACTGGTGTCTGTCGAGGTGTCGGTGTCCGTACTGGAATCCGTAGAGGCATCAGAGGTATCCTCTTCCTCCTGCTGCTGTGCAGCGGCCTCCGCTGCTGCGGCGGCCTCTGCCTCTGCGGCTGCCTCAGCTTCCGCTGCTGCCGCTGCCTCTGCGGCTGCGGCGGCTTCTGCCTCCGCAGCGGCCTCTGCTTCCGCAGCTGCAGCTGCCTCTGCGGCTGCGGCGGCCTCTGCCTCCTGGCGCTGGCGCTCCGCCTCTGCGGCGGCAGCGGCGGCGGCAGCTGCTTCCTCCTCCAGGCGGCGCTGCTCCTCCTCCAGGGCTGCGGCGGCCTGCTCGGCGGCCAGCTGCTCCTCTGCCTCGGAGATCTCACCCGCCAGCTCATTCTGCTGGTTGGAGAGAGCGGTGATCTGGGCGGCGTAGGTCTCCTGGTTCTCCAGGATCTCCGCCACCACCGCCTGCTGTTCAACAGCGGCGTCCTCCTGCTCGGCCTGCTCGTCCAAGAGCTGGGCCTTAATCTCCTCCTGGGCGGACTGCTCCTCCTCCAGCTGAGTCTCATAGCCGGCTACCGCCTCCTGGGCGGCCTCCAGCCCATCCATAATGTCGTTGTCATACTGCATGACGTCGTTGATAAAGCTCCACCGGTCCAGCAGGTCGGAGAAGCTGGCGGCGTTAAACAGGATCTCCCAGTAGGAGACGCTGCCCTCCTCCTCCATAGAGCGGACCCGTTCCAGGAACAGGTTATAGTAGATCTCCTCCTGGGCCTGGGCCTCCGCCAGAGATTCCTGGGTGGCTGTGATCATCTCGTCATATTCGTCGATGATCTCCTGGGTGGCGTTGATCTGCTCTGCCAGCAGGTCCAGCTGATCCTCGATGGCGTTCAGCCGGTCCACGGCGGAATCCTCCTGGTCCTGGAGGGCCTCCAGGGTAGCCTGGGCCTCCGCCTGTTGCTCCGCCAGCGCCTCCTTCTGCTCCACCAGGGCATCGATGTCCTCCTGGGAGATGGTGAAGTCATAGGCAAAGCCGTAGAGGAACACATCTGCCACCAGAGGGACGACCATCATCAGCGCCATCAGCAGGGCGACGGCAGCGACCAGAATCCGCTTTACATCGACGGTGTTTCTCTTTTCCTTGCGTCTTTCTGTCATGATTTGCCTCCTGCGGTCGTCGTTCTCCTGTTTTATCAAACCTTCAGGTACTTACGAATAGTGATCAGACTGCCCACCACGCCCACAAACAGACCGATTCCCAAAAAGACTGCGCACATGGGGAAGGCCAGGGTGCGGATGGGGATAATGCTGATGAGCTGGACATGGGTATAGACGTTGATGGCGCTACGGATAAGCCGGTAAATGCCCCACTCCGCCAGAGCCGCCACCACAGCGCTGATGCCGCCCAGCAGGACGCCCTCCACCACAAAGGGCCAGCAGACAAAGGCGTTGGTGGCACCCACCATCTTCATAATGGCGATCTCCTCCTCCCGGGCGGAGGTGGCCAGCTTGATGGAGTTGGAAATGATGAAGAAGGAGACGATGACCAGAATGACTACCAGAGCCAGGGCAATGATCACGGTCACGTTGCGCACGGTGACCAGGCCGTTGGCCACGTCCACGGAGGCGGAGATCTTGACGATCCCCTCCACCTCCCGGACCTCCTCAATGGTGGTCTCCAGCTGCTCGATGTCGGTGACACGGACGCTGAACCGGCTGCGGAGGGCGGAGGCTGGGACGTTCTCATACAGGGAGGAGTCTTCCAGACCGCTCACATAGTTCTCCAGGGCTTCCTCCCGGGTGATGTACTGGCATTCGGCCACGTTTTCGATGTTCTCGATCTGACTCTGGAGAGCGGCGCCCTCCTCCTCCGTGTAGCTCTCATCCACATAGGCCAAAAACTCGTTGTCCTCCATGAGCGCGTCCAGATTGTACTCCAGATTGATGGCCACCAGGGCAAAGCTGCCCATAATGATGAGGCAGGAGGCCATAATGGCGATGGAGGCAAAGGTCATAAAGCCGTGAGCAGCGAAGGAGCGGAATCCCTCCTTGATGAAATAGCCTAAATTAAATCGTCTCATAGTCGTACAAACCATTCTCCATATCACTGATGACCCGGCCGCTGTCAATGCTGATGACCCGCTTGTTGAAGCAGTTCACCAGATCCCGCTCATGGGTGACGACCAGCATAGTGGTCCCCAGCTGATTGATCTTTTCCAGCAGACACATCACCTCATAGGAGCGCTCCGGGTCCAGGTTGCCGGTTGGCTCGTCTGCAATGATGGTCTTGGGGTTGTTTACCAGGGCGCGGGCGATAGCCACCCGCTGCTGCTCGCCGCCGGACAGCTCGGAGGGGTAGCAGTCTCCCTTTTCCGAAAGGCCCACCAGCTCCAGCACATAGGGGATACGCTCCCGGATAACCTTCTTCCCGGTGCCCACCACTCGCATGGCGAACTCCAGGTTGCCCTTCACCGTCCGGTTCTCGATAAGCCGGACGTCCTGGAACACGAAGCCCAAGGGGCGCCGGAGGTAGGGTACCTTACGCG
>JAJBUB010000028.1 GCA_020860575.1 Clostridiales bacterium | reverse complement strand
CACCCCGCCCGCCCCTCGCCCACCCCCCCCAACCCCGCGGCCCCCGCGTCAGCCCCTCCGCCCCGCCCGCCCCGCTCGGCCGGCCCGGGCCCCCCCCGGCCCATGGAGGCCTGCCAGATCACCATCGAGAACGACGGGTAATGGAGCGATCTCCCTTGTCCGCCCTCTCTGCTCTCTGGAACCGCGTGCTGAACCTGGTCTATCCGCCCAGATGTGTTTTCTGTCAGGACTTCCTGCCCGGAGGGCGGGCGGAGACGGGCGTCTGCGCCTCATGCGAGCGGTCACTGCCCCGGACAGATGAGACTACGGTTCTGCGCTCGGGGGACTATTTCGCCTTCTGCCTCTCGCCTCTGCTGTATCAGGGCATCGTGCGGGACTCGGTTCGGAGGTACAAATTTTCCGGCCGGTCCTATTACCGTAGGGTGTACGGCGTCTTTCTCCGGGACTGCCTGGAGCGGTATCTCCCCTCGCCGCCGGACGTGGTGACCTGGGCGCCGCTGAGCGCCAGAAGAAGACACCGCCGGGGTTATGACCAGGCCAGGCTGCTGGCAGAGGAGGCGGGCAAATGCTACGGGCTGCGCCCGGTCCCGCTGCTGAAAAAGGTCAAACACACCCCGGCCCAGTCCTCCCTGGGTCGGGCGGCCAGAGGAGAAAATGTCCGGGGCGTCTACCGTATCCGGCCAAACGCCCCGGTGTCCGGGAAGCGGGTCCTGCTGGTGGACGATATCATCACCACTGGCTCCACCCTGTCCGAGTGCAGCCGGGTGCTGCTGGAGGCCGGGGCGGCGGAGGTCGTCTGTCTGACCCTGGCCAGGACGATGGGGGAGACGGAGGAAAAGTGAATCGGCACGGCGGGCGCACTGGTGCGGAAAGCCATCTGTTGCCACATCCAGGGAGCTTGCCGGACATTCTGATAAAATCAGGGGAAGGGCGACGAAGCACCCTTCCCCTTTTGCTGCCATCCTCCCCTGGCAGCTGTTTGGAAAAGCCGGGGGATAAGGGCTGAATTTGCGGGTTTTTTACAGTTGTCCGGTTTCGGACTTTACATCCGGGTGATATCCTGTCATTAGTACGCCGGGTCCCCGGGACATACGGAAAAAGAGGTGACGAAATGCCGACCACATATGCACACTTCTATTTTGGCCGCAGGGCCGAGCCGCTTCTGCCGGAGACGGCGGCAAAGGCTGTCCGGGAGAACCGGCAGCTCTACGACATCGGGTTGCACGGACCAGACATTCTGTTCTACTACCAGCCGTTGAGGAGCAACCCGGTGGGCCGCCTGGGAGGCGAGATGCACGACCGCCCGGCCAGGGAGTTCTTCTATCCCGCCCGGTCTGTCTACGCCTCGGCGGAGGACCGGGAGGGCGCTCTGGCCTACCTGATGGGATTCCTCTGCCACTATGCCCTGGACAGCGCCTGTCACGGGTATATTGAAAAGAAGCTCACGGTGTCCCCGCTGACCCACGGGGAGATCGAGAGCGAATTTGACCGCTATCTGCTGGAAAAGGACGGGAAGGATGTGTTTCACACCGACCTGACGGCCCATATCGTCCCGTCACGGGGAAATGCGGCCGTCATCGCCCCCTTCTTTCCGGATGTCACCGCCGGGCAGATCGGGCGGACGCTGCACCTCATGAAGCTCTGCTGCAACCTGCTCAGCGGGCGGGGATGGCGGCGGCCTGCGGTCTATGCCGGGCTGAGGCTCATCGGACAATATGAGAAGCTCCATAAAATGGTCATGGCGGAGCGGCCTCTGCCGGGGAGCGAGGACAGCGATCTCCGGCTGGACAAGCTGCTGGACCGGGGACTGGAGCGGTTTGGTCGGCTGTCGGGTCCCTATCTCGCCTTTTTACAGGGCGGTCCCTTTCCGGACGGGCTGGAGCAGACCTTCGGCCCCTCCGACGGCTGGCAGGAGATCCCCGTACTGTCTGTAGAGGAGGAGCGGCACTATGAAGTTTAAGACGACAGCGGTGGAGCGCAGGTGGATCGGATACGATGTGGGCAATTCCGCCTTTACCATGCTGGCGGCCACCCTCCTGCCCATCTTTTTCCACACACTGGCCGGAGACGCCGGCGTCTCTGAGACGGACTATCTGGCCTACTGGGCGTATGCGGCCAGCGCAGTCACCATCCTTGTGGCCATTCTCGGCCCCACCCTCGGCTCCCTGTCCGATTTGAGCGGGGTGAAGGTCAGGCTGTTTGCCGGATGTGTGCTGGTGGGAGTGGTGACCTGCGTGGTGCTGGGCTTTGCAGTACACTGGCTCTGGTTCCTGCTGGTGTTCGCCCTATCCAAGACCGCCTATCAGCTCAGTCTGGTGATCTACGACTCCATGCTCTGCGACGTCACCACGGCGGACCGGATGGACGAGGTCTCCGCCAGGGGCTATGCCTGGGGTTATATCGGCAGCTGCGCCCCCTTTATCGCCGCCGTGGCCATCTATGTGCTGTACGCCATGCTGGACCTGATTCCCATGGTGGCCGCCTCCGCCCTGGGCTGTGGGATCACCGCCCTGTGGTGGCTGGGCTGGGCGATCCCGCTGTGGAGGGCCTACGAGCAGACCCACTCCGTCTCCCCCGGCGAGCGCCCGGTCCGGGAGGGACTGCGCAGCCTGGGCGGGATTTTCCGTGAGCTGGGGGCCAACCCCAAAGCCCTGTGGTTCCTGGTGGCCTTTTTCTTCTTCATCGACGGGGTGTATACCATCATCGACATGGCCACCTCCTACGGGACCTCTCTGGGGCTGGATACGGTGGGACTGCTGGTGGCCCTGCTGGTCACTCAGGTGGTGGCCTTCCCCTCTGCGCTGGTTTTCGGGAGACTGTCCCGGCGGGTCCGTTCAGAATGGCTGATCGTCGTCTGCATTGGGGCCTATTTCGCCGCCACGGTGTACGCCGCCTTTATGGCCCATCTGTACCAGTTCTGGATTTTGGCGGTGGTCATCGGCGTCTTCCAGGGGAGCATCCAATCCCCCTCCCGCTCCTATTTTGCCAAGATCATCCCCCAGGACCGGTCGGGGGAGTATTTCGGCATCTATGACATCTTTGGCAAAGGGGCCTCGTTTACGGGTACCCTGCTGGTAGGCCTGGTGACCCAGCTGTCCGGCTCTCAGAATGTGGGCGTGGGGGTGCTCTCCGTCATGTTTCCCATCGGGTTGATCTTCTTTCTGCTGTCCGTCCGCGCGCCCGGCGGAAACGGGTAAAAAAACGCAGGCTGCCGAGGCTCGATAAAACCTCGGCAGCCTGTGTTTTCCGCTTTGCGTTACGGCTCCTCCGCTTTCAGCTCCTCCGGGATGTGTACTGCCCTGGGGGCGGCCTGCCACATCTTCCGCAGCATCTCCCGGCTGGGCTGGAGCCGCACCTCCCGCAGCACGTCGTCCCGGACGAACATGAGGTAGACCGGCATCCCCAGGGGATTTCTGTCCGTCAGGTCCATGCGGGCCGGTTGCTCGCTGCCCAGTACGGAGCGGTAGGCCTCGATTTCCGGGGCATCCTCCCGGGCCATGCACTCCACGTCGTCCAGATGGAAGGTGGCCACCGGACGGCGTTTGTCGTTGGACTCGATGGCCTCCACGTCCAGCTGACGGCCCCAGAACTGATACTCATACTCGGCGGAGATCATCTGGAGGGTTTTCCACCGGAGCACCAGGCTAAGTATGCCGATGAGCAGCGCCCACCAGGTCACCAGCACCGCCGCAATGACGCACAGCACCGCCAGCACCACATAGGCAATGCACACGTTGCGTACCGACCGTGGGACCGTCGGGGTGATCAGCGTTTCGCAGTAGTTGCTCTCCTCATCGTACATGATGCTTTCCTCCTGGAGTTCATTTTGTGTTGCTATATAGTTTACACGGTTTTGCGCCGAATGGCAAGAAGGTGGGAGGATTTTCGGAGCATTCTGTCCCAGCAGCGGAGGCGTTTACCGGATAAAGTTCGTCCCCCGCTTCGCCTCGTACACCGGGGCGGGGACGCCCGCCTCCCGGCCTGCATGAATACTTTTCAGCAGCCAGGCCATGTTAGTGGCCAGGGTGCGCATGGTCTGGAGACCCTCTTCGTCCTGGCGCACCTCGTCGGGGGTGTTGCCGTGGACCTGGTTCCAGTACTGGGAGCCGACCACCGTCATGTTGCTGATGAGGAAATACTTGTTCAGCTGGTCAAAGGCGGCAGTCGCCCCGCCCCGGCGGCAGGAGACTACGCTGGCCCCCAGCTTGCCCGCCATCCGTTTCCCGTTGACATAAAACAGCCGATCCAGGAAGGACGTGATCTGTCCGGAGGCGGAGGCGTAGTACACGGGGGAGCCCACCACAATGCCGTCGATGCTGTCCAGCTCGTCGGTGATCTGATGGATGCCGCCGTCAAAGACGCACTGACCTGTTGTGGCGCATTTGCCGCAGGCGATGCAGCCGGGTACCGGGTGATTTCCCACCCAGAACAGCTCGGTCTCCACGCCCTCCCGTTCCAGGGCGGACGCCACCTCGGACAGAGCGGTATAGGTGCAGCCCTTCTCATGGGGGCTGCCGTTGATGAGCAGTACCTTCATATTGATTCACTCCTTGCAGAAAATAGGGGTTCCGCCAGATTTGACGGCAGTCTCTCTATCAGATATGATAGCACGGCGCAGCCGGTTAGTCATGGGTAATCTTTGGGGGAAAGCCAACGGCCCCGCCTCATCCCGGATTTCTCCAACTATTTTCCCGTCATCGGGCAGATTTTGCCGTATGGCCCCAATTTTGCAACTTTCCGCCAAGAGTAAGCAGTTGCTAACTGTAAAATCTGAAGAAAATCACATAAAAACCACGATTTCATGGTTTACAAACGGTCAAATTGCTGATATGATTATGGGGTAAAAGCATTGGCTTTGGAATCGAATGACCGAGATGATCTGTCACTCCGCCGGGCAGGGCTTTCTTGATGCGCCCGTTTCGGGTCCACGGATGGGGCCGGTTTCGCCGGAGATACGGAAAACACAGTCTTCGTCATGAAGGAGGAGTCCAAAATCATGGTTGTCAGAAAACAAAAATCCATGGATGCAAACAACGCAGCCGCATGGGTATCCTATGCGTTCACTGAGGTTGCCGGCATCTACCCCATCACCCCGTCCAGCCCCATGGCGGACTATGTGGATCAGTGGGCAGCTCAGGGCCAGAAGAACATCTTCGGCAACACCGTCAAGGTGATCGAGATGCAGTCTGAGGCCGGCGCCGCCGGCACCGTCCACGGCTCTCTGGCCGCAGGCGCGCTGACCACCACCTACACCGCCTCTCAGGGCCTGCTGCTGATGATCCCCAACATGTACAAGATCGCAGGCGAGCTGCTCCCCGGCGTGCTCCATGTGGCCGCCCGTGCCCTGACCACCCACGCTCTGAACATCTTCGGCGATCACGAGGACGTCATGGCCTGCCGTCAGACCGGCTTTGCCATGCTCTCCGAGGCCAACCCCCAGGAGGTCATGGACCTGGCCCCTGTGGCTCATCTGGCCGCCATCGAGAGCCGGGTGCCCTTCCTGAACTTCTTCGACGGCTTCCGCACCTCCCACGAGATCCAGAAGCTCTCTGTCTGGGATTACAAGGATCTGGCCGAGATGGTCAACATGGACGCTGTCCAGGCCTTCCGGGATCACGCCCTGAACCCCAACCACGGCGTCGTCCGCGGCTCCCACGAGAACGACGACACCTTCTTCCAGCACCGTGAGGCCTGCAACAAGTTCTATGACGCAGTCCCCGATGTGGTGGAGAAGTACATGGACATGATCAACGAGAAGATCGGCACCGACTACAAGCCGTTTAACTACTACGGCGCTGCCGACGCTGACCGGGTCATCATCGCCATGGGCTCCGTCAACGACGTGACCTCCGAGGTGGTGGACTACCTCAACGCCCACGGCGAAAAGGTGGGCATGATCAACGTCCACCTGTATCGTCCCTTCTCCGCCGAGCGCCTGCTGGCCGCCCTCCCCGAGAGCGCCAAGAAGGTCGCTGTGCTGGACCGCACCAAGGAGCCGGGCGCTCTGGGCGAGCCTCTGTATCTGGACGTCGTCACCGCTCTGGCCAAGGCCGGACGCAACGATGTGTCTGTCTCCGGCGGCCGTTACGGTCTGGGCTCCAAGGATACTCCCCCCTCCTCCGTCTTCGCCGTGTACGAGGAGCTGTCCAAGGACGAGCCTCGTGAGCACTTCACTATCGGCATCACCGACGACGTGACCTATCTCTCCCTGGAGGAGAAGCCCGCCCCCAACACCGCTGCTGAGGGCACCGTAGAGGTCAAGTTCTGGGGTCTCGGCGGCGACGGCACCGTGGGCGCCAACAAGAACTCCATCAAGATCATCGGCGACCACACTGACAAGTACGTCCAGGCCTACTTCCAGTATGACTCCAAGAAGACCGGCGGCGTCACCGTCTCCCACCTGCGCTTCGGCGACAAGCCCATCCGCAGCCCCTACTACATCAACAAGGCGGACTTCGTGGCCTGCCACAACCCCTCCTACATCACCAAGCACTTCAAGATCGTCAACGACATCAAGGACGGCGGCACCTTCCTGGTCAACTGCCAGTGGAGCTTTGAGGAGCTGGAGCAGCACCTCTCCGCCGAGAGCAAGAAGTACATGTACGATCACAAGATCAACCTGTACACCATCAACGCCATCGACCTGGCCCAGAAGGTGGGCATGGGCAAGCGTACCAACACCGTCCTCCAGTCCGCCTTCTTCGCTCTGGCCAAGGTGCTGCCTCCTGAGGACGCCATCCAGTACATGAAGGACGCCGCCGAGCACTCCTATCTGAAGAAGGGCCGCGACGTGGTCCAGAAGAACTGGGACGCCATCGACGCCGGCGCTACCGCCTTCGTCAAGCATGAGATCCCCGAGTCCTGGGCCAACCCCGCTCCCGATGCCGAGTCTGCCGAGCTGACCGGTCGTGCCGACACCGTCAAGCTGGTCAAGGAGGTCATGCAGCCCATCAACGCCATGAACGGCTACAGCCTCCCCGTCTCCGCCTTTGAGCCGATGGTGGACGGCACCTTCGCCTCCGGCGCTTCCGCTTACGAGAAGCGTGGCGTGGCCGTCAACGTGGTAGAGTGGGACCCGACCAAGTGCGTCGCCTGCAACCAGTGCGCCTTCGTCTGCCCCCACGCCACCCTGCGGGCCTATGCCCTGGATGCCGATGAGCAGGCCGCCGCTCCCGCCCAGACCAAGATGGCCGACTTCAAGGTGGGCGCTGGCAAGGGCAAGTACAAGTTCGCTCTGTCCGTCTCCCCGCTGGACTGCATGGGCTGCGGCGTCTGCGTCGGCGTCTGCCCCACCAAGAGCCTGAAGATGGTTCGCCAGGGCGCTCAACTGGATCAGCAGCCCGTGTTCGACTATTGCGTCGCCAACGTCTCCGTCAAGGACGAGCTGGTGGACAACTCCGTCAAGGGTTCCCAGTTCAAGACCCCGCTGCTGGAGTTCTCCGGCTCCTGCGCCGGCTGCGCCGAGAGCACCTATGCCCGCATCATCACCCAGCTGTTTGGCGACCGGATGTTCATCTCCAACGCCACCGGCTGCTCCTCCATCTGGGGCGGCACCGCTGCCACCTCCCCCTACACCGTCAACAAGGAGGGCAAGGGTCCCGCCTGGGCCAACTCTCTGTTTGAGGACAACGCCGAGCACGGCTTCGGTATGTATCAGGGCCAGAAGGCCATCCGTGACTCCCTGAAGGCCAAGGTCGAGGCTCTGGCCGAGAACGCCGGGGACGAGGTCAAGGCCGCTGCCGCTGCCTGGCTGGACACCTACAACTCCTCCGCCGACAACCAGGCACCCACCAAGGCGCTCATCGCCGCCCTGGAGGCCTGCGGCTGCGAGGCCGCTCAGGAGATCCTGAAGCAGAAGGATTATCTGAACAAGAAGTCCTGCTGGATCTTCGGCGGCGACGGCTGGGCCTACGATATCGGCTACGGCGGCGTGGACCACGTCCTGGCCTCCGGCGAGGATGTGAACATCTTCGTGTTCGATACCGAGATCTATTCCAACACCGGCGGACAGGCCTCCAAGTCCACCAACATCGGCGCAGTGGCCCAGTTCGCCGCTGCCGGTAAGGAGATCGCCAAGAAGAGCCTGTCTGAGATCCAGATGCAGTATGGCTACGTCTATGTGGCCCAGGTGGCCATGGGCGCCAACCCCGCTCAGTGCATCAAGGCCATGGTGGAGGCCGAGGCCTATCCCGGCCCCTCCCTCATCATCGGCTACAGCCCCTGCGAGCTGCACTCCATCAAGGGCGGCATGACCAACTGCCAGGCCGAGATGAAGAAGGCCGTCAACTGCGGCTACTGGAACCTGTTCCGGTACAACCCGGCGCTCAAGGCCGAGGGCAAGAACCCGTTCACTCTGGACTCCAAGGAGCCCAAGCCCGGCTATCGTGACTTCATGATGGGCGAGGCCCGGTTCTCCGCTCTGACCCGTTCCTTCCCGGAGCGTGCCGAGAAGTTGTTCCAGAAGTCCGAGGACACTGCTATGGCCCGCTACGAGCATCTGAAGAAGCTGGGCGACCTGTACGGCTAATCCGCAGACGTCGTATCAGCGCAGCATAAAGCCATAAAAACCGGCTCCCGCTTCGGCGGGGGCCGGTTTTGTGTGTTGTTGTTCCGAGACGGGGAGACGCTCAGCTCCGGGCGCTTCGGACGAAGCGGCTCAGCAGCTTCTGTCTCATCCGGAAACGATAGCGTCTCCGGTAGTGCATGAAGATGGAAATGACGATAAAGCCGATGCCCAGCCCCGCTAGAGAGTGGATGCAGGGGACGAGATTGGCGGCGATCAGCTCGGTGTCCTGGAGCATCAGGCCCACGATGGAATAGTAGAGGGTGCCGCCGGGGAGCAGGGGAACGATGGAGGGATAGATAAAGACGGTGGATGGGTTCTTCGTCCGGGCCGCCATGATCTCCGAGAAGATGGACGCCGCGACAGCCGACAGGAAACAGATGATGAACATCTCGGATGTGACCTGCGACAGGAGCAGATAGACGATCCTCGTCAGCCCGCCGCTGAGACCGGCGATGAGGAGATATTTCCGCTCTATGCGGAACACGATCCCAAACCCCAGGGAGGAGAAAAAGGAACAGATCACCAGCTTGACCGCTTCTGTCATGCCACGCCACCTCCAAACAGATAGATACTCAGAATAAAGCCGCCTACAATGGCCATGGTCTCCAGGATGACCTTGAAGAACTCCACCAGGCCGTTGATCTCGTTGCCGCAGAGGATGTTTCGGAAGGAGTTCACCATGGAGATACCGGGAATCAGCATCATGCTGTTGACGATCATGACGGTATAAAGGTCGTCCGCCAGCCCCAGAGCCTGGGCCGCGATGGCGATGCTCCCGGACACAAAGGCGCACAGGACGTTAAAGACGATCTTGTTGAACACGATCTGTCTCAGGAACCGACTGGCCAGGAACATGAGCGCCGTGTTGAGCAGGACGATAGCCAGGTCCTTCAGGCTCCCGTCAAATACCCCGGTCAGTCCGGCCATGGCCAGCAGAAAGCCCACCAGGAGCATGGGCTGAGAATAGCCCCGGACCTTTCCCGCCTCCTCCAGCAGACCGTCCAGGCTGGACGGCTCCGGCTTTTCGGCGCAGATCTGCCGGGAGAGCTGGTTCAGGCGGCTCAGATGCTCCAGATGGGTGTCCGTACCCGCCCAGATGCACCGTTGCCCGGTGACCCGGTTCCCGTCAGCGTCCTTCATGCTCAGGCTGACATAGCAGTTGAGTGCGAAGAAATGGACATCCTGACAGCCGTAGGCGTCGCAGATGTGGTAGACGCAGTTGTCCAGCCGCTCCAGATTGGCCCCGCTGACCAGCATCCGCTCGCTGAATTTCAGAATAAAGTCCAAAAGACAGTTCAAATCATTCATACGCAATCCCTCCTCTGCCGGGTCTCTCCGCCCGGACAAAATGATTATAGCAAAGGGGATTCCTTTGCGCAAGGCGGATGCATCGTTTTTTGAACCTTGTTCAGCGGATTTGACAACGGGGCAATTTGTGGTATACTAAAAGCGCTGTTATCTGTCATAGCCTGTCTCCCAAGAGCGGTTGAGAAAAGGATGGGATTGTATCTTGAGCAAGAATGAATCACAGGCGCTAAAAGGAATCGCCATTATCATGATGCTCTTTCATCACTGCTTCGCTTTTCCATCTCGCTATGAGGGCTACCAAATAGTGACGTTTTTGTTGTCGGAGGAAACGCTGAATACACTGGCCTCCTTCTGCAAGATCACGGTGGGTATTTTTGCCTTTGTCTCGGGCTATGGGCTCTCTGCACAGTCGGAACACCTGAAGGATGAGAAAATTCCGGCAGCGGTGGGACGGCGGTGTCGGAAGATGCTGGTCTCCTTTTGGGTGATCGCCATCCCTTGTATGATAGCGCTGCAGATCGCCCAAAACCGGGTCATCTCCGTCTACTTTCAGGATGGGCGGGTCAACGGCGTATTTTATCTGCTGATAGACCTGCTCGGGCTGCGCACCGTATTCGGGACGCCGACGATCTGCGGCGAATGGTGGTATGTCGGGACAGCCCTCATCTTTATCCTGTCTGCCCAGTTCTGGCGGAAGGCCATCTCAAAATATCGCTGGCTGCCCCTTGCCGCTTTCGTCCTCGTCCCCAGGATTCTGGATGTTGGGTATCTTGGTGGCACGGTCCCCCTTTCGTTCACCATGCCATATCTCTTCGGCATTTATTTTCAGACCTGTGACCTGTTCCCGAAGCTGGATCAGGCGGCCAAAAAGCTGGGCGCCGTGGGGAAGCTCCTCCTTGCGCTTGTCCTCTTTACCGTTTCGTTTTTCCTTTATCACTCTCTCGACAGTAGCTTATACGAGATCCGGTTTGGGATATCCCCGCTCCTTTTTATCCTTGCATGTAGAATGATTCTCTCGTATACTGCCGAACCGGTGCGTGCGCTTTCCTTCATTGGGAAATACAGCGGCAATATGTATTACCTCCACTCAATTTTGCTCTATGCGCTTTTGCCCGACTTCCTTTACCAGCAGAGCTGGTGCGGTCTGACGCTGCTCTGGCTGCTCGCTATAACGCTGGTTGTCTCTGTCTTGATTGAAAAGAGCAAATCTTGGTTCTGTACCCACAGGAGGGGCTTGCCCCCCACACACACACAAAGAGAGCCGGGGCTAATGCCCCGGCTCTCTTTGTGCCATATCAGCACTTTTGTGTCTGTAGGGAAAGAGGTTCAGCTTGCTACGTACAGCTTCTCTTCCTCTGCCGCTGGCTCTGAGGCGGCGGTTTTCTCATGTACCGCCTGAATCAGCCGGTTCCCCCGCTCCTCACCGAACAGCTTACAGGTCACCTGCTTGACCGACATCCGCTCCAACTCCTCATAGGTGAGGTCTGTGTCATCGACCGGTGGAGGCTCCGGTATCGGCTCCGGTATGACCGGTGGCGTCGGCTGGACCATCGGCTGGACTGCCGACTGGGGCAGGGGGGCGTTTCGCAGCAGCTCGGGCAGCTCATTTGCCAGCTTTAGCAGCGCTTCCTCCAGCGCAGCTCTCCGCTGCGCCGACCGGATGGCGAACGGCTCTCCCCGCTGCTCTGCGACCAGTTGAGTCAGCTCCTTCGGGGTGACGCCCCGGGCCGTTTGACAGACCAGCATACACAGGTTCCCCATCAGGTCCAGCAGCTGGGCATAGGAAAGGCCCTCGGCAGCGTCTGCAAAGGCGTCCGCCGCCACATATTTTGTCAGGCCGGAGTCGGCCCCCCGGTTTTCCAGAAACCGCAGTCGCTGCTCCCGGTTCGGCGGCGTCATCCGACAGAGCTGCAAGCTGACCCGCAGCAGGACGTGGCGGTTGCGCCCGCTGTCGATGAGGATGAGGAACAGGGGAGGATACTCCTCCCGCATCAGCCAGTAGTCCCACAGGGACTGTCCCAGATAGGCCAGCAGCTCCTCCCGGTCGTCCCAGCCCTCCAGGCGCTCCACCACCAGGCAAAGCCCCTTTTTCTGATTGTAGAAGTCGTCAAACAGTCCGTTCAGCCGTTCCCTGGCTGCGGACAGCCCGCCATCCGACAGCAGGTCGTGTCCGGACAGCCAGATGCTGCCAAATTCCCTGCCCCAGAGGAACCGGACCACATGGGCGGCAGCCGTGTGCCGTCCGCAGCCCTCCGGGCCGGTGAGCAGCAGGCCGAGGGGCCGGAGGCTGTCATCCTGGTCCCAGAGGGTCCGAAGCCGCGCTCCCCAGCCGCAGGTGTCGTCCGTCCAGTTTTCCTCCAGACAGACTTCAAAATTCTCAGAGGCCTGTTTGACCCGTTTGACCCATTTTTCTGCGGTGGACGCCATTGCCTGTCCTCCTTTTGCCGCCCCTCAACCTCACTCGCTGCGGGAGCGGAGATTCTCCTCGAATGCCTCCAGCTCCATCCGGATCTTGGTCTTGTCGGAGGGGGGAAGCTCCTCTCTGGTGGCGTCGAACAGCGCCCGGGTCAGACGGATGTTGCCGTTCTCCAGCGCCTCGCTGACGACCAGGTCAGTCTGCTCCAGGTCCACCTTCCCGTCATCGGCATAGACGGCGCAGGCGTCGATGGCCTGCTTCTTCATCCGGACGGCGATGGTGTCTCTCAGGCTGTCCAGATCCCGGTAGCTGTAGTTGTCCGTCACCGCCGCCATGTCTCCGAAGGCGAAGCCGTCCTCCAGCATCAGGGAGCCAAACTTGTGGGCAAAATAGGACTCTCTCGCCGCCTCCGAGGGG
This sequence comes from Clostridiales bacterium, assembly GCA_020860575.1. Classification (GTDB taxonomy): domain Bacteria; phylum Bacillota; class Clostridia; order Oscillospirales; family Oscillospiraceae; genus Onthomonas. Next base: position 632 of record JAJBUB010000028.1, on the reverse strand, counting down.
AGGGGGATGCGTATTTTCTTCTTGATCCGGTCCATCCACGCCTCGTCCACCTGGCCAGGATGGTTGGTGGCCCCCATAAAGACCACCCGCTTGCCGGACTCCTTCAGCATACTGTATGCCTCCAGGAAGGCCACGGTCAGCCGCTTCTCATGTCCCTCTGCCTTGCCGGAGCTGCGGCCCACGCAGACGCCCTCCACCTCATCGATAAAGAAGATGCACGGGGCATTGTCGATGGCCTCCTGGAAGGCGATGTTCACCGTCTTTTCCGCTACGCCCACCAGGCTGGCGTGGATGTCGCTCCCGTTGAGCTGGATGAACTTGAAACCGAACTCGTCCATCATCTTGTGGGCAAATGCCTCGATCAGGAAGGTCTTGCCGGTGCCGGGAGGGCCGTAGAACAGATAGCTCTGGAGGGGATCGATCCCCAGCTTCTTGTCGGTCAGACTGTAGCCGAAGCTGGCCGCCTCGTCGATGAGTTGGGCCTTCAGATCGTCCATGCCGATCACGTCGTCAAAGCCGTGGTTGGGCTTGGGCTTATACCATTTCTCGATGGTCTCGGCCGGCACGTCCTTGATGGCGTTTTTGGTGGTAAAGCCGGAGGGGGTGGTCTGGACCTGGGGCTGCCCATTGGA
>JAJBUB010000055.1 GCA_020860575.1 Clostridiales bacterium | reverse complement strand
GGCCGTCTTCTGGGCATTGTACAGGGTAGCCCGCATAATATCCTCGGTCTCCCGATACTCGTTGATCTTGTCCGCCAGGATTTTCAGCTTGCCCCGCAGGTCGGCATTCTCGGCGCAGAGCGTCCGATAATCCTGGGTGATCTGGTCCAGGAAGTTGTCCACTTCCGTCATGGTATATCCGCCACGTTTGGCTTTGGTAAAGGTTTGCGCCTCAACGGCTTCCGGTGTCAGCACAGGTAGTCCCCCTTTTGTCTAATAATTCTGCCCCGTGGGACAGGGCTTCCCGTCCATGCAGGCCGGGATCAGAAATGCATCCCGTTGCTCTCCAGCTCGTCGATCAGATCGCCGATGATGTCCACGTTGTACGGGGTGATGATGTAGGTGGAGATGGCCACCTTCTTGATCTTCCCCTCCAGGGCATAGGCCACGCCGGAGAGAAAGTCCACCATCCGGCGGGCGATGTCCTTGTTGGCGGACTCCAGATTGAGCACCACGGTGCGCTTGTCCCGGAGATGGTTGGCGATGGCGGAGGCCTCGTCAAACTTCTCCGGTTTGACCAGGACTACCTGGAGCTGGGTGGTGGTGTTAATGTTCACCACATTGTCGCTGGCGCTGCGGCGGTCAGAGGTGGCAGAGTCAGAGTAGCTGGAACCGGAATAGGAGGAATAGCTGGACTCCTCCGTCCGGGCGCTCCGACGGGAGCGTTCCTTGGCAGGTTCCGCTTCGCTTTCCTCGTCCACATAATCCGCATCGTCCACATCGTCCTCATAGGGGCGCGCCAGGCGCTTGAGTTCATCCATAAAGCCCATTTTGTGTTCCTCCTATACGGGTGTATTATATCTCTATCCATCACCCGTTGGCCCGCATGGGCGGCCGCGCTCCGAAGAGGGCGGTGCCGATCCGCACCTGGGTGGCTCCATGGGCGATGGCCTCGGCAAAGTCTCCGCTCATGCCCATGGAAAGACAGTCAATACTCACTTTATTATCATACATTTTGCCCCTGATGTCAACAAATAGCTGCTGCATTTCGGCAAAATATTGCTCATTTCCCCTGGGAATCTCTGCCACCGGCGGGATCGCCATCAGTCCCCGGACGTTGACGCCGGGCAGACTCGCCGCCAGAGCCGCCAGAGCGGGGGCCTCTGAGGGTGCGATGCCGGATTTGCTGGCCTCCCCGCCGATATTCACCTCGATGAGGATATCCTGGACGACCCCCAGCTTTTGCGCCCGCTGGTCGATGGCCCGGAGCAGCTCCTCCGAGTCCACCGACTCGATGAGGCTGACCTTGCCCACCAGGTATTTCACCTTGTTCTTCTGGAGATGGCCAATAAAGTGGACCTGCGCCCCCTCATAGGCCCCGTCCGCCCAGTGGGCGTTGAACTCCTGGACCCGGTTCTCCCCACAGACGGTGATCCCGGCAGCGATGGCCTGCCGGATGGTCTCCGAGGTCTGCACCTTGGTAGCGGCCACCAGCGTCACCTCCGAGGGGGCTCTCCCCGCCCGGCGGGCAGCCTGGGCCACCGCCTCCTGTACCGTCGCCACATTTTGGGCGATCTGCTCATTCGTCATCAATAACCACCTTCCCGTCATGAAGGTCCTTTCCGCTGACCAGGACCCGGTCCCCGGCCCGGAGCTGCTTGGCCTCCTGGGTCTGGGTCATATTCTCCTCCGTCACCGACTGGACCAGGTAGTAGTCGCTGCCGGTGTAGAGCAGCTCCACCTCTACCCACTTGGCCTGTCCGCCGGTGATCCGGTAGACGCCGTAGGCCCCGGTCTCCTGGTCGATGCGCAGGGCCTTGAGCGGGACGCGCAGACCGGTATAGGTGCCGTAGGCCACCTCCGCCTCCTGCTCCCGGAGCAGGGTGGTGGAGGACAGATTCCTGTTGGAGTAAAACACCACCGCCACCTCGCCGTTTTCGTTGGCAGAGCTGATGGACTGGACGGTCATCCTCTGGCTCCCGGCGGAGCCTTCAAAGTTCACCGTGGCGGTATCCCCTGTGGCGAGATACTTGGTGACGCTCTTGTCCATGATAGCCGCATAGTACCAGTCAAAGCTGGTGATGACCTTCCCGGTGATTTGGTCGGGGACCTGGCTCTGAACGGCAGCCGCCGCCCGCAGGCTCTCCGGCGTCAGATCGTCCAGAATATCAAAGGTGAGACAGCCCTCATACCCGTCCACCAGAGCGGAAAAGACGCCGGAGACGGAGGTGCGGACGGTGGAGGTGGCGGACTCGGTGGCGTTTTCCAGGGCGTAGATCTGGCTTTTCAGCTCGGCGATCTCCTCGGTGAGAGAGGAGTCGGAGCTGATGGTGTAGTCCCGGCGGAAGACCAGCTCCTCCAGCTCCAGCACCTGGTCGGAAAGATCGTCCAAGTCGCCGGAGCTGACCGTGCTCCGCAGCGCGGTGATAGCGGCCACGATCTGACTGTTCAACTCCATGGCGTCGGACTCCTCGGTGCCGTTGCTCTGGAGGTATTCCAGCCGCTCCAGCTCAGTGAGCAGCTGGTCCAGCTCCTGGTGCTGTTCCAGGGCCTCCTGGGTGCTGTAGATCCGGGCGACCACGCCCCCTACCGCCACATTTTCGCCCTCGCCCACCACGATCTCCATCAGATCGCCGCCGTCTTCCAGGACGGTCTCCTCCCGGACAACATAGCCGGAGGAGGAGAGTGTGCTCTGACTGGTGTAGGAGTAGACGGTGGCAGTCTCGTATCCGCCCACGAACACCTGGTAGGCGTAGACGCCAAAATAGGCCAGCGCCCCCGCCAGCAGCACCAGCATGAGGATGCGGAAGATGTATTTGCTTGGCTTCATCGTTGCCTCCCTGTCCTCGCCCCGACAGGGAGGCATGGGTCACTGACCGGCCTGCTCCGGGGCGATGTACTCCCGCAGGTCGATGGGACGCTCCGGGACGATGGTGGATATGGCGTGCTTATAGATGATCTGCTGTTTTCCCTCGGTGTGGACGACCACGGTAAAGGGGTCAAAGCCGGTCACCACCCCCCGAAACTGAAAGCCGTTCATCAGGAAGATGGTGGCGGACATCCCGCTCCGGCGGAGTCTGGACAGGAAAAACTCCTGCAAGCTGCTGTTTTTCTGCTGCATGGTTGGGACACATCCTTTTCTGTGTAGTGAGTGAGGACGTGTCCTGGGGCGGGGAGACAGGGCCAGTCCTCCCTGTCATCCTATACCCGCCGCCGCTGCTTTTTCTGTCGCAAATTGACAGGCCGCCGCAATATCCGGCTCCCTCTCCCAAAGATACCACTCCATGGCAGAATTGCGTCGGAACCAGGTGAGCTGCCGCTTGGCGTACTGTCGGCTGCGGAGCTTTACCTCCGCCACAGCCTCCTCCAGAGAGCCGTCTCCCCGGACGGCCCGGGCCAGCTCCTTGTAACCGATGGCCTGCATGGAGGTGCAGTCCGGGCTGACGCCCCGGTCCAGAAGGGCAGAGACCTCATCTGCCAGGCCCCGGTCCATCATCGCATCCACCCGGCGGTCGATGCGCCGCCACAGCTCCTGCCGGTCGGGGAAGTTCAGCCCGATCCAGCACCCCCGGTAACGGGGAGGGACAGCCCTGGTCTCCCGGTCGTGCTGGGAGATGGTCTTTCCTGTCTCGTGCCAGACCTCCAGCGCCCGGAGGATGCGTTTCCGGTCGTTGACGTGGAGCCGGGCCGCCGTCTCCGGGTCGATCTGCTTCAATTCCAGAAGAAGAGGCTCCATTCCCTCCGTCTCCGCCCGTTGCGTGAGATGTTCCCGCCAGCCGGTGGAGGGATAGGGGGCGAAGCTCCGCCCGTCCATGAGGGAGTCGATATACAGCCCGGTGCCCCCCGCGATGATGGGGACCTTTCCCCGGGCCAGGATGTCGTCCACGGCGGCGGAGGCCAGCTCCACATACCGGGCCACGGAGAAGCTTTCCTCCGGGTCGGCCACATCCAGCAGGTGGTGGGGGACCCCCTCCCGTTCGGCGAGGGTGGGCTTGGCGGTGCCGATATCCATGCGGCGATAGACCTGCATGGAGTCTGCGCTGACCACCTCTCCCCCCAAGCGCTTTGCCAGGGCGATGGAGAGGGCGGTCTTGCCGGAGGCGGTTGGCCCGGCGATGACGATCACGTTTGCGCCCATGGGCGGAGCCTCCTGTCTGTGTGTTATGGTCAGTTCCGACGGCCAAACTGCTTTTCCAGCTGTTGCCGGGTCAGCTCGATGGCCACCGGCCTGCCGTGGGGGCAGTATTTCACCTGCCCGGACATCACCGCCCGGGCCACGACCTCCAGCTCCGCCGGGTCGTTTTTCCAGCCGCCCTTGATGGCGGCCTTGCAGGCCATGGTGTGGAGCACTCCGTCACGGGCGGAGGCGGGGTCCGCCCCGCCGTTTTCCAGCAGCTGACCGGCGATCTCGGAGAGCATCCGGTCCGCCTCGTCCCCCTCCACATAGTCGGGGACCTCCCGGACGAGGAGATCTCCGCCGCCGAAGTCCTCTACCTCAAAGCCGAAGGAGTGGAGCAGGTCCAGATTGCGGAGCAGGATCTCCCGCTCCGCCGGGTCGGGACGCACCACCACCGGGGCGAGAAGGGCCTGTCTCATAGGAGTATAGTCCCTCTCCTTCATTTTGTCAAAATTCATCCGCTCGTGGGCGGCGTGCTTGTCGATGAGGACGATCCTGTCCCCCTGCTCCACGATGATGTAGGTGTCGAGCACCTCCCCTGCCAGACGCCAGCCGGCGTCCTCCGGGGAGAGGCCGCTCTCCGCCTGGGTGGTCAGCTCCGGCTCCTGGGGGGGCGGGAGGAGATACCGGCTGGGGCGGCTCGTCCGTCACAGGGGCCGTGATTGCGGAGGCCTGCACCTCCGGCACATCCCGGAGCAGCTCGTCCGCCGTCACCGTGGGGGCGGGCTTTTGGGTCGCATCCTCCTGCTGCATCCCCAGGGCCTCCAGCACCACCTGGACCTCCCGGCTCTGGCGCTGCTTCTGCTCCCGGCGCTCCTGCTCCCGCTGGCGCTGCTGCTCCCGAAGGGCGGCGGCGTTGCGGCGGGTGGCCGCCTCCCAGGGAGAGATCTCCCGGTCATAGGACGGCTGGGCGGTGGAGCGGAGCAGGTCGGGGGCCTGCTGGCGGTACTCCTGGGCGGTCATGCTCTTGAAAAAGGTCTGGTTGGGGGTGACGGTGTCCTGGCGCTGGGGCCTGGGAGGCTGCTGGGGCAGCTCCGCCGCCACATGGCCCTGCTCCAGCCCCAGGGCGGACTTGGCGGCGTAGTACACCGCCTCAAACAGCGCCCGCTCGTTGGTGAACTTCACCTCCGTCTTGGCGGGGTGGACGTTCACATCTACGGCGTTCAGCTTTGTGGTGAGCTTGAGGACGCAGGCGGGGAATTTCCCCACCATCTTCGTGTTCTGATAGGCCTCCTCCAGGGCGGCGGTCATGGTGCGGCTCTTCACATACCGCCCGTTGACAAAGAAATACTGGCTGACCCGGCTCCCCCGGCAACAGGCCGGGCGGGAGAGATAGCCCTCCACCCGGATGTCCTCTCCGTAGCCGGGACAGGGGAGCAGGCCCAGAGCGGCCTCCCGGCCCAGGACGGCGTAGAGGGCGGACTGGAGCTTACCGTCCCCGGGGGTGAGCATCTCCTCCTTCCCCTCCCGGAGGAAGCGGAAGGAGACCTCCGGATGGGCCAGAGCCTCGTGCTGTACCACAGTGAACACGGCGGCGCCCTCGGCGGCGTCCCGCTTCATGAATTTCAGCCGGGCGGGGGTGTTGAAAAAGAGGTCCCGGACGATCATGGTCGTCCCCTCAGAACAGCCCGCCTCCTCCTGATCGGTGATCTCGCCCCCCTCCAGCCGGAGAGAGGTGCCGAAATCCGCCCCCCGGGGCCGGGTGAGCAGCTCCACCCGGGAGACGGCAGAGATAGCGGCCAACGCCTCCCCCCGAAAGCCCAGGGTGCCGATGGCCTCCAGGTCGTACTCCGTGCGTATCTTGCTGGTGGCGTGGCGGAGAAAGGCGGTGGGGGCGTCCTCCGGCTCCATGCCGCAGCCGTTGTCCGTCACCCGGATGTACCGCATCCCGCCTCCCTGGATTTCCACCGTCAGGGCGGAGGCCCCTGCGTCGATGGCGTTCTCCACCAGCTCCTTGACCACGCTGGCGGGGCGCTCCACCACCTCCCCGGCGGCGATCAGGTCCGCCACATGGGAGGAGAGTTGTTGTATTTTGGGCATAGCTTGCTCCTTCTAAACATGAGTGAAGGGAAATGAACAGCCCCCTTACACATCATCCGTATCGAACACCAGGGTCGCCGGCCCGTCGTTGACCGATTCCACCTGCATATCCGCCCCAAATTCCCCGTGCTCTACCGGAAAGCCCAGGGCACGGCAGTCGGCCAGAAACGCCTCATAGAGCGGTATCGCCAGCTCCGGCCGGGCGGCGTGGGAAAAGCCGGGGCGGCGGGAGCGGAGGTCAGCGTAGAGGGTGAACTGGCTCACCACCAGCAATGACCCGCCCACAGCGGCCAGGTTCCGGTTCATCTTGCCGTTCTCGTCCTCAAAGACCCGGCAGCCACAGATTTTGTCCGCCAGATGGCGGGCCTGCGCCTCCGTGTCCTCCGGGCCGACGCCCAGCAGGACGAGAAAGCCCCGGTCAATGCGTCCCCGCACCTGGCCGTCGATGGCGACCGAGGCGGAGGAGACCCGGGTGGCCACTGCTCGCATGGCTCGTTCCTCCCGTTCAAATTTCCGTTTCCGGGAGAGCGTCCTGAGGGACGGTCCTTCCCCGGTAATATTGGTTCACCAGGCTGAGATAACCCCACTGCTTCATGGTCTCGTAGCGCAGGTTATAGTTACCCTTGGTATGCCGTCCGGTGGCGATATAGCGGATGCACTCCTGCAAATAGCGGTCCAGGACGTGCAGGCTCCTGTCCGTGGTAATCAGCGGGAAATACCACCGGCACCAGGTCAGCTCGTTTTTCACCGGGTTCTCAAACAGCTTTTGGTTAATGTGGCGGATATAGGCCCGGATGGCCTGCCCCTCCGTGGCGCCCTTGCGCAGCATCCACCGCCGGAGCGCCCGGGCCTTGCGCCGCATCTTCCCTTTCAGCTTGTCCACCGAGGCGGGGGCGATGTCCACCTCCCGACCGCGGAAGGAGAAGCCCAGATAGCACCAGCCCTCTCCCGGCAGACTGATGGTGGTCTTGGCCGGGTTGACCGTCAGGCCATACCGGGCCAGAAATCCCTCCACCGTCTGGCGGCAGTCCTCCAGCTGTTGGGGGTCGTCGGCAAACAGGATCAGATCGTCGGAATACCGGGCGTACCGGATACCGGCCCGCTGAAAATACCGGTCCATCTCCAAGAGGTAGAGGTTCGCCAGAAAGGAGGCGGTGGGCGTCCCGGCCATGACGCCCTTCTCCGGCTCAGAGATCGTCTCTCCGTTCCAGATCACCAGCGGATTGGTCAGCAGAGCGGTGAGAAAGCCCACCAGCGCCTGCTCCTCCGGCAGCGCCACGGCCAGCATGGGCAGCAGCAGCTCCAGCCGGATCGAGTTGAAATAGTCATGGATGTCCGTCTTGAACCCGTACAGCCGCTCGCTCCCGGGCAGCCGGGCCAGCTGCTGCACCGCCGTCCGGGCGCTGCGGTCCCGCCGGAAGGAGTACAGATTGTCCGCAAACAGGCCGTCATAGTCGTGGAGCAACCAGGCGATCAGCCGAAGTACATATTTTTCCGCCCGCGGAAAGATATAGACCACCCGTTTTTTTCCGCTGTGGGCCTTGTTCAGCTCCTTGCGCACCGGCAAGGTGTCGAACGTCCCGCTGCGGATGCGCTGCACCACCGGCTCATAGGCCCGGGCCTCAATATAGGCGGCGAGATCGGCCAGATCCCGCTCTGTCTCGTTGCCCGCCGCCCGTTTGCAGTCCAGAAAGGCCTGCCATTGGGCCGGGTCAGACAGTCGTGTCACAATGTCCATGTCCTGCTCCAAATGAAAAACAGTAAAGAGAAGGGATTTAAATCCCGCGGGTACCGGGCCGTACACGGGGCAGCTACCTGCACAGCGTCGTCAGGCCCCGTGCTGTGTCCGTCGCAGGTGCACAGCGTTCTCTTTACTGTTTTCGACAAATATAAAATTGGGGGCAGTCCGCAGACACACAGGCCTGTCCGCCCTGCGCTTCGGTTCCTGTTTATTGTATCAGCGGGAGGGGAGAAAGTCAATGACGGAATCAGGGCCGCCATTCTGCCCTATGCCTCCTGACGCACCTGCCGGACCCCCGCCACGCCGGAGAGCCGACGGATGGCCGTAGAGATCTGCTGCTCGTGGTCGGCGGAGAGCCTGATATGGACAACGGTCGTCCGGTTGGCGGTTTCGTCTGCCCGGAAGGAGGTCACCTGCACCCGCTCGGCGGCCAGAGCCGACGTCAGATTGGACAGCAGATCCCACCGGCTGTCGGCCTGCACCGTCACGGAGACGGTGCGGCGGTCCCGGACGGCAGCCCTCTGGGATACCTGCGTCTGCTCCAGCGCCTTCCGGATGCGGGAGAGAACGTAATCCGGCTCGTTAGCCATATCTGCGAAAAAGCGCAGATGGCGGATGCCCGCCTGTTCCACCGCCGTCTTTGTGGCGCGGAACGGTCTCTTGCGGTAGTTGTCCTGGTAGACCAGGGACACGGCCAGGACCGGACGGTCCTGGCGGGAAAAGAGAAAGTCCACCGGAACGCAGTCGGGGGCGGCGTCGGGATTCAGGCGGCGGGCCGGGACCTGGACCGCGATCCGGCAGTCCGGGGCGGCCTGGGCAAACAGATCGGAAAAATAGACGGCGTCCCGGGGATGATTGCGAAACCAGATCTCGTCGTGGGGAACCGCTTTGCTCTGTTGGGGGGCCTTTTCCGGCCGGAAAAAGAAGCCCATATCATCACTCCTCCATTTCTTTTCTGGGGAAAGGGCGCGGTGCGCAGGCGGCTCAGCCCCCGGCCCGCTTCACGTCGATGACCCCGGAGATGCCGTGGAGCTTGCGCATGACGCTCTGCAGCTCCTCCAGGTTTTTCACCATCACCAGCGCGGTGATGAGGGCATAGCCGTCAGGCATACCCTTGGCGATGAGGGAGTCCACCCGCACCTTGGCGGCGGAGAGGGTGGCGGCGATGTCCAGGAACAGGTTCTGCCGGTCCTTGGCGGAGATGCTCAGGCTGGTCTGATACCCCTCCTGCTCGCTGGGACCCCAGGAAACTGCCAGCCAACGGCCCTGCTCCGCCCCCTTCCGCCGCTCCGGGGCGGCGTTGGGGCAGTCCTGCCGGTGGACGGAGATGCCGTAGCCCCGGGTGACGAAGCCGATGACCGGGTCTCCGGGGACGGGGGTGCAGCACTTGGCGAACTTCACCATGCAGTTGTCCAGCCCCTCCACGATGATGCCGTTTTTGGAGTAGGTGATCTTTTTCTGGGGCAGAGGGGCCAGCTCCCGGCTCCCGGCCACCTGCATATTCTGGACGGCCGGCTCCTCCTGCTGGAGGGCGGCCACCCGCTCCTTCTCCTCCCGGCTGATGCGGAGCATCTCCTCCCGGATGCGGGAGACCGCCTTGGCGCTGGTGATGCCTCCGCAGCCGATGGCGGCGTACAGGTCGTCCAGGCTGCCGTACCGGGCCTTTTTCAGCACCCGGGGAAGCACCTCCTCCCGGGTGATGTCGTTGATGGTGAAGCCCGCCCGTTTCAGCTCGGATTCGAAGGCGGCCCGACCAGTGGCGATGTTCTCGTCCCGGCGCTCCCGCTTGAACCACTGGCGGATCTTGTTCCGCGCCTCGTTGCTCTTGCAGATCTTCATCCAGTCCCGGCTGGGGCCTCTGGCGTTTTTGGAGGTGAGCACCTCCACAATGTCCCCGTTGTGCAGGGCGGAGTCCAGGGTGACGATGCGCCCGTTCACCTTGGCCCCCACCATCCGGTTGCCCACGGCGGAGTGGATGGCGTAGGCGAAGTCGATGGGGGTGGCCCCGGCGGGCAGGTTGACCACGTCCCCCTGTGGGGTAAAGACGAACACCTCGTCGGCGAACAGGTCCACCTTCAGACTCTTGACGAACTCCTCTGCGTCAGAGTTCTCCTGGCTCTCCAGCAGGCGGCGGATCCACTCGTAGGACTCATCACCCCCCAGGGGTTGTGCCCCGGCCTGCTGCTTGTACTTCCAGTGGGCGGCGATGCCGTACTCCGCCGTCTCGTGCATCTCCCAGGTGCGGATCTGCACTTCAAAGGGGATTCCTTCCCGGCCGATGACGGTGGTGTGGAGGGACTGGTACATATTGGGCTTGGGGGTGGAGATATAGTCCTTGAACCGATCGGGCACCAGGTTGAACATATTGTGGACAAAGCCCAGCACCTTGTAGCAGTCCGCCACCGTGTTCACGATCACCCGCAGGGCGTACAGGTCGAAGATCTCCGACATGGTCTTCTGCTTGGTGTAGATCTTCCGGTAGACGGAGTAGATGGATTTCACCCGGGAGTGGATGGTACACTCCACCCCCTCCTTGGCCAGCCGCTCTCTGATCTGGTTCTGAACCTTGTTCAAAAATTCCTGCTGATGGGCGGTGAGTGCTGCCAGCTCCTCCTCGATCTCCCGGTAGCCCACCGGGTCCAGGTATTTCAGGGACAGATCCTCCAGCTCCCACTTGATGCGCTGCATACCGAGGCGGTGGGCGATGGGGGCGTAGATCTCCATCGTCTCCAGGGACTTCTCCCGCTGCTTCTTGGGGGACTGGTACTGCATGGTGCGCATATTGTGCAGCCGGTCGCACAGCTTGATGAGCACCACCCGGATGTCCTTGCTCATGGCCAGGAGCATCTTCCGCAGATTCTCCATCTGCTTCTCTTCCATGGAGACATACTGCACCCGGGTCAGCTTGGTGACCCCCTCCACCAAATCGGCCACGGCAGGGCCAAACTGGGCGGCGATCTCCTCGTGGGTGGCGTCGGTGTCCTCGATGCAGTCGTGGAGCAGGGCGGCGATGAGGGAGTCGGTGTCCAGCTTCAGATCCGCCACAATGTCCGCCACTGCCAGGGGATGGGTGATATAGGGCGTCCCGTCCCGGCGCAGCTGCTTGGAGTGGTGGTTGTCCGCATAGTGAAAGGCGTCACGGAGCCGCTGGCAGTCCAGATTGGGATTGTAGGCCAGCACCTTTTCCTCCAGCGCCTGATAGCTCTCCAGAATGGGGTCCATATAAGTTGCTCCTCCCTTCAAACGGCCTTCGCCCTTGTCAGGAACGGGCCGGGGAAAATAAAGGATTCACCCCTCCGCCCGTTTCCGGCGGAGACGGATGAGAATTTCTGAGGCCTCCAGATCGACCTTCTGGTCAGTCTTGCGGATGGTGACGGTAATACTGTTCCGGTTGCCCCGGAAATCGATCAGCCCCCGCTCCCGAAAGACCTCCAGGCAGACCATGGTGCGGCCCAGGGCCTCCTGACGGCCGGAGGTGCGGGAGATATTCTGTGAGAGCTTCACCGGGTTCTCCCGCAGGCCGGAACCGCTGTGGCTGAGATAGCGCCAGACGGCCACAAAATCCCGCCGGTCGGGGATGAGCCGTTCCAGCTCCGCCACAGTCAGGGCCGAGCCGGCCCGATAGCGGCGGTAGAGGGCCTCCTCCGGCAGCAGCCGGGCGGGACGGCAGTCGGTGATCTGGAGCTGGACAGAGCGGATCCCCCGGAACTCGTTGATCTGGGCGTGAAAGGCCACGTCCACCTGACGGCCCAACGCCAGCTGGGCGTCCTCCGGCGTGGCGGAGAAGAAGATAGCGTCCAGCAGGACGCCGCCCTTGCGGAGCTGGAGCCGGGTGTGCCGGCCTCCGCCCACCCGGGCCAGGCCCGTCACCGTGGCCTGCTCCAGCACGAACACCGGGCTGGGATTGCCCGCCCCATGAGGCTCCAGCAGCTCCAGAGACTGGATCTGCTCTAACGTCAGCAGCCGGGCGTCCGGCAGCAGCACGTCCGCCGTCAATGCGGCGTCGCCGGGGTTGGCGGCATACCAGGCCGACGCCAGGGCGCACATCCGGTCCCGGAAGGCGGGAATATGCTCCTCCCGGATGGTGAAGCCCGCCGCCAGCTCGTGGCCACCAAAGCCCTCCAGCAGCTCCTCGCACTGTTCCAAGGCGTGAAACAGGTTAAACCGTCCCCAGGAGCGGCAGGAGCCCTTGCCCCGGCCCTCCTCCAGACAGATCATAAACACAGGCATTTTATATCGTTCGGACAGCCGGGAGGCCACGATGCCCGCCACCCCCTGGTGCCACCGGGGACTGGCCAGGACGATGGCCCCTTGGGCGGCCTCCGGGTGCCGGGCCAGATGGTCCAGGCACTCCTCGTAGATCTCCGACTCCACCATCTGCCGGTCCCGGTTCAGGGCGCAGAGCTGACGGGCGTGCAGCTCCGCCTCCTGGGGCGACCGGGTCAGAAGCAGACGGACGGCCAGCTCCGGGCAGCCCATCCGCCCGGTGGCATTGATGCGGGGCGCCAGGGTGAAGCTCACCGTTCCCGCCGTGACGGTGCGGCCCTCCTGCCCCGCTTCCCGGAGCAGAGCGGCAAGGCCGGGACGGCCTCCCTCGCCCAGCTGGGACAGGCCCAGGGAGACGATGGCCCGGTTTTCCCCCCGGAGGCGCATCACGTCCGCCACGGTGCCCACGGCAGCCAGGTCGCAGTATTCCAGCAGCACCGTCTCCCGGCGGGCAAGAGGAGTCATGGCCAGGGCCAGCTTCAGTGCAACCCCCACCCCCGCCAGAGCGTCGTCCGGATAGGTGCAGTCCGGCCGATGGGGGTCCACCACCGCGGCGGCGTGGGGGAGCTGCTCCTTACATTCGTGGTGGTCGGTGATCACCACGTCCATCCCCAGAGAGGCGGCCAGGGCCGTCTCCTCCATGTTGGTGATGCCGCAGTCCACCGTGACGATCAGCTTGACCCCCTGACGGGCCAGGGAACGGACGGCGGCGTCATTGAGGGAGTAGCCCTCGGTGAGCCGGTTGGGGATATAGGGGAGTACGTCGCCCCCCCGCTCGGTGAGAAAGGAGGTGAGCAGACAGGTGGCGGTAATGCCGTCCACGTCGTAGTCGCCATAGACACAGATCCGCTCGCCTTTCGTCAGGGCCTCTGTCACCCGGGCCACCGCCCGATCCATATCCCGGAGCAGGAACGGATCGTGGAGCAGACCGGTATCTCTGCGGAGAAATCCCCGGGCCTCCTCCGGAGTGGCGTAACCCCTGGCGCTGAGCACCAGGGCGGCCAAAGCGGGGATCCCGGCCTCCTCCAGAGCGGCTGCGCCCTCCGGGTCTCCCTGCAAAATATGCCATTTGTCGTATTTCATCATGATAGCCTCGTACTGCCGGTTCCAGCCGTCTGCCAACGGCCGACAAGAATCTTTTTCCTTACATTATAACAAAACCGCTCTCATATGACAAGGGATTCCCTCCCTCATTTTGTATGCCTTGTCTGCGCCGAAAGGCTTCCAGCGCTTCGATGAACAACGAAGCATTGGCCGCCGTTCCTGCCGTAAGGTGAATGCTGCTGCCCTGGAGAGATTGGGGCGACGCCTGATGGGGAACCATTTTTCTCCCGGCGGTATAGGATGGGGGGAGCGGGCCATTCTAACGGAGCCGCCGTCCGCCCGGCGGCCCGCCCCGGCGGGCGGGCGTCCCCCCCCGCCCGCGAGGGG
>JAJBUB010000109.1 GCA_020860575.1 Clostridiales bacterium | reverse complement strand
TGGATGAGAGTATGACCGAAATGGCGGACAGCGTGAAGCAGCACGGCGTCCTCGTCCCTGCCCTGGTGCGGCCAAAGCCGGAGGGCGGCTATGAGATGGTGGCGGGACACCGACGCAAAACAGCCAGTGAACTGGCGGGCAGGTCCACCCTCCCCTGCCTTGTCCGGGACCTGACCGATGACGAGGCCACCATCATCATGGTGGATTCCAATTTGCAGCGGGAGCGAATCCTGCCCAGCGAGAAAGCGTTCGCCTACAGGATGAAGCTGGAGGCCATGAAACGACAGGGACAGAGGACGGATTTAACTTCTCGCCCAGTGGGCGAGAAGTTGTATAGCGTAGAGAAGATGAGTAATGAAGTGTCCGACAGTGCGAGGCAGATTCACCGCTATATCCGCCTGACCAATCTCATCCCGGAGCTTCTTGATTTGGTGGACGAGGGCAAAATCGCCATGCGCCCGGCAGTGGAGCTGTCCTACCTGGGCGAGGCCGAGCAGCAGTTCCTGCGGGACACCATATCCGGCGAGGAATGTACCCCCTCCCACACCCAGGCCATTAAAATGCGCCGGTTTTCGGAGCAGGGCAGGTTGAGCGCGGAGGTCATCCTGTCCATTATGCAGGAGGAAAAGCCCAATCAGAAAGAACAGTTCCGCATTCCGAAGGAGCGGATCAGCAAGTATTTTGCGCCGGGGACGCCCGCGCAGAAGATAGAAGATACCATTGTGCAAGCTCTGGAGCTGTACCGAAAGCGGCAGCGGGAAATGGAGAGATAGGCCAAATCCGTCTCCCGCCCTGACACCTGGGGGAAGGTCTGCCCATCTCTCCGAGGAGGTCCTATCCGGTCTCCCCCCTCTCCACACCTCACCCCCCGTAAAACCTGGCTGTACCAGCCGAAAAAGAGATGCTGGAGGTACAGCTTTACGGAAGCACGGCTGTATGTTTTCTTTTCAGCCAGTGAAACACAAATTTGCAGGAGGTCAACAAAATGAAACTACAAAAGCTATTCAAAAAGGCCACGGCCGGCATCCTGGCCGTGGTCATGATTTTGTCCGCACTGCCCGCCACGTCTTTCGCGGCCACGGGCGATGTGGGAACCATCTCTTTTACGCCTTGCTATGACTCAGACGGGAATGTCATCCGGTACAACTCCGAGACCATCATCGACGGCAACACCTTCGGCGGAACCGGTTCCATCAGGTACCGGATATATGTGGACGGAGAGACGGCCTTTTGTATCCAGCCGGGCGTATCTCTGTCCACCGGCGCTGCGCTGACAGAGAGCTCCAGCGCCGCCTGGGACGCCCTGACGGAGGACCAGCAAAAGGCCGTGGGCCTGGCCCTGCTCTACGGCTACCAGGGCAACCGGGGGAATCTGTCAGGAAGTGTCGATGAGATCTGGCTTGCAACGCAGACCCTCGTCTGGGAGTTCGTCACAGGCTGCCGGAACGCCACCGGCACCTACACCCAAACAAGCACGCAGGTTTATGATGTCATCTGCGGTTCCAACTACGCCAACAGCGGAACGGTTTCGGTTTATGAGGAAATCGTCGCCCTGCTGACGGCGCGCAATACCACGCCCAGCTTTATGACCGGCGGCACCACCGCGCTGGAATACGAGAACGGAGAATATGCCCTGACCCTGACGGACAGCAACGGTGTACTGGACGACTATGATTTTATCGTCTCAAGCAGCAGCGTCAGTGTGTCCAAGTCGGGCAATACGCTGACCATCCGCGCGGGGGAAGCCTTTGACGGAACAGTCCGCATTACCGCCACCCGGAACGATGTACCGACGGTCAGCAGCAGCGCCAAGCTGCTGGCCTACGGAGACGACACCCTGCAGGATGTGGTGACGGGTGTGGAGAACGCGGAGAGCGTGACCGCCTACATGGATGTGGAGACACCCACCGGAGCGCTTGCCCTGAAAAAGACCTCGGAGGACGGCGAGGTAGCCGGCATCACCTTCACCATCACCGGCAACAGCTTCAGCCAAACCGCAACCACCGATGAAAACGGAACCATCTCCATCGACGGCCTGGCCCCCGGCACCTATACGGTGACGGAGCAGACCAGCGACCGCTATGAGACCCAGGACAGCCAGACTGTAACCATCGTCAGCGGGCAGACCGCCACCGTGACATTCAACAACACCCTGAAGCGCGGCAGTCTGAGCGTCATCAAGTCCAGTGAGGATGGCCTGGTGGAGGGCGTGACCTTCCACCTGTACGGCACTTCCCTCTCCGGCATTACCGTGGACGAGTATGCCGTGACCGACGCAGACGGCGTGGCCACCTTTGAGGACGTCCTGGTCGGCAGCGGCTACACCCTGGAGGAAACCAGCACCAAAGAGTATTATATTGTTCCGGATGACCAGGCTGTCACGATTGAATGGAACGTGGTAACAAACAAGACGGTCACGAATGAGTTGAAGCGCGGCGGTCTGTCTGTCATCAAGTCCAGTGAGGATGGCCTGGTGGAGGGCGTAACCTTCCACCTGTATG
>JAJBUB010000025.1 GCA_020860575.1 Clostridiales bacterium | reverse complement strand
CCCCTGAACCTGTTGGTCTGCGTCAAGCAGGTGCCCGACACCACCCAGATCAAAATCGACCCGGTGAAGCACACCCTCATCCGAGAGGGCGTGCCCGCCATCGTCAGCACCTTTGACACCTACGCTCTGGAGACCGCTCTCCGCCTGAAGGATCAGGTGGGCGGCAAGGTCACTGTCCTCACCATGGGCATCCCCAAGGCCAAGGACGCCCTGCGGGAATGCCTGGCCGCCGGTGCGGACGAGGCGTACCTCATCACCGACCGGGCCTTCGGCGGCTCGGACACCCTGGCCACCTCCAAAATCATCTCCACCGCCATCCAAGTGCTGGAGAACCGGGCGGGCAAGGCGTTTGACTTCATCTTCTGTGGCAAACAGGCCATCGACGGAGACACCGGCCAGGTGGGTCCGGAGATCTCCCAGCATCTGAACCGGGCGCTCATCTCCTACGCTGTGGAGGCGACGCTCCAGGAGGACGGGAGCCTCAAGTGCAAGCGGGAGAGCGACGAGGGCTATGACTACTACGCCGCCTCCGCCCCCTGCGTCATCACGGTGAACAAGACCGCCTACGACCTCCGCTATCCCAACTTCAAGAGCCAGCGGTTCGCCCGGACAGCGGAGATCGGCGAGCTGACCTCCGCCGAGGTGGTGGTCGCCCCCGAGGAGCGGGGTCTCGCCGGTTCCCCCACCAAGGTCCTTAAGACCTACACCCCCCGGCATGAGAAGAACGGCATGAAGATCGAGGGCCTGGACGGCAAGGCGGCGGCGGACAAGCTGACCGGACTGCTGTCCGACGCCGGGCTGCTGTAAGCTAGGAGGGTATCAGCTATGGAAAACAAGAATCTTTGGGTCTATATCGAGACGGACAGCGGCGTGGCCAAGAACGTGGGCTATGAGCTGCTCAATCCCGGCCGGATGATGGCGGACAAGCTGGGCAGCCAGCTGGTGGCCGTGGTCCTGGGCAAGGGCGTGGAGGCTGTGGCACAGCAGGCCATCGCCTACGGCGCGGACAAGGTCCTCCTGGTGGAGGGCGACGAGTACGAGACGTACAACACCGACGCCCAGACCTACGCCATGGTCAACCTCATCCAGAAGTATCAGCCCTTTATCGTTCTCTACGGTGCTACCAACAACGGCCGGGACGTGGGGCCCCGGGTGGCCTGCGCCGCCCACACTGGCCTGACCGCCGACTGCACCGGACTGGACATCGACGAGAACGGCCTGCTGGCCTCCACCCGTCCCGCCTTCGGCGGCAACCTGATGGCTACCATCTCCTGCCCTGACCATCGGCCCCAGATGTCCACCGTCCGCCCCGGCGTGTTCAAAAAGCCGGAGGCCGACAGCGGCCGCACCGGAGAGATTGTCCGGGAGGACATTCACATCGACCCCGCCAATGTCCGGGTGAAGCTGCTGGAGCGGGTGAAGGAAGTGGCCGAGGCGGTCAACCTGGAGGAGGCGGATGTCATCGTCTCCGGCGGCCGCGGCCTCAAGAGCGCCGAGAACTTCGCCCTGGTGCGGGAGCTGGCCGACGCCATGGGTGGCGTGGTAGGCGCCTCCCGTGCCGCCGTGGACGCAGGCTGGATCCCCCACGCCCATCAGGTGGGCCAGACCGGCAAGACGGTGGCCCCCAAGATCTATGTGGCCGTGGGCATCTCCGGCGCCATCCAGCACCTGGCGGGCATGAGCGGCTCTGACACCGTCATCGCCATCAACAAGGACCCGGACGCCCCCATCTTCTCCGTGGCGGACTATGGCATCGTGGGCGACCTGTTCGAAGTGGTCCCCGCCCTCACCGCCGCCATCAAGGCGAAAAAGGCCTGAGCCTCCCCCCTTTCAAGCATACAAATCCCCCTCTCCGCAAGCTGCGGAGAGGGGGATTTTTGTCTGTCTCAGGGGTTGAATGGGACGAAAACGGGACTTATCCCATCCCGCTCCACTCATAGCTGTCCTCGTCCAGCCCGAACTGGGCGAGGATGCGGTTCATCGTATGGCGGGTGCAGTCGGCCAGGCTGGCGGGGTGGTTGTAATAGGTCAGCATGGGGGGCAGGATGACCGCGCCCATCCGGCTCAGCTCGCAGAGGTTGCGCAGATGGACGGTACTCAGGGGAGACTCCCTCGCCACCAGCACCAGCTTGCGGCGCTCCTTCATGCACACGTCTGCCGCCCGAAGGAGCAGGTTGTCGCTGTAGCCGGAGCAGATGCCCGCCGCCGTCTTCATGGAGCAAGGGATCACGATCATCCCCATGGTACGGAAGGAGCCGCTGGCGATGCAGGCACCGATCTCCCCGTTATCGTGGAGGGTGTGTACCAGAGGGCGCAGGTCGTCCAGGTGCAGACCCGTCTCCTGCTCCAGAGTCAGCTCTGCCCCCCGGGAGACCACCAAATGGGTCTCGATTTGGGGGCAGCGGGCGTGGGGGGGGGGGGGGGGGGGCCCCCCCCCCCCCCCCCCCCGGGGCCCGCGCCGGGCGCTGGGGGGGCGGTGGGGCCGGGGGGCGGTGGGGAGGGGGGGGCGCGCGGCCTGG
>JAJBUB010000083.1 GCA_020860575.1 Clostridiales bacterium | reverse complement strand
GGCCCTCCCCCTTGCTGGCCCCCTTCACCAGACCGGCGATGTCCACGAACTCGAGGACGGCAGGGGTGGTCTTTTTGGGGTGGTACAGGTCGGAGAGCCAGTCCAGCCGGCTGTCCGGCACCGCCACGGTACCCACATTCGGCTCGATGGTGCAGAAGGGGTAATTGGCGCACTCCGCCCCGGCGTTGGTGATGGCGTTAAAAAGGGTGCTCTTGCCCACGTTGGGGAGACCCACGATTCCTAATTTCATACGGCGTTCTATCTCCTTACATCCGATGTCCCGTTTTCGGGTGTGTTGCGTCTCTGGCAGTCATTATAACACAGAATGTCCGTTTCTCAAGGGAAAGTTTAGGGCATCACCCCTGCCCCTGGATCCGTTTTACGACGGACTCCTCCGGGGTGACGTACATCGTCCGGCAGGTGGTGTAGATCACCATCCCCGGCCTTGCCCCGGCAGGCTTTTTGACGTACTTCACCGGGGTATAGTCCACCGGCACCCGGCTGCCGCTCCGGCCCTGGGAGAACCAGGCGGCCAGCGTCGCCGCCTCCTCCATGCTCTTCTCGTCCGGCTCTGCCCCACCCGTCCAAAGGATGACGTGGGAGCCATGGATGCCCTGGGTGTGGAGCCAGATGTCCCCCTTCCCCGCCAGCTTGCAGGTGAGCTGGTCGTTCTGGACGTTGTTCTTACCCACCGAGATGCGCAGCCCGGCGGAGGAACGGAATTCCATGGGCTGGGGCCGGGGCCGCTTCATGGGCCGGTTGCCGTTCTTCTGGGTCCGGAGATAGCCCCCGTCCTCCAGCTCCTGGCGAATTTCGTTCAGGTCCCTCTCCCCCTCTGCCCGCTGGAGGGACTCCAGGACGCTTTCCAGATAGTCCAGCTCGTTTCGGCCCTGCTCTATCTGTTTGGTAAGGACCACCTCCGCCGTCTTGGCCTTGCTGTATTTTTTATAGTATTTTGCGGCGTTCTGCTGAGGGGTGAGCAGGGGATCCAGGGCCACCGTCAGCTCCCGGCACTCCGGGTCGTAGTAGTTCACCGCCGTCAGCGACCGCTCCCCCTTCTCCATCCGGTAGAGGTTGGCGGTGATTAAGTCTCCGCTGACCCGGTACTGCTCCCGGTTCCGGGCCTCCGCCAGCTCCTTCGCCTGGATTTGCAGCTTCCGCTCTGTCCGGTTCCGGGCGCTGGTCAGGTGGCGGATCAGCTCCTGCCCTTTCTGCCGCACCCGCTCCCCGGTCTCCCGGACGGCATAGAATTCGTCCAGCAGAGCGGAGAAGCTCTCATAGCTCCGCCGCTCATAGTAGTCCCCATACTGACCGATGGGCAGATAGGAGAAGTCCTTCGGCTCCCCCTCCCGGAACAGGGCAGTGGGCTGAGGCCGGTCAATGGCCTCCAGCACGTCCTCCACGGCGTCCAGCAGACGCTCCCGCTCGATCTGATTCAGGCGGGCATCCGTCCGGCCTGCGGCCCGACAGACGATCTCCCGGCAGATGAGAGGGGACAGGCCGGAGAAGGTGTCCAGCAGCCAGCGGTCGGCCTGTGCCTCCTCCGGGGCGGCGTCCAGCAGAGCGGCCAGCGTCTCCCGGTCAACCTCCCTGGGATTGCGCCGGTCCTCCCGGGCGGGGGGCAGGCGGTAGTACAGCCCCGGCAGCACCGGCCGGAGCTGGGACAGCTCCCCGTCCACCTTCCGCAGACAGTCGGTGATGCGTCCGTTCTCGTCCGTCAAAATCAGGTTGGACCGGCGGCCCATGGCCTCCAGAATCAGGCGGCGGGTCACCCGGTCCCCCAGCTCGTTGAGGGTCTCCAGCTCCAACGTCACCACCCGCTCCATGGGGGGCTGGGTGACGGACAGCACCCTTGCCCCGGTCAGATGCTTGCGCAGCAGCATACAGAACATGGGGGGCGAGGCGGGATTTTCCCGGGTGAGGGCGGTCATCTGGAGCCTGGGATGGGAGGGATTGGCGGTGAGCAGCAGCTTCTGGTTCCCCTGGGAGGTGCGGAGGTGAAGCACCACCTCGTCCCGTCCGGGCTGGAAAATTTTGTCCACCCTCGCCCCCTCCAGCTGGGGACGAAGCTCCCCCACCAGGGCGGTGAGGCAGGCGGCGTCTAAGGGCATCAGGCTCCCTCCCCTTCCCCGTCCGGGGTCATGATGACGTCAAACAGCTGATTGATGCGCTCTGTCCGGTGCTGGAGGTAGAGCCAGCCGAACAGGGCCTCCAGAGCGGTGGCCTTTCGGTACTCTCCCCGGCTGGCCCCCTTGGGGATCAGGTGAATGTTGGCGTTCCGGCCCCGGCGGACCACGCCGTTTTCCTCATCGGTCAGCAGAGGCAAAATTTTGTCCAGTGCCGCCGCCTGGGCGGAGGCCCGGACCAGGGCCACCGTCTCCCGGTGGAGATGTCCGTTGACCTCCAGCCCTCCGCTGCACAGCCAGCCCCTGACCAGCAGCTCATACACCCCGTCCCCCATGTGGGCCAGAGCCAGGCTGCTCATCTCCCGGAGCTGGTCCGGGGTCAGTTGGATGTTAAAATAGTCTTTCATAGGGGCCTCCCGTACATTCCCGTTTCTGTCGCCCCATATTATCTCCCATTTGCCTGGAAATTGCAAGGCCTCCCCAGGCATGGGCGGCTGGGAAAGTTCGAAGTCCGTTCAAAGCCGGCTGTCGGCGGACAGTCCGGGACAGCTGTCTCCCGCGGACGGGTCTTCCCCTCAGGGGAGGAGTATGTCAATTCCGCCCCGGGTTGCACACCATCTTTTTGTGAGAAAAATCATTGACTTCCCCGGAAAAATCGCTATAATATGTAACGCTGAGTTGCAGCGAATGCGTAAGTCCGGGCCACGGGCTTACGCATTTTTTCCGCCCTTTCAGCCGCTCTGCGCAGAGACGGGTCGCACCGGCAGACGGCGACGGAAGTGCGGGAGACTGTTATCCGATATTTCAGAAAAGGAGAAGCAATCAATCATGGAAGAAAAATCGAACGCCTATCTTGAGACGAAGCCTGTGGGCAGTCTGATGCGCAGCTACGCCATCCCCTGCATCATTTCTCTGCTGGTGGCCGCCCTGTACAACATCGTAGACCAGATCTTCATCTCCAATGCGGACTACCTCGGCTCCTACGGCAACGCCGCCAATACGGTGGTCTTTCCCCTGACGGTGGTGGCCCTGGCCATTGCGGTGATGATCGGCGACGGCTGCTGCGCCTTTGTCAGCATCTGTCTGGGCAGCAACCAGAAGGAGAACGCCCACCGGAGCATCGGCAACTCCATTATCCTGACCATCCTGGCCAGCATCGTGGTCACTGCCATCTATCTGATCTTCGCCGACCAGATCATCGCCATGTTCGGCGGCACGGTCAACGACGAGACCTTCGCCCTGGCCCAGGAGTACTTCTTCTGGATCGCCCTGGGTATCCCCTTCTATATGTTCGGCCAGACCCTGAACCCCATCATCCGCTCTGACGGCAGCCCCAACTTCGCCATGGCCGCCACCCTGGCCGGCTGCGCTGCCAACATCATCCTCGACCCCATCTGCATCTACGTCCTCCGCTGGGGCATGATGGGCGCCGCCGTAGCCACCGTGGCCGGGCAGATCATCACCGCCGCCGCCTCCGTGTGGTATCTGTTCCACCTGAAGGCGGTCAAGCTGGAAAAGAGCAGCTTCCGGCTCAGCGGACGGCTCATGGGCCGGTTCCTGCCCCTGGGAATTTGCAGCTTTCTGTCCCAGGTGTCCATGGTGCTGTCCATGGCCGCCGTCAACAACATGATCCAGAAGTACGGCGCTCTGGACGCCATTTTCGGTCAGGCGGAGTACGCCCAGATCCCCATGGCGGTGGTGGGCATCGTCATGAAGGTGTTCCAGGTGGTCATCTCCATCGCCATCGGCCTGGCCGCCGGGTGCATCCCCGTGGTGGGCTACAACATCGGCGCGGGCCGGAAGGACCGGGTCCGCAGCCTGCTCACCCACCTGCTGGCGGCGGAGGCCATCGTGGGCCTGATCGCCATGCTCATCGTGGAGCTCTTCCCTGCCCAGCTCATCGGCATCTTCGGTGCCGCCAACGAGAGCGCCTACTACACCGAGTTCGCCATCAAGGCCTTCCGCACCTATCTGTGCATGCTGATCCTGGCCTGTGTGAATAAGGGTACCTTCATCTTCCTCCAGGCCCTGGGCAAGGCGGGCCTGTCCACCATGCTCTCCATGGTGCGTGAGGTGGTCTTTGGCGTGGGCCTGGCC
Organism: Clostridiales bacterium; assembly: GCA_020860575.1. Taxonomy (GTDB): domain Bacteria; phylum Bacillota; class Clostridia; order Oscillospirales; family Oscillospiraceae; genus Onthomonas. The sequence goes on along the minus strand of JAJBUB010000083.1, from coordinate 10,263 downwards.
CTGCTGCTGCCGGTGTTCTTCGGCCTGGACGGCGTGCTGTACTCCATGCCCGTCTCCGACGTGCTCACCGGCGTCATCTCCGCCGTTGTCCTGGTCTACACCTACCGCAGCCTCCGGGACGACCCGGAGGCTGCGGGCCACAGCGCAGCCCAGACTGCCGCCAACTGAGTACCAGGCGTAAAATACCCCCGGCCTCCGTGGAATGCTCCACCGGAGGCCGGGGGTATTTTTCCTGCAACCTTTTTTGCCCAACGGGAAAAGAAATCTCTTTCCCCCGCCCCCGTATTCTGCTATACTGGTGTTAAGAATGTACAGTCACCTCCATCCCGGGATGGAGGGCTTTATGTCAGGAGTGCTCCCTATGGAAGAAGAAAAACGGAATATCGCCCCGCTGCTGGAGGGGCCTCTGGGGCAGATGGATCGCTGTGACCCCCTGGTTCCCATCACCTGCCCGGACGCGGAGACGCTGCTGAACGCTCTGGCCTCCGGCCGGGCCGTCCCTCTGTGCTGCCCTGACGACTCCGCCGAGGAGATCGAGTCCGCCGCCGTCACCGATCTGGAGCCGGAGGCGCTGTCCCAGGCGCTGGAGCGGCTGGCCCTGACTGCAGAGCGGACGGCAAAGCTCCAGGGCAGTCCCATCCTCTGTCTGGCGGAGGATCGGCTGGTGCTGAAAGAGGAATACGCAGGTCCCCTGCTGGTCTGCCCGGTGGTGCTGGAGGGCGTTCCCGGAAGCTGGAAGCTCCGCCGGGGCAGCGAAAACCCCATTCTCAACCGGCCCCTGTTGGATCGGCTGGCCCAGGACTGCCCCGCCCCGGAGAGGAGCTGGCGGCTCAGCCGGGTCTTTCTCCGGGAGCAGCTGGAGGAGCTGCTGACCGGTCGGGAGGACTGGCGGCAGGAGGAGGGGCTTTGGCTGGGCTGCTTCCCGGTGGAGGCGTTGGAGCGGTATGCCGCTCCCCCTCAGGCCTGGCCGGACGGCTCTCTGGCAGCCGCCCTGACCGGAGGCGGCTCCCTTCCCCCCCAATCCGCTCCCGACCCGAACCAATCTGCCCAGGAAGAGGAGGGTATTCTGGCCCCACTCCCCCTGGACGGGATGCAGATGACCGCTCTGGCCCGTCTGGGCCATGACGGGCATCTCCTGGTCTCCGGCGGACGCGGCTCCGGACGGACTCAGCTGCTGGCCGGCCTTCTGGCCAACGCCATGGGCGGTCGTCAGCACATCCTGGCTGTGGCCCGGGAGGAGCGGGACCTCACCGACCTGCTCCGCCGGATGGAGGACCTGGGCCTGGCGTCTCTCTGCCTCCATATCCCCCAGACCGGCGACCGGAAAAAGGCGGTGCTGCGGCAGTATAATCTGGCCCTCCAGCTCCGGCCCCAGGGGAACGGGGACGACTTTTTCTCTCTGTCTCAGCAGACCCTCCAGGTGAGCCACCGGCTGGATCGATATGTCTCCACCCTTCACACCCCCAGCCGCTGTGGACTGACCCCCTTTCAGCTGATCTGTCGCTGCCTGGAGGAGCGGGAGACGGAGGGCGTTCTCCCCCTGTCCTCTCCCATGCTAAGCCATCTGGACGCAGACGGTCTCCAAATCCGGCTGGTCTGCGCCCAGGAGCTGGCCCAGGCCGCCCGTTCTCTGGGGCAGGCCCCCACAGAGCATTCCCTCTCTCCGGTCTGGGGCTGCGAGTACCGTCCGGAGCTGATGGATGAGATCCCCGCCCGCAGCTCCGAGCTGTTTGCCGCCCTGGACGCTCTGGAGGCCGCCGGTGCAGACTGGTGCGGACGCACCGGAATGGCCGTCCCCGGCTCCCGGGAGGACTGGGAGCATCTGGCAGACACCGCCGGGTTGCTGCTGGAATGGCAGGACTACCCTGCCGGGTGGTGCAGCTCTACCAAAATCCCCATGCTCTCCGACGCCGTTCAGGAGCTTCGGGAGCGCACAGAGCATCTCCGCTCTCTCCAGGACAAGGTACTGGTCAACTGGGATGAGAGCGTATTTGACATGGACGCTGTCAGTCTGGAACGACAGTGGAGCTTTCTCCAGGCGGATTGGACGCTGCCCCGGGAGCCTGACCGGGAGAGCGCCCTCCGCCGTCTGCTCACCCAGGCAGAGGGATTGCTCAACGGGCTGGAGCAGGTGGGCCGCCAGTGGTCAAAGGCGCTTCAGGTGCCCGCTCCCACCACCCGGGACAGTTGGGAGCGATACAACGAGATCGCCGCCGAGCTGGCCCGCTGGAAGGATATCCCCAGAGAGTGGGGCGCCTGCTCCAACATTCAGGGTCTGCTCTGGGACGTGGGGGAGCTGATCCGCCACGGCAAACAGGCCAAGGAGAGCAAGGAGGTCCTTCTCCGGGACTGGAACGAGGACTTTCTCTCCATAGACGGCCGCTCTCTCCTGGCCCGCTGGGAGCATGAGGGCGGCAACTGGGGCATCGCCTGGCTGCGGAACCGGACCTCCCTCCGTTCCCAGCTGGAGAGCTGCTGCAAGGGCAAGCTCACCACCGACGGCATTGAGAGCGGCATCCACTGGCTCATCGACTTTCAGGATGAGCTGGCCCAGTGCGATACCATTTATCACCGCTGGGAGAAAGAGCTGAAAAGCGTCTACAAGGGGGAGGAGACCGTCTGGGTCTGGCTGGAGACCGCCCGCCGGGTGGCGGAGGAGAGCCATGCCTGGCTCACCGAGCTCACCGGCAGCGAGGATTTTCTGCGGAAGTACGGCAGCTCGGAGGAGGCGGTAGCCGCCGCCGGGGCCCTCCAGACCCAGTGGGAGCAGGCCCGGGAGGTCCTGGGCCGTCTGGACGTGATGATCGGCCGCACCGGTCAGCCGGACAGCCGGGACTGGCTGGTGGAGCGGCGAAACGACTGCCGCCGTCTCCGCAATCTGCTCACCATCCGCAAGCAGCTGGAGGCACAGGCCAAAGAGCCGGTGGCTCTGGGAGACTTCTCCCAGGCCCTGCGGCTGCTGGCCGCCTGCCAACAGGAGACTGAAACCATCGACGCCCTGCTGGAGCGCTGGTCGGACGAGCTGGGCGATTTGTACGACGGGCCGGGCACCGACTGGGACAGTCTTTATGCCCAGAGTGTCCGGGCAGTGCGGTCGGACGAGCTGCTGGGGGAGATGACCGGCGACCTGACCCTTCGGGCCACCCTCGCAGTCGACCCCGCCGCCCTGGACTGCGCACACGATCTTATAGACGCCTTCCGGGACGCCTCCGACCGGGCGGACCGGCTGGAGGCCCTGGCCACCGCCCACCTCTCCGGGGACGGCCCGGACTGGGTGGAGCAGCTACGGGCGGGGTGTCAGACCTTACTGGACCATTTGGACGAGCTGGTGCGCTGGATGAACTGGCGGTATCAGTGCCGTCGTGGGGAAAGCCTGGGGCTGCAATCCTTCGTCAACTACTTTAACCACCCCATTTCCCCGGAGGAGGACGTGGCCGCCCTGTTCCGCAAGAGCCTGTACCGGGCGCTGCTCCAGCAGGAGCTGGACTGGGTGCCGGAGCTGAAGCAGTTTTCCGCCCGTCAGTTTCGGGAGCTGCTGCGGACCTATGCCCAACTGGACGGGGAGCTGACCCGCCAGACCCGGGAGGCCCTGTTCGACCTGTCCACCGCCCACATTCCCGACGTCTGCCGGGAGGAGGGCCTGCAGGAGGAGCTGGGACTGCTTCGCTGGGCCAACCGCACCGGGGCCAAGGACATCTCCCTGGACGGTCTGCTCCGGGGGCTGCCCCGGTTGACCCGTCGGCTGTTCCCCTGCGTGCTGGCCAGCCCCGCCGACGCCCTGCGCTGCTTCTCCCCCGCCGCCGACGGCAGCCCTGTCTTTGACTATGTGGCGGTAGACGGGGCAGATCGCCTCCCCCTCGATCCCGGCGTCAGCGTGGTGGGTCTGGGCCGGACAGCCCTGCTCCTGGGGGGCAGCGCCCCCATGGAAGATTCTCTCTGGACCGCCTGCCAGTCGGCAGGAGTGCCGGAGCTGCGTCTGGAGGGGTGTTTCCTTCTCCGGCAGGAAAGTCTCCAGTGGCCGGATCGCCATTTCTTCGGCAGACGGGGCCTGTTCTCTCCCCATCCCATGGACTTCCGTATCCGCTACAAGACGGTGGTAGGACGGATGGAGGGCAATTCCAACCCTGCCGAGGCAGCCGCCGTGACAGATCAGGCGGTGCAGCTCATCCGGGAGGGACAGACAGACATCATCATCGTCACCCTGACGGCGGAGCAGGCCCGGGACATCCGCCGTCTGCTGGCCCAGGCCGCCGCCGAGAACCCAGACATCGCCGAAGAGCTGACCGCCCTCCCCGTGGTCCCCACAGACGAGTGCAGCAGCGAGGGGCGGGAGATCGTGCTGTTCTCCCTGACCCTGGCCATGGACAAATACGGCAGCCTCTCCCCCGCTCAGACAGCGTTGGGAGGACAGACCGCCGCAGCCCATTTCTCCCGCGCCTTCGCCCCCTGCCGGGGGGAGGTCTGGCTCTACTCCTCTCTCGACCGGGCGGACTGGCCCCGGCTGGAGGATGAAAGCCTGGTGGAGCTGCTGGACTACGCCGCCGACGGGACCCCCCGCCCGGAGACGCAGTCCCTCCCCTATCGAAACCGCATCCAGGAGGAGCTGTGTGTCGCCCTGACAGAGCGGGGCTGGCTGGCCCAGCCCGGCCCCGTCACCGACGCCATCCGTGTCCCTCATCCGGACCGACCCGGTGAATGGCTGCTGGCCATTTTGCTGGACGGCCCGGATTACGGGGCCATCCCCCGCACCAGAGACCGGGAGCTGGGGCACAGCGAGACGCTCCAGAACATGGGCTGGAACCTGTGCCGGGTGTGGACCATGGACTGGTGGCAGGACCGGGACCGGGTGCTGGAGCAGCTGCTCCGGCTGCTGGACGTGCTGCTCCAACAGGAGACCGAGCCGCAGTCCGCCTCTCCGTCCCAGAAGGAGGCGCCCAAACGTCCCGAGCCGCCCCTGTATACCCCCGCCAGTCTCACCGTCATGGGCATCCGGGAGAGCGAGGTGTCCGACCCCGACTTCCGGGACCGTGTCTATCGGGTGGTGGAAGAAGTATTGGAGCAGGAGGCCCCCGTCTCCTTCTCCCAGCTCACCGATCGGGTGCTCATCGCCTTCGGCCTGGACGCCGGGGACGAAGAGCTACGGGACACCTGCGCTGTCCTCTGGCGGAGGCTGGGCCTGCGCATCACCCGGGAGACGGAGGAGAGCTATGTCTGGCGGCTGGATCAGGACCCGGACCGCTATCGGGGCCTCCGCCGGGCGCAGCCCGGAGAACACTGGCGGACGCCGGGTGACGTGTCCTGTCAGGAGAGCGCCAACGCCGCCTGTGCCGTACTCCGGGCGCAAATCACCCTGATCCCCGAGGAGCTGGCCGCCGGGACCGCCCGCCTGCTGGGCTACGACCCGGAGGACGAGGCCGCTCTGGACTGCGGCCGCCGGGGCGTGGACTGCGCCCAGTTCATGGGCCGGGTGCAGGAGACCCCGGTGGGGACCCTGGTGCTGGCGGAGCGGAGAGGATAAGGCGGATTTCTCTTTGGTACGAATTCGCCCGGGGATTGCAGCAGACCCTTACCTCCCTCTCTGAGGGAGGTGGCACGGCGTAAGCCGTGACGGAGGGAGAGCAGCAGGCACGAAAGGCAAGCTAGGCACCTACGGCGAATTCGCACGAAGTCAGTACGAATTCGCCGACAGTGCATACCTTGTCATGAGTGCATACTGCTCTCCCTCAGCCTGCCCTTCGGGCAGCCAGCTCCGCCGTCAAGCGGCACTTCCGCTTCGCTCCCTGCCTCAGAGATGGAGCCAGGAAAAGGACCGCCGCCCCGCTTTTGCAGCGGGGCGGCGGTCCTGCTTTCTTATTTTTCCGCGATTTTCAGCGCCAGGTCGTCCTCAATTTGGGCGACTGCGTCCTCCAGGTCCAGTTCTCCCAGGCAGAGCTGACTGGCCGCGTCGTAGAGGATGTCCTCCATCTCCAGCTCCAGGGAGACCGGGGTGGTGCAGCCGTCGAAAATCGTCTCCAGCTCAGAGATGTCCCAGCCGCACTGCCGGGCGTAGGGGGCGAAGTAGTCGATCTGGGCGTCCATCCCCGCCTGGGTGACGGGCAGGCCGTCGCCGTAGGTGTATTGCTGGATGTCGTCGGAGAGGGCGGTCCGGATAAACTCCTTCGCCAGCTCGGTCTGGCTGCTGCCTGCGCTGACCGCCATCAGTATCTCCGGGCTGTAGGCCCCCTCCGTCAGTCCGGGGAACCGGACAATGTGGAAGTCCGTCTCATACGGCGTGACCATATCCTCTCCGGTCTCCTCGTCGTACTCGACGCACCGGAGGACCATATGGCCCACCAGCGACTGCACATCGACCATCTCCATAAATCCGGCGGTACCGTCCCCCCATTCGGCGTCGCTGGGGAAATATTCGTTCCGGTTTCCGGAATCAAATATTCCCGAGCCGGTTCCCGCCTCCCCTCCGGTGAGCTTGCCCCACACGCACAGGTTGTAGTGGTCGCTGATCTCCTTCAGCCCCTCCAGCCAGGCGGAGAGGGCCTGCGTGTCCACCCCGTCCTCCGTCACCAGGGCGCTGCCACTGGCGGCCAGCCAGGCCGAATAGAAGGGACCGGAGGGGTAGGGCTGTAGATAGGCCCCGTCCACCCATTCAACGTTGTCCGACTGCTCCGCCGTCCGGGCGCTGCCGGATAGCACCCGCTCCGTCAGCTCCTCCATGGTGGCGGGCAGCGTCTCCCCCTCGTCGCTGCTCATCAGCACCGGCACGGAGAACCGGGCAGGGATAACATAGCAGTCCCCTGCCTCCGTCAGCAGACCGGAGACGGTGCCGCCCACAAAGTCTGTCTCCTGATAGATGTCGTTTAACGATTCCAATACTCCCTTGCCGATGTAGTTTTCGTAGTCCACCCCGTCCAAAATCAGCACGTCCGGGCCGTCTCCCGCCAAGAGCTGGGTGTTCAGGGTGGAGAGCAGGTCGCTGACGGTGGCGGCACTCCCGGTGGAGCCGTCGTCGTCCAGCTGCACGTCCAGCACCACGTCCAGCTCCGGATGCTCCTGCTGGAAGGCCAGCATCGTCTCCCGGAGGGTGTCCGTCTCGTACAGCGCCCAGACGGTGAAGGAGCTCTCCGCTGTCGCCGTCCGCTCCGAGGTGAAGCGATACAGGTTGCCGCTGTCCGTGATGAGATAGAGGGTGTAGTCCTCATCCATGTAGAAGCTGCCCACGCTGACGGCATCCGCCCCGTCCAGGGCGTAACGGTATCCGCTGGCCTCCAGCACCACCTCATAGATCTGGGAGTCGAAGATGCCCCGGCAGAGGTTGTAGTTATCCGGGTCCACGAAGAAATAGTACCCGTCCTCCGCCAGCAGGGGACGGTTGGTGTTGCACATAAAGTCCTCGCCATACTCCCCCAGCGCCTCCCCGGTCTCCGGGTCCAGGGCCAGCATGGGGTAGGCGTCTTCATACAGATAGACAGCCCCGTCATAACAGAAGCAGATGGGATAGTTGACAGTCTCCCGCTCCCAAAGGGTCTCCCCGGTGGCCAGCTCCACGGCGTAGAGGGTGGAGGTCCAGTCCTCGTGCTGCGCCTCCAAAAGAATGATACGGTTGTCATAGATGACCCGGTACAGAAAGCTGTCGGCGATGGCGACCTCCGGGACGATGGTCTCTGTTTCTCCCCCGGCGGCGCAGCGGTAAAAGACGTATTGTCCCATCTCCTCATCCCTGCCGCAGCCGTACAGCGTCCCGCTGTCGTCCGCGCACAGGATGATGCGGAACTCCTCCGGGATCTCCCTCGTCTCCCAGGTGTCCCCGCCGTCCTCCGAGTGATACCATTCCTGATAACCAAAGGCGTCCAGGCTGCCGTCGGCCCAGCCCTGGATGGACATGATGTAGGTGGAGCTTCCGTCGGCCAGAGTGGGGGTGACGTTCTCCTCCACATAGCGGAGGGTGGTCTCGGTGTCCGATGTGTTGACTGCGCTGGTGTCCGTCGCCGTGTCAGTTCCTGTCTGCCCCGAAACGCCGCTGCATCCCAGCAGGGACAGCACCATGGCGAGAGACAGCAGCAGTGCGAGCGCCTTTTTCATAAGCGTGACCTCCCATTCGTTTTGCTGTCTCTATCATACCCTACCGTTTCCGACGTTACCTGAAAATAATCTAAAATTGGGAAATGACCTGGTCTAATGGCCCGTCCGCCGGAGCCGCAGGGAGAAGATGGCCCCGCCGCCGGGGGTGTCCTCCAGGGTCAGCTGCCCGCCCAGCTGCCGGGCCAGCTCCTGAGCGATGGGCAGGCCCAGGCCGAAGTGTCCCTTGTCCGTGCGGCTCTGCTCTGCCCGGTAGAACCGGCGGAACACCGCCTCCTTCTCCCCGTCCGGGATGCCGGGTCCGTGGTCGACCACGGCGAGGACGGCGCAGCTCCCCTCCACTCGGGCGGTCAGCTCCACCGCCGTCCCGTCGGGAGTGTGGTCCAGGGCGTTGGAGAGCAGGACGGAGAGCAGCTGCACCAGCCGCTCCTCGTCGGACGAGATTACCGGCAGCACCGTCTCCGGCAGCTCCAGCCGGAAGGGGTGTCGCTTTTGCTCCGCCTGGGGGGCGAACTGGTCGTAGAGCCGGATGCACACCGTCTCCAGCTCTACGTCCGTCCGCTCGCAGGCCCACCGGCCTACGCCGCTCCCGGTCAGGGTCAGCAGGTCGGCCACCAGACGGCTCATCCGCTCGGCCTCCCGGTCGGCCAGGGCGAGCTGAGCCTGCACCTCCTGCCGGTCGCTCTGCTGTCCGGCGGCGTACAGACTGGCCCGGATGACCGCCAGAGGGCTGCGCAGCTCGTGGCTGGCGGCGGCGATGAAGGCCTGCTGCTCCTGCACCGCCTGCTCTGTGGGCCGGGTGGCGATGCGGGAGAGGAGCCAGCTCACCAGCAGCATGGCTGCGACCCCCACCGCCCCCAGCAGCAGATACAGCCCCACCAGCTCTTTCATATGGTCGTACCGTCCGGTCAGGTCCTGAGCAAAATACACCTGATAGTCCGTCACGGTGTAGACGGTGCCCTGATAGGGGGTTTCGTCCACGGTGAGGGTCACGTTCAACAGCCCGTCCCCGCTGCCGCTCTGGTTTTCCGCCTCCGTGCGGAGGGCGGACAGCAGCGCATCCTTTCCCTCCTCTTCCGCCCGGAGGGCGGAAAAGTGAAGGGGCACGCCGTTGACCTCCACATAGAACAGCAGCGTCTCGTCCCCCGCCACCTGGGAGAGATAGTCGTCGCTGACCTCGCCGCTGCGCTGGAGCTGCTGGAGCAGGGACTGGAACCGGGTCTGATACAGCACCTCCTGGCTGCTCTGGTACTGGGTGCAGCTGAGATAACAGGTGATGACCAGCATGACCAGCAGCACCAGGCTGGTCAGTCCGCCGAACAGAGCCGCCAGCCGCCGCCGAAGGGCCGGTATCATGGCGTCTCCTCTGCTGTCGGCGGAACTTCTGCCCTCAAGGGGCACTTCCGGCACTCCGTGCCTCCCTGCGCTGTGCTTCCTGCCTCCAGGAGATAGCCCTTGCCCCGGCGGGTGGTCAGCCGCCAGCGGGTCCCCACCGCTTGCAGCCGCCGCCGGAGAAAATAGATGTAGGTGTCCAGGGAGGCGTCCCCCACCTGGGCGTCCATGCCCCAGACTGCCTGAAAGAAGCGCTCACGGGGGATCACCTGTCCGGGAGCCTCCAGGAGCAGGGAGAGGATGTCTGTCTCCCGCCGGGTCAGGGTGCAATGTCCCGACGGGCCGGTGAGGGTCATGGTGGCCGTGTCCAGCGTCAGATCGCCTGCTGACAGCCCATCGGCGGTCTTTTTTGCTCCCCGGCGGAGCATGGCGTCCACCCGCACCAGCAGCTCCGGCATGGCGAAGGGCTTGGAGAGGTAGTCGTCCGCCCCGTTCTCGAAGCCGTCCACCAGATCCTCCGTCCGGCTCATGGCGGTGAGCATCAGCACCGGGACGCTCACCCCCGCCGCTCTGGCCCGGCGGAGCAGAGTCAGCCCGTCCAGGCCAGGGAGCATCCGGTCCAAAATGCAGCCGTCATACCGCCCCTGTCGGAGCAGGGACAGCCCCCGCTCCCCGTCGCAGGCGGCGTCCACCTGGTATCCCCGTTTTCGAAGCTGGTCGGAAATCAGCCCGGAGAGCTGTAAATCGTCCTCCACTAGCAGTAAATACATGAAATCTCTCCTCAAATCAATGCCCTGTCCCCTGTCGGAAAACAGAATCGTCTTCTCCATTCTTCATTTTCTCCATTATACCAGAAAC
>JAJBUB010000034.1 GCA_020860575.1 Clostridiales bacterium | reverse complement strand
CCCGCAGGAAAATCTCCTTGTGGGTGTAGATGGAGTTGATCATCAGATCCAGCATCCGCTGAGATTCCGCTGTGAATTCACGTTTTTCCATGCCAGATTCCTCCATATAGGGGAGCGGTCCGCTCCCAAAACAAAATTGTTAACGAATTATTAGCACTCTCTTTTTCTGAGTGCTAACATATCATACCCCTCTTTCCCTGAAAATGCAATAGCGTTCATAAAAAATTTGCAATTGGAAGGAGCTGGTGCAAATTTGATTCTGTGACCTGTAGCACCTCTCCGGGCGCTGTGGCATAGGCTGGGAGCAGCAAGGAGGTCTGCGTATGTGCGGCATTGCCGGTTTTTGTGACTTTACCCAGGACATCCGTGGCCCGGAGTGGCAGGTGGTGGGCTGGCGCATGGCCCGGACGATGGAGCGCCGGGGGCCGGACGACAGCGGCCTGTGGCGTGCGCCCCACTGTCTCATGGCCCACCGCCGTCTGGCGGTCATCGACCCGGAGCAGGGCCAGCAGCCCATGACAGTTTCCCTGGAGGGGCGCACCTGCGCCCTGTGCTACAACGGGGAGCTTTACAACACGGACGCCCTTCGCTCCCGCCTCGCCTCTCTGGGACACCGTTTCCGCACCCGGTCGGATACGGAGGTGCTACTCCACGCCTGCATCCAGTACGGGCCGGAGGTGGGGGAGCAGCTGGAGGGTATTTTCGCCTTCGCCTTCTGGGACGGGGAATCCCTCCTGTTGGTGCGGGACCGGTGCGGGGTGAAGCCCTTCTTTTACGCCCGGGTGGGGGACGCGCTGGTGTTCGCCTCGGAGCCTAAGGCCCTGTTCTGCTACCCCGGCCTGACCCCCAGGGCGGACCGGGAGACCTGGCAGGAGGTGCTGGCCATCAACCCCGCCCGGACGCCGGGACACGGGGTGTTCGCCGGGGTACATGAGCTGCCGCCGGGACACCTGCTCCGCATGACCCGGAGCGGCGTGGCCCAGGCCCGGTGGTGGAATCTGCTCAGCCTCCCCCACCGGGAGAGCTATGAGGACACGGTGGCCCATCTCCGGGAGCTGCTGGTGGGGGCCATCCGGCGGCAGCTGGTCAGCGACGTACCCCTGTGTACCCTCCTCTCCGGAGGGCTGGACTCCTCCATTATTACCGCCGTGGCCGCCCGGGCATACGAGGCGGAGGGCCGGGAGCCGCTGGAGACCTACTCCTTTGACTACACCGGCAACCGGGAGTTCTTCCGCCCCAGCTCCTTCCAGCCGGACGCCGACTGGCCCTGGGTGGAGCGGATGCAGCGGGAATTTGGCACCCGGCACCGGGTGCTCACCTGTCCCCAGGAGCCGCTGGTGGAGCTGCTGGAGACGGCGATGGAGGCCAGGGATATGCCGGGGATGGCGGATGTGGACTCCTCCCTGCTGTACTTCTGCCGGGAGATCCGGAAAAACCACACGGTAGCCCTCTCCGGGGAGTGCTCGGATGAGATCTTCGGGGGCTATCCCTGGTTCCACCGGAGGGATATGCTGGAGAGCGACACCTTCCCCTGGTGCATGGACTTCTCCGCCCGCTCCGCCGTACTGGACCCGGAGCTGGTCGCCTCTCTGGAGCTGGAGGAGTACGCCCGGTCCCGCTGCCAGGAGAGCCGCCGGGCCACCCCCCGGCTGGAGGGGGAGACAGGGGATGCCGCCCGCCGCCGGGAGGTGGGCTGGCTCAACCTGAACTGGTTCATGACCGGGCTGCTGGACCGGAAGGACCGGATGAGTATGTACTCCGGCCTGGAGGTCCGGGTCCCCTTCTGCGACCATCAGTTGGTGGAGTACGTCTGGAACATCCCCTGGGAGATGAAGAGCAGGGACGGGGTGCGCAAGCAGGTGCTCCGGGACGCCGCCCTCGGACTGCTGCCGGAGGACGTGCGCAACCGGCCCAAGTCCCCCTATCCCAAGACCCACAATCCACAATTTGAGAGGCTGGCCCGGGCGCGGCTACGGGAGATTTTATCCGACCCCAACGCCCCCATCCATGCGGTCGTCAACCCCAGGGCGTTGGAGGAGGGGCTGCTCTCCGACGCCGGGGACTACGGACGGCCCTGGTTCGGTCAGCTCATGGCAGGCCCCCAGATGATCGCCTGGCTCATTCAGCTCAACGGCTGGATGGAGCGGTATCACCTGAACCTGTAGAGGCAAAAAAGCCGCCGCACCCTGCCATGGCAGGCAGGGCGCGGCGGCTCGGTTCGGCCGGATATTCGTCTGTGGCGGTCAGCATCCGGCAGGAGGACCCATCGTCCTCCCGCTCAGCAGAGCTTTGCCCCGGCGGGAATGCCGTCGTCCAGCATCACCAGGGTAAAGCTGTCCCCGCTCTCCGCAGAGAGCAGCATCCCGTTGGACTCCAGACCCATCATCTTTCGGGGGGCCAGGTTGGTCACGGCCACCAGGGTCTTGCCCACCAGCGTCTCCGGCTCGTACCAGGCGGCGATGCCGGAGAGGATCTGACGGCCCTCCGGGGTCCCGTCGTCCAGCTGGAAGCGAAGGAGCTTTTTGGACTTTTTCACATGGTCGCACTCCCTCACCTTGACCACAGTCAGCTCCACC
>JAJBUB010000060.1 GCA_020860575.1 Clostridiales bacterium | reverse complement strand
TCGACCGGGCTGATGACCGCACCGATGCCGACGACGTCAGGAGAGAGGATGACGGCAGCGTCTCCGACGATGTGAAGGACGCCGTGGACGACACCGCCGACGCCGCCGAGGACGTGACCGACGGCATCATCGACGGGGCCAGGGACGTGACGGACGACGCTGTAGACGCCGTGGACGACGCAGGGGATGACGTCAGGGACGATATGGAGCAGGCTACCGACGACGCCCGGACCGGGAAGTAATTGCCAATGCAGCCAGACTGGTCGTCCAGCCTGGCTGCTTTGTACTTGTGCGGATTCGCCGAAGGATTTGTTCTTGTTTGGAGTGCGTGCTGCTCTCCCTCAGTCAGCTTCGCTGACAGCTCCCTCTAAGAGGGAGCCGGGTTTTTTGCGCCCCCTCTTGGCTCCCTCTTTGAGGGAGCGCAGCACACACCCTCGACAAGATAGGCGCCATCGACGAATTCGCAGAGAGTCGGTGCGAATTCGTACCAGGCCCTCACCCTTCCAGCTCCGCGATCTGCCGCTCCAGGGCGGAGGCGAACTGTCCTACATGGATACCGTCCACGAACCGGTGATTTACCTCCAGCGAGAGGCCCAGCTCCAGCCGCCCGTCCCGCTCCTCAAATTTGCCCCAGGAGATGCGGGGGTTGGTGTCCTCCGGGTTTGGGTCCCGCTCGTTGGAGAGGGCGGTGAGCCGGAGCCAGGGGAGGCAGGAGAAGAAGATCAGCCCATCCGATTCCAGCTCCGAACGGATGAAGCAGTCCTGCTCCCTGCTCCGCTCCCCTGCCGCCTGACAGAACTCCTCCAGACTGCCCTCACAGGGCATGGTGACGATGTGGAACAGGTCGCTCCCCTGCCTCATGTCGGTAAAGCTGGGGGAGCGCTCGTCCAGCAGAAACACCTTGCCCTCCCGGACAGTGTAGTGGAAATTTTCCGTCTCATTGACCGCCCGGGTGCAGAGGCAGACCATGGCATAGTAGAAGGACAGTCCTCGTGCCTTTACATATCGATACAGTCCGGTCACGTCCACGGTGAACGTGACCATATACATGGGGTCGCGCATCCCGGAGAAAAAGTCGTAGATCTCCCGACGGGGCCATGCGGCAAGGTCGATCTCGTGGGTCATGGTGGGGCCTCCCTGTTCTGTGTTTTTCTCTATTATAGCACAGGTTTGGGAGATGAGATAGGGTGTGTACGAATTCGCCGAAAGCTTTTCGCTAGATGATAACCCCTACCGCTCTCCCCCAGTCTGCCCTCCGGGCAGCCAGCTCCCTCAGAGAGGGAGCTGGCGCCGTCAGGCGACTGAGGGAGAGCAGCACGCACCCACGACAAAACAGGCACCCGGGCGAATCCGCAGAGAGTTTGTGTGAATTCGTACCACCCCTTCCCAGAACTTCACAAAAAAAGTTGCCCGACCTATATAAATGTGTTATAATACATTCTGAGCATTTTCTGCTCTCCAGACTTTACAGAAAAGGAGTTTTTCCGCCATGCTCTTCGATAACGAGACCCAGGAACTGCTGACTATGGTCCGGGAGTTCGTGGATAAGGAAGTAATCCCCACGGTAGGGGATTACGAAAAGAACAACGAGTTCCCGGAAAAGCTGCTGGACATGGCCTGCGACATGGGCCTGAACCAGCTGTGTGTTCCCGCTGAATACGGCGGCCCCGGCCTGACCAGTGTTCAGGTCTTCGCCATTGCCGAGGAGATCGCCCGGGGCGACATCGGCATCGGCACCACCCTCATCGCCAACGCCCTGGCGTCCTACCCTGTGCTGATTGCCGGCACCGACGCTCAGAAGAAGCTGTGGTTCGACACGATGATTGAGAAGAAGTACGCCGCCTTCTGCCTCACCGAGCCGAATGCAGGCTCCGACGCAGGCGGGGTGCAGACCACCGCCGTAGAGGACGGAGACGAGTACGTCATCAACGGCACCAAGTGCTTCATCTCCAACGGCCCCATTGCGGGCATCTACACCGTCCTGGCCTCCACCCGGAAAAAGGCGGGGGTCATGGGCCTGTCCGCCTTCATCGTGGAGCGGGATCGGCCCGGCGTATCCATCGGCAAGGAAGAGGACAAGATGGGTATGCGGCTCAGCCTCACCAGCGAGGTCATCTTCGACAACGTGCGCATCCCCAAGGATCACCTGCTGGGCAAGAAGAACCGGGGCTTTAAGTATATCATGGAGACCCTGGATCACTCTCGGGCGGGCGTGGGCGCCTTTGGCGTCGGCATCGGCCAGCGGGCCGTGGAAGAGGCCACCAAGTACGCCAAGCAGCGCAAGCAATTCGGTCAGCCCGTGGCCAACTTCCAGATGGTGGAGGAGATGCTGGCGGACATGGAGATCCAGGTGCAGACGGGTCGTCAGATGTACCTCCACGCCGCAGAGCTGATGGATGCAGGCCAGCCCTTCACCATGGAGGCCGCCATCGCCAAGACCTTCGGCACCGACATCGGCATGAAGTGCGCCGAGAACGGCGTGCAGGTCATGGGCGGCTACGGCTATATGAAGGAGTACCCCATGGAGAAGCTCATGCGGGACGCCAAGATCCTCCAGATCTACGAGGGCACCAACCAGGTCCAGCGAACCGTCATCGCCGGGCAGATCAAGAAGAAGTACAC
>JAJBUB010000130.1:13870-14991 GCA_020860575.1 Clostridiales bacterium | reverse complement strand
CCCGGACGCACAGCTCCCCGTTGCCCCCTGGCACCGTCACCTCATGGCCCTCCCCGTCAAGGAGGAACACCCCCTCGTTAGAGAAGGGCTTTCCGATGGGCAGGCCGTCGGGATAGTTCCGCCCCCGGTCTACCACGTGGAAGGTGCAGTTGCAGGTGACCTCGGTGGGGCCGTAGAGGTTGACGAAGGCAGCCTCCGGCAAATGCTCCATCCAGCTTTTCAGGTGCCGCTCCGGCATGACCTCCCCGCTGAACAGTACCTTGTTCACCCGCTCCGGCGTCCGGTAGTCCAGACCGTGGAAGGTGCTCACCAGACACAGGGCGGATACTGCCCAGATGAGGGTGGTCACCTCGTGGTCACAGATGTAGTCCAGCAGCGCCGCCGGGAGGGAGAACAGCCGCCGGGGGATGATGACCAGGGTAGCCCCCACCGCCAGGGCGGAGTAGATGTCCTTCACCGACACGTCGAAGTCGAAGGGAGCCTGATTGCCGATGATATCCTCCTCTGAGATGCCAAACTGCCGGGTGAACACGTCGATAAAGTCGATGACGGACCGGTGGCCCACCACCACCCCCTTGGGGATGCCGGTAGAGCCAGAGGTGAAGTTGGTGTACAGAGGGTCCATGTCCAGCTGTCCCGTCCGGCGAAGGGCCAGAAGCTTCTCGTCCTCCTCCCCCTGACGGAGCGGCTCTACGGAGACGATGTGTTCCGCCTGCACCAGTTCTCCCGCCAGTGCTCGCCCGGCCTCGTCGGTGATGACCCAATCCGCCTCCAGCACCTCCAGCACCTGACGGAGACGGGGGGCGGGCAGCTCCGGGTTCAAAGGCACATAGAAGCACCCTGCCCAGGCTGCCCCCAGAAAGGTGCACAGAGCATTCACCGACTTGTCCATCAGCACTGGCACCGGGCTGCCCGGGGCGCACCGCCGGGCCAGAGCAGTCCCTACCCGTCGGCTCTCCCGGAGCAGGGCAGCGTAGGAAACAGACTCCCCCTCGTCCACGACGGCGGTCTTTTCCGGCAGTCGGGCGGCGGAGCGCTCCAGATATTCCAGTACGTTCCTCATCTTCCGTACCTCAAATCCCGTTAAAATGGAATGCAGTGGTTTTCACCCACTGCATTGC